>CAYVLJ010000089.1:0-6439 GCA_964452375.1 uncultured bacterium | reverse complement strand
CCCGTTAAAATACAATTTCCAGCGCTAGTTCGGCTGTAGTATTTATTATGGGCGGTATTAAAGAAGATAAAAGCGGATCAACCCATCCGGACTCCCAAGAACGTTCGAGATCAAATAATAAGCGATTATTCTTGAAGAATTTCCAAGCTAAACCGGCAATCAATACACTATTATGTGTGTAATCCTCGGGCACGAGAAAAGCGTCATCAAACATAATTGTTGGATAATCTTCAGTAAAATGATCATATCTTCCGA
This sequence comes from uncultured bacterium, assembly GCA_964452375.1. Lineage (GTDB taxonomy): Bacteria > Fidelibacterota > Fidelibacteria > Fidelibacterales > Fidelibacteraceae > M50B103. The sequence continues at coordinate 6,184 of CAYVLJ010000089.1, read as the reverse complement.
ATACAACCAAAGGTGTGAATGGTATACACAGTTCGGCAAATAATGACCAACCCTCATTATAGCCTGTTCCCCCGCCATGAAAACCAAAGCCGCGATAATACTGTGCCGTCAATGTTGTTTTTGCTGTTTCATGCGATAGCATGCCCACATGATAATTATACTTTGTATTCAAGGTGTCGTTGCCCTGACCGGTCGAAAAACCGTAAGAGAATTGCAGTCCCGGCACAAAACCCGGGAAGGGCCTTAGAGATAATCTGCCTTCAACAGTTTTGTTATTATTTACTTCAATGGCATGATAGCCGCCGCCGTTGTAAACACCGAAAGATACGGAACCATATTTGCCGGGTAGCGAACTGTCCACTTTCTTGCGAGCTTCTTCACTCAGCTCTCCTCCGAGCAAAGCCACGGCATTAAAGCCGAAATCAGCAGAGGACGTCACCCCGTATTTTTCCATGAACATCTTACCTTGCACGCGGTAGGTATTGATCTTTTGCTCGAATTCGACCCAGGGCTGATGGACAAGTCCGACTTCTATCCAGGTTTTTTTAAAGAACAGGAATTCAGGCAGATCCATTTTCAGGTAGCAGTATTTAAAACGGATCTCGACATTACCCGCATCGTCGCCTTCTTTGTCGATGGTGATATCCTGAGTGTATCGAATGGAAAATTTGTCGTTGAAGTTTTTCTTAAAAGTCAGGTACCCGCGTTTCAGGCCGAAAGTATCATCCCCTTCGCTTGGTATGTTTCCTCTGTAGGCCATGAACCATAGTCCGCTGATCTTGACGGAGGTATCGACTACCGGCGCTTCTTCGCTTGTTTCCTGAGCCAAAAGTCCTGAAAAAACAAATAATAATGTTAATAAAAAAGCGAGCAATCGTTTTAACATATTCCCTCTTGTGATTTCATTTAGAATTGAGACGCGCGTTTCAGGTTATAGATCATTTTTCGTGAACTGTTGGCACTGGCGGTAGCAAAAGCGCTGACCAATTCCCAACCGTCTTTACCAAGTTCATTGAGCTTTTGTTGGATCTCGTCCGTATCAACCAATCCACCCATTACGCCGTATGGGTCAAATTCAAGGACCTTGTATTCCCATTTTGTCATAATGACCTCAAAATTTCGAATTATCAGGAACGAAAAAATATACAATGAGAATGTGGATTATAATAAAGGTTTTTACGCGAATGCAATTCGGATTTCTTGTGGTGAGGTTGAAATCTCAGGATATAAAATAACACCCTGAGCGAAGTCGAAGGGTAAACCAGAGATGACCCGGGATGAAATCCCGGGAAAATAAACCCCAAGCCAAAACAACCCTGACTTTATGGAGGGGTTGATCAAAAATAGTTGCTTTTTCGGAATCACCCCTCGACTTCGCTCAGGGTAATTAATATAAGGCAAGCACATACCCGGGATAATATCCCGGGTCATCATTGAATTACCCCTCCATTCGTCGGGGTATAAACAAAAGTATTTTGTAGGTGTAAATATCTTCCTTCAACCCAACAATCAATTGCCTTAACCTTTGTTTTCCCTTAAATTTAATGATGTATTTTAACCGCCTTCAAATACGGGAGACAGAATGAAGGAACTTTCAAAAACATATGACCCGAAACTTGTGGAAGACGCCTGGTTCAAGCACTGGGAAGAACAAGGATATTTCCATTCCGAACCCAACAAAAAGAAAGCTTCTTTCTGTGTGATGATCCCGCCGCCCAATGTGACGGGCATGCTGACCATGGGTCACGTTTTGAACAACACAATGCAGGATATTCTTGTCCGCAAGGCCCGTATGGAAGGTTACGAGACCATGTGGTTGCCGGGTACGGATCATGCGGGTATTGCCACTCAGGCACGTGTGGAAAAACACATTCGCGAGACAGAAGGCAAAACTCGTCATGATCTTGGCCGCGAAAAATTTGTGGAACGCATCTGGGACTGGAAAGACCAATACGGTGGTATGATCATTAAACAGCTTCGCAAACTGGGCGTATCCTGTGACTGGGAGCGCGAACGCTTTACGCTGGACGAAGGTCTCTCAAAAGCCGTCCGGGAAGTCTTTGTCTCTCTCTACGAAAAAGGCCTGATCTATAAAGGCAAGCGCATCATTAACTGGTGCCCAGTTTCACATACTGCGCTTTCCGATGAAGAAGTAATTCACCAGGAAAAGAACGGGAATCTCTGGTACTTCAAATACCCCGTCAAGGACGAAAAAGACCGTTATCTGGTGATCGCCACCACACGACCCGAAACCATGCTGGGCGATACGGCTGTGGCGGTCAACCCCAAAGACGAGCGTTATGCCGATCTGGTTGGCAAGACGATCCTTCTGCCCCTGGCAAACCGTGAAATTCCCATTGTTGAAGATTCCTATGTCGATATGGAATTCGGCACCGGCGCTGTGAAGATCACACCCGCCCACGATCCCAACGATTATGAGATCGGCCTGCGACACGATCTTGAATTTCTCAATATCATGAATGAAGATGCCACCATGAACGATAAGGTGCCCGCAAAATATCAGTACATGGATCGTTATGAATGCCGGAAAGCGGTTGTATTCGATCTGGAGGAACTCGGTTTGCTGGAAAAGATCGAAGACCATGTTCACAAGGTCGGTTATTCCGAAAGAGCACACGTTCCGATCGAACCCCGTTTATCAGAACAATGGTTCGTTAAAATGGAGCCGCTGGCCAAACCGGCGCTTGAAGCCGTGAACAGCGGCAAGATCAAATTCAATCCCGACCGCTGGGTAAAGACATATAACCATTGGTTAGAAAATATTCGCGACTGGTGTATCTCGCGCCAGCTTTGGTGGGGTCACAGGATACCCGTATTCACCTGTACCGATTGCGGCTGGGAATCAGCCGAACGTGAGGACCCTGCAACTTGTCCGCTTTGCGGCAGCAAGAACATCAAGCAGGACGAAGACGTTCTGGACACCTGGTTCTCATCTTGGCTCTGGCCCTTCTCTACATTGGGCTGGCCCGAAAGCAATGAAGATCTGAAATACTATTATCCCACAGATGACCTGGTCACCGCACCCGATATCATTTTCTTCTGGGTGGCCCGCATGATCATGGCCGGATTGGAATTCATGGATGATATTCCTTTCAAAAATGTTTACTATACCGGACTGATCCGCGATATGCAGGGTCGCAAAATGAGCAAGTCCCTGGGCAACTCGCCCGATCCGCTTGATGTGATCGATCAATACGGAGCCGATGCACTGCGTTACGGCATGATGCTGATCGCACCCAAAGGTCATGATATATTATTTGATACATCACAGATAGAACTTGGACGAAATTTCATGAACAAACTTTGGAACGCCAGCCGTTTTGTATTAATGAATATTGATGATAAGGTAACGGCAGGCGAACTTCCCAAAACCGAAGACATGGAAACCCCGGACCTTTGGATACTCTCAAAATTGAAAGATACCATTCATTCCGTCAACAAGCACCTTGGCAAGTATCGGTTTAATGATGCAGCCAAGGACATCTACGATTTTACCTGGAGTAATTTCTGCGACTGGTATATTGAACTGATCAAACCGCGCCTGTACGGTGATGATAAAAAGAAAAAAGCAACAGCTTTAAAAACGGCGATCTGCGTCCTGAGAAACATTGTTAAATTGCTGCACCCTTATGCTCCTTTTATAACAGAAGAGATTTGGCAGTCGGTTAAGACAGAAGAAGAAAAAGATATCATGATCTCCGACTGGCCGAAGGCCGATAAGTTTCCGGTATCAAAAGAAGCTGTAAAAGACATGACCCTCGTTATGGATGTGATCACTGCGATCCGCACGATACGTTCTGAAATGACCGTTCCCCCTTCAAAGAAAACGGATGTGTTGATCGGTGGTGGTGCGGAAGGAACGCGCAAGATATTGAATGTTCAACACAACTATATCGAAACCCTGGCAAAGGTCCGCGAACTGACTATTTCCGAAACGGTAGATCAGCCCGAACTGTCATCCTCGGCGGTTGTCGGCGATCTTGAGATCTACGTTTCGCTTGCCGGCTTGATCGACGTTGACAAAGAAAAAGAACGTCTGGAAAAGGACATTGCATCTTATGAAGGCCGCATCAAAGCGGCGAAAGGAAAATTGAACAACCCGAACTTCGTTTCCCGCGCTCCGGAAAACGTAGTTGCACACGAACGAAACAAACTCGCCGGCTACGAAGAAACACTGGCGCTGTTAAAAGAGAATTATAAGAAACTGGTCGGATAGGCCGGGAGGATCCATGACGAACACCAAACGCGAGATCATCATGAAAGGCTTTGACCCCATCGCCCTGTTGGGCGTGAGGGACGAGAACCTGAAAGTATTGCGCAAGCATTTCAATGCGACCATTACTGCCAGGGGTGAACGGCTGATCATCGATGGCGAGTTTGAGGTGGTCGAACAGATCCATCATATTCTGAATGAAATGATCCACCTCATCCCAAAGCGCAAACAATTGGATGCAACAGACGTCAGCACGATCATCAATATGGAAACGGACCATAATGAAAAAGTATATTCCGGTCCCGATGATTCCATTATCCTATTTACCCATAAAGGCATCATCAAACCGCGCACAGCCGGACAGGAAGCGTACTTTCGTGCAAGCTTAGAGAACGATATTACTTTTGCCATCGGTCCTGCAGGCACGGGAAAAACCTATCAAGCCGTAGCTGTAGCCGTAGCCGCGTTGAAGAACCACGAAATCTCCCGTATTATTCTCACGCGTCCCGCCGTTGAAGCGGGTGAACGCCTTGGCTTTTTGCCGGGTGATATGAAAGACAAGATCGATCCATATCTGGCGCCCCTTTACGATGCCATGCGCTCCATGATCGCACCCGAGAAATTCAAAGCATACCTTGAACAACATGTAGTAGAAATTGTACCCTTGGCCTATATGAGGGGACGAACACTGGATAATGCATATCTTATCCTTGACGAAGCCCAAAACACCACCGACCTGCAGATGAAAATGTTTCTGACGCGTATTGGCGTGAACTCAAAAGCATTCATCACGGGCGATATTACACAGATCGACCTGCCCTACAATCAACGTTCGGGACTTTGTACCGCCATCGATATTCTTCGAGACATTGAAGGTATTGCCGTCTGTGAACTTAAAACCGTCGATGTTGTTCGCCACCCGCTGGTGAAGAAGATCATTGATGCGTATGATGGAAACGGGAAAGAGAAAGAAAAAACAGATATGTAGAGACGCGAGATATTGTATTTCATAAGAATAATCCCTGGAGGGGATGAACCAAATTAGCCATAAGATTATTACCCAAATCACAACCACAGCGTGGTTGTACGATATTTAAATTCTTTGTTCAACCGCTCTGCGGTTGTAATTCAATATAGGATAAAATATCTATTATAGTTTATCCCCTCTGGGGATGCACAATAATTATTGTGTGATATATACGATTGTAATATCTTGGGTAGATACGCAATGCATTGTGTCTCAAATAGAAAAATTATCTTTAGCTTGTCGAAAGGTAATTCAATAAATAGCCTGATATGAACTGCCGGGAATGGGAATCAAAAAAACAGTCAACCCAGACCTTCTTGAGGGGTTGAGTTTCTTGAATCTTGTGTAATTGACAATCGTTATTTCGCTCCCCTACAGAAGAAAGTTAAACCCTTCGACTCCGCTCAGGGTTGGTTTATTTTTAGTTCAAATACCCGGGGTTCCATCCTGGGTCATCTACGAATTACACCTCCGTCTGTCGGGGTAAAGAAGAAAAAAAGTTGAAACATTTAACACCGATTTTCTTTGATAGGCAGTGTAATTTTGTTTATATTCTTCACTTGAAAAACATGAAACAAACCGAAAGGAAACAAAATGTTAGATAGAGCAAAAGTTCAAGAAGTTTTAGATAAAGTTCGTCCTTCACTCCAGATGGACGGCGGTGACTGTGAATTGGTCAACGTCCGTGAAGACAATGTCGTTGAAGTCCGTTTGACAGGCGCTTGCAAAGGCTGCCCGATGTCAACTATGACCTTGAAAGCCGGCATTGAACGCGTCCTTAAAAACGAAATTCCGGAAGTTGCCGAAGTTGTTAACGTAGACTAATGTCTGATTTTTATAATCGTTTCGATACCGAGACTTTCGGAAAACGGCACGATGATCATTATCGTACCGTGTTCCAGGTCGATCGCGACCGCGTACTC
>CAYVLJ010000088.1:0-8615 GCA_964452375.1 uncultured bacterium | reverse complement strand
ACGGTTTCGATTGGCTGACCGGCAAGAACTCCCAGGAAGTCACCAAAGAGATCTTCGACAATCTCAAAGAAAAAGACATTTGCTACAAGATCGATCAGATCACCCACCGCTATCCCACCTGCTGGCGCCACGGCACGGAACTGGTTTTCCGTCTGGTGGACGAATGGTTCATCTCCATGGATGAGCTTCGCCACGAGATGATGGAAGTCGTCGATCAGATCGAATGGATCCCCGCCTGGGGACATGACCGCGAGATGGACTGGCTGCGCAACATGGGCGACTGGATGATCTCCAAGAAACGCTACTGGGGACTGAGCTTACCGATCTGGGAATGCAAAGAGTGCGGCAATTTCGAGGTCGTGGGCGGCAAAGACGAATTAAAAGAACGGGCGGTTTCCGGCTGGGAACAGTTCGAAGGCAAATCCCCGCATAAACCTTATATCGACAATATCGGCATCACCTGCTCCAAATGCGGCGCCGAAGCACATAGAATACCCGATGTGGGCAATCCCTGGCTGGATGCCGGCATCGTGCCGTATTCCACCATGCATTATATCACGGACCATGACTACTGGAAGCAATGGTTCCCGGCAGATTTCATTACAGAATCCCTGCCCGGACAGTTCCGGAACTGGTTCTACTCTCTGCTGGCCATGAGCACCGTGCTGGAGAACACCGCGCCGTTCAAGACCGTTCTGGGTCATGCGCTGGTGAAGGATGAGCACGGCGATGACATGCACAAAAGCGCCGGAAACGCGATTCCCTTCCATGATGCCGCCGACCATATGGGCGTGGATGTGATGCGCTGGATGTACACGGCGCACAATCCGGAGCATAACCTGCTTTTCGGTTACGGTCCCGCGGATGAGATCCGCAAGAAGCTGCTCACGCTGTGGAATATGTATTCATTTTACATTACCTACGCAGAGATCGACAATTACGATCCGACCACTCAGAAAATCGACATCAAGGATCTGAACCAATTGGATAAATGGGCGCTGGCCAAGGTCAATGCCTTTGTTAAAGAAGCCAATAAAGATTACAGCGAATATCACGTCGAGCGCCTGATGCGCAAGTTCGAAAAACTGCTGGACGAGATGTCCAACTGGTACGTTCGCCGCTCTCGCCGCCGTTTCTGGAAGAGCGAGAACGACAGCGACAAAATGGGCGCCTACTATACGCTTTACACCGTACTGCGCACCATCATCACCGCGATCGCGCCGGTGCTGCCATTCGTCACCGAAGACATCTATCAGAACCTGGTGCTCTCCGTTGACAAAGACGCTCCCGAATCGGTTCATCTGCAGGAATTCCCGAAAGCCGACGAAGCCATGATCGATACCGATCTGCTGAACAAGATCGACACCATCATCAAGGCCGTCGAAATGGGCCGAAGCGCACGGAACAAAGCGAATATCCGCACGCGCCAGCCGCTGGCCAACATGCTGTTCAAAGCTCGCAACGCCAAGGGAAAAGCATATATAACGGAACTTGAAGATCAGATCAAAGAAGAGCTGAACATCAAGAAAGTCACGCTTATCGACAGCATCGACGAATATGTCAGCTACGAAGCCAAACCCAACTTCGTCACGCTTGGCAAGAAGGTCGGCAAAGACATGCCCCTGATCGTCAAGGGCCTTAAAGAAATGGACGGCGCCAAAGTTGCGGCAATGGTCCAGGCCGGCGAGACCATCGCCATTGCCGGGATCAACGTCTCACACGATGATATCAACATCGTCGTGAACGAAAAAGAAGGCGTTGTCGCGGTCGAAGACAGAGGCTACGTTGCCATTCTGGATGTCACTCTGACCGAAGAATTGAAACAGGAAGGCCTGGTCCGTGACCTGGTCCGTCATATTCAAACTTTGCGAAAAGAAGCCGATTTCAACGTCGATGACCGTATAGAGCTATATATTGAGTCAAGTGAAGAGGTTATGGCCGCAGTGACGGCATACGCCGAATATCTTGAAACTGAGACACTTGCAAAACTTCTTGAAAAAAGTGGCGCAAAATACGACGCCAGCAAAGAAATAAAAGTTGGAAAAGACGTAATAATTATTAATATTATTCGAGTATAATAATTGTTGGAGAGGAACCAATTATGCCGGACGTAAAACGCAAAGGCCCAAAATTGACCAAAGCGCAGCGCAATCATTTTCGCAAGGTCATCCTTGAGAAACGCGCTGAAGCCATTGCTCAGATCGAGACCAAACGCGAATCCTTTATTGACAGTTCGCCTGGCAGCAGCCAGCTGGATTCAAATTATGCCTATCATATGGCGGACGTCGGAACCGATGCGCAGGAACGCGAAAAAGCCTTTATGCAGTATGCACGGGAAAACAAGTTCCTGACTTTTCTGGACAAGGCGCTGGACCGCATTGAGAACGATCCGGATTACGGCTATTGCAAGGAATGCGGCGACCGTATTCCCGACGAACGCCTGGAAGAGGTTCCACATACCACGCATTGTGTGAAATGTAAGTCGAAGATCGTGTAATTCGTAACCTGTAACAGGTGACCGGTAAATAAATCGTAGACGTAGGGGCTCAGAATTCTGAGCCCCTACGTCATTATTAACCAAAAATTTAATTGTGCAACATCACAATAAAATTTATCTTTAACGGTCTGTAAATAACCCGAAATCATGTGGCGGATGAGAAAAAAAACCATTGTATTTATCATGGCATTGATCTTGACGGCAGGTCTTGTTGCCCGGCCCGAAAGAACGCATGTTGCCGGTGTTTTTAAGGAAGCGATCAATGTTGAGGGTGAGCTTAAACGATCGGTCCTCAACGATGAAACCATTGTTTTTACAGACACCGCGATCGCCGACATGGATATGGACGGATATGACGATCGTATCACGACAGAAGATGGACTGAAATTGGCATTTTTTGTGACCGACAGCACATTTTTCATTCAGGAGATCTCAAATGAGAACAACAAGATCGCAGTAGCCGACGTCACCGGCGATTCGATCCCGGACATTTTGCAAACTGTGGGGTGGGGCGGTTTGCTGCTTTACGAGAACACGGCGATCAAGGCTTTGACCCCGCAATCCATTGTCATGAAAGAAGACAGTATTGCATATCTAAGTTATCATAATGCAACCGATTCCATCCAAATAAATTATGATCCCCGCATCGACAGCAAATACATTGAAATTCAAGCAGAGAATAAAGGCGTTCGTCTGATCCCGGCGCTCAACTGGCATGGAAGCGCAACGCTTACGGTCGCTTATTCCGGCGGCGAATTGAAAGATACGGTCAAATACCCCGTAACGGTCGAAGCGGTGAACGATGCGCCGCGGTTTGTAAGTATGCCTCAAACGGGAATTTTAAACGAGGACAGCTCGCTGGATATTTACGTCGATTCCCTTTTATCTTTAGCAGAAGATGCCGATACGGGTGATGTACTTGACATATTTGCAATTGATGAACGCACAGACCTGATCGAGAAGGACGGTCTGTTTACATATCAGCCGGCCAAGAACTGGTACGGTAAGGACAGTCTGCGTTTTGCCGTTTCGGACGGTTCGCTGTCCGACACCTTAATTTACCACGTCAGGGTTGTACCGATGAACGACGCTCCCCAATGGACTGAGATCGATCCGGTGAAATTTAACGAAGATGAAATTCTGCAACTGCCCCTGAGTCTTTTTTCCGATCACGCTTTTGATATTGAAACGCCGGATTCGCTTTTGCGTTTTCACGTGTATTCCGGTGAGCATGTGGTCATTTCAACTGAGGGCGGTAAGATCACCCTGTTGGCCGATGAGAACTGGTTCGGCCAAGACAAGCTCATGCTGCGGGTCAGTGACGGTGAATTGTCCGACACGATCTATTGGCAGGTCAATGTGATATCCGTCAACGATGCTCCGGTATTGGCTGAGCTGCCTGACACATTATTTTATGAAGATGAAACCATTTATATTGATAAAAAGGCACTTGAACACTATGCCTTTGACGTTGAAACACCCAAGCATGAACTGAAATGGCAGGTCAAGCGCTTCGGCAAGGTCCGGGCTTTTTACAACGGCCGGGAGATCCGCTGTTCGGCATCACCCGACTGGTACGGCACCGACTCGCTTGAGTTAACCGTCTCTGACGGTGAATTGACCGCCAGCCGCATCTGGCGTGTGCATGTCTTGCCGGTGAACGATGCGCCAAGTTTTGAAAAAAAGATCAGCGGCCGTTCCTTTTTGGAAGATGATACGCTGAAGATCCTGAAAACGGATCTTTACGGATTGGTTTACGATCCGGAAACAAATTCAGAGGATCTTCAGTGGACATTGATGCCGCAGGAGCATATACATTTTTATGAAACTGAAGGCGCATACCGGGTTTTTGCAGACGCAAACTGGTTCGGGAATACCGCGATCAAAATGATGGTCTCTGACGGTGAATTTACCGCTACGATCTCTTATCCCTTTAGAGTATTGTCCGTAAACGATAAACCCATAATGCGGGATCTGCAGCCCGAAAGCTGGAATGAGGATGACACCCTGTCTATCGACCGCACGTATATCGCAAGTCATGCCCGGGATATTGAAACACCGGCCAAAGACCTGATGTGGGCTTTTATAGAAGATCCGAACGTTAAGATCAGAGAACGCCGGAATGCCATTACGCTTGTCCCCGATCCGGACTGGAACGGAGATGCGCAGATCGGCATGATCGTCTACGACGGCGGTTTACGTGATACGGGCTACATGGATATCACGATCAAACCCGTCAATGATGCCCCAAGATGGCGGAGCATGCCGGATACAAGTATTTTAGAGGACGGTTCAATGATTCTGCCAATGACATTCATACGTTCTTTTGTCAGTGATCCTGACGAGGGCGATGAGATCAAAATAGATTACAAGGCCGGAGACAATTTATACATTGAAGAAAAATCCGACACACTGGTGATCTGGCCATTGGGGGACTGGTATGGCAAAGATCAGCTTGAATTTACGGCAAGCGACGGAAAGAAAAAGGTCAAATACACATGGCCCATTCCCGTTACGGCCGTGAATGACGCACCGTATTTCACCATGGGGCTTCCGGATTCGATCTCATTCAGGGCCAATAGTTCGGATACTCTGTTCTTCGAAGATATCGTTTATGATATCGATAATGATCTGAACGACCTGACCTGGGACATTACTCCCGGCCGGTATGTTCGCTATCTTATCGATGACGATATTGACAAGAGAGCCGGCATCATTTTTTATACCGAAAATTACAGATCAGGAGAAGATGCCGTAACCATCAGGGTGACGGACGGTCACGATATGATCGTCTACTATATGCCCGTATATGTTAAAGAGGTGGATCGCTTCCTCATGGCCAATCCCGAAAAACTTGAACTCTTGCCGAATACGCCGAATCCTTTTACGGAATATACCGATATTCGCTACTCTCTGCCGGTAAGCGCTCAGGTAAATATCAAGATATACAATCTTCTTGGCAAAGAAATTAAAAGCCTGGTCAACGAACGTCAGGATGCACAGAACCACAGCGTGCGCTGGTGGGGCGAAACAGAATCCGGCATGCCGGCACCCAGCGGCGTTTATCTCTGCCGCATGGTCGCCGTCGTAGACAGCGAACCCGTGATCATGATGCAGAAGATGATGTTGGTGCGCTAAAGCGGATCAGGGGTGTGAATGTGGAGTCTGGGGTCTGGGGTCCGTCAGGGAATACATTGCATATAATTGCTAATCCAATATCAGAATAATCCCCAGAGGGGATAGACTACAATAGATATAATGATTCCCATAGAAAAACAACCACAGCGTGGTTGTACAATATCTTTATTAAATGTTCAACCGCTCTGCGGTTGGTGTTTAATGAGAATTATATATCAACTATTGTTCATCCCCTCTGGGGATGAGCATTGATTTATATTTTGCTATAAATTGTACTGTTTTTTTACAAAAATAATTTCAAATTATCTACCTAACCTATACGAAACCTTCACCAAAAAAACATTCTGCGGGATCTCGCTTCTCAGGTCGCGGATGTTTTGTGGAAGATTCAAAGCGCTTTCACCTGAGCTGAAGGAATTATTCTGCGACCAGACGAGGAAAAGCGTCGATCCGGGCTGATATTCCCAGCGAAAAACAAGGTTCGATTGAAAGGAACTGTAAACGAAATTAGGATCGTCGAAGGTATAGTCGATAACCAGGTCGCGGTTCTCATCACAGGAATAAAGTTCGTCGGCAAGTGTGATATTGTCGGTAAAGCGATCGAAACGCTCTTCATATATCTTGTTATCTCCGTCCGTTACTACCTTGAATTGATCATAATTCCCACTCATAAAGAACGGGCGGCCCCGGTATTCCAGGGAAATATTCGGTGTAATATTCCAATTGACGCCCAATTGCATACTGGCTGACTGAGTAAGGATCCGCCCAAGAATATATCGTGTTTCGCCATCAAAGTCGACATCGGTAACATATTGCATAGATTCGAGCTCACGATCCCATTCCGCGAATACGGAAAAATTTAAAAAAGGACTTACTTTCCACTCGATCTCGTTTTCAACACGATTATAATTGCCTTGGCTCTCAGGCTGGTAGCCTCCGACATCGAATATCCAGTAACTAAGGTCTTTTGTATAATCGGTGCCGAACCAAGTCCAGCCCACGATCGAAGAAGGCATGCGAAGCCGTGGACCTCCTCTTAACTCTGTTGAACTGACAAAATCGGAATTGTATTCAAAGGCAAGATCAAATCCCATACGGTTCCTGAAACGTGAATTCCAAACAATGTTGATCCCGGAATTTTGATGTATTCCGCCGAAATTGAAATTATTCCATTGGCTGATATCGATAGTATACCAATTAAAAATCTTTCCGGGCTCATTATCACGATATTCCAGCCAGATATTTTGCATGATCTGGTCCGTACGTCCGACGAATCCGATATCGTTCAATTCAAGTCCGGGAGATTTCCACTGGAATTTCACGGCGGCACGGTATTGTCCGCCGAATTTTCCCAGCCGCACCGAACCGCCATGCCCCGTCATGGATGTCCGTGTGGAATCATAACTAACCCAATCGGCATCGGGTCGTTGAAAAAGGTGAGAAGAGGACTGTTGCGTTTCAGATATAGCCTCTTTACTGCCTTGAACGTAGGAACCGTAAGCACGGGCATCGATCTGCCAGGTATGGTCTTTATTGAAATAATGCTGAAAATCCAAACCGGCGGTGTAGGCTTGTTTATGAAGATAATCCAGATGCTCATCATCCAGTTTGCGGTTGACCGCTGTGAAAATTCCGCCGAATTGCGTTTCGCCTTCATTCACATCCTGACGTAAAGCCGCAACGGTATAATTGGTCAAAGGCTCGACTGCCAAAGTTGAATCAATGCCATTTGCATGAATATCGGCATATTCTTTTTGTGTAACCGCTTCCACGACACCGATGTTAAGTCCCTTGTCCGTTCGGCCGGTGACTTTGGCAGCTGCAATAATATCTGTGGCGTTGGGCATTTTTGCATATTCGTCGTCATTCAGGTCCGGCCAGTGATGGGGAGAACGGCCGATGCGCCGGGAGTGGAACAGCTGTTCCGAACCACCGTTCACATCCAGGGTAAAAGAGGTAATATTGCTGCCTTCAATAAAAAACGGCCGGCGTTCGCCAAAGAAAGTTTCAAAGGCCGTGAGGTTGACTGTTGCGGGGTCCGCCTCCACCTGACCGAAATCGGGATTGACCGTAAAATCCATTGTAAAGTTATTTGTTAAGCCGATCTTTCCGTCGATGCCCCCGTTAAAATTCAAGTCCGTGCCGTCCCTGAAAGGATTGTCTTCTTCGGCTTCATATGTATCGTAAGAACCGACGGCATAGGGCATGATATCAAACACTTTCCGGGCTTTGATATTGTGCAAGCCGCTGAGAATGCCGAACTGATGAACGAAACCGCGATCGTTTCGCTTGTGTTCCATCCAGAAACTTTCTTCATCTGTGCGCTGAACGTCACGCATCACATCAAGCCCCCAGACCTGATCTTCTTTTTCGACAAAGCGAAGCTGAGACAAAGGTATCCGAAATTCGGCCGTCCAACCCAATTCATCAATATTGGATTTTCCCCACCAAATGGCGTTCCAGCTTTCATCATTAACATCACCGTCTTGAGAAATGAACATATCACCGACAACACCGCTGGCATTGATAAAAAAGCAAAAGCAGGTTTTTTTATCATAATAAGTATCGAAACAAAGGGCAACGAATTCAGTCCCGACATGATCTCTTCGGGAGACCTGACGATAGATCTTATCCGGTTCCGGATCATATGCCCTAACGGCAACATAAATATTGTTATTGTCGTAAAGGATCGCAAACTCGGTTTTAAACTCGGCGGGACGGTCATCATAGGGTTGATGCATTCTGAAGTCACCGCTCATAGGTGCGGTTTCCCAGCAGATATCATCCAGCAGTCCGTCGATAACAGGCGGCATATTTGTTCGGGATGTAACATATTCACGCGGGGATTGGGCAAACAATAGTGTTGCAAACACCATTAAGATTATGATCAGCTTGGATTTGGGGCTAGGCATAGACACTCATTAATGTTGCGCCACACAGCATTCAAGTGCATTTATGTAAGAATAATATGATTTAGTAA
>CAYVLJ010000087.1:0-8638 GCA_964452375.1 uncultured bacterium | reverse complement strand
CGCTCATTTGAGGGGTGCTGGATGCGGCATATTCCCCTTTCATTGAAAGCCATTTGAAAAGCGGCAAAGTCAAGTCAGCGCCGTAAAGGGTATAATGTGACGTATCTCTTTCCTCTATAACGGCAGTAGCCCCCAGTTTCATCTTTCTGAAGAAGGTTCCCTCGTAGCGAACGCCCCCGATCAACGACTCCCGCTGTCCGCTTTGATATTCATAAGCGATCACAATGGTCACGGGGTTTCCGTTCGCATCCATGCTGGGCACCGGTTGTTTGAACATAATGGAACCATCTTCATAATTGATACTGTAATCCTGGAATCTGACTTGTTCAACAGATTTGATGATCTCCTCGGAATGATATCGATCCCGCGTTTGGATGATCACTTTATCGGAGTATTCCGTGATATTGCTCTCACTCAGATAATAATAACCCGAGATACCCTCTCCCCTGATCTCATCCAATTTCATAACACGGTCACTTTGGGTTATAAACCCTCTGAGAGATTGAGTTTTACCTTTAAGATCGGTTACAAAACCGTTGAATGTACGATTATAGGCCGAAAACTCCGTTTGATCCACAGCTGTATTGAAATCACCGTAAACCAATGAAGATTCATTGTGTTCAAGTTTTACGAATAATGGAGATGTGGATTGAGCGTCATATTCCAGCTTACTGGCGTCTCCATATAATGCATACTGATCTTCGGGATCTAAATCGCGATAGAATTGATCCTTGTAATTTCGTTTGGAATCATACGATACCGTAAGTCCAAGCTTATTGAAGATATTACCTTTAGCATAAAATGCAGCTCTTCCACCGTAAAGCATAGGCAGACCGAAGACAGATAATGAATCCTGTTTCCATTCTTCAACTTCGGGTTCATCACCGGTATCGGTAAAGGAACGATATTCCGACAAACCTCCGCTAATTGATCCAACCATTACAAAGGGAAGTTGTGGTGTGGTAAATCGAATGTTCTGTTCAAAGACCTCCCCCATTAATTCGATCGTCAATATAGCGCGGATCGGTCGCTGAGCGGCCTGAATCTCGACCTCGACCACACCGTCCCTGACAGGTACCTGAATGCCTGTTGAAGACAGGTCGTAATCTTGATCCAGGATCTTTCCGTAGTCGATGGCTATAGTAGCTATTTTCAGATGATCCAGACGATATCCCCACTTGTCACGGATCTCAAATGCCATGGTCTTTTTGGTTTTTCCGTCTGCCGGGATCTTGATCTTATCCTCATAAGGTAAAATATTCTTTGGCGCTCCGAGGATATGCATGTTCCGTTCCGCCGTATACAGACGATTTCTTGCGCCGAGAGATTCAACTCTCAGAGAAACCGGTCCGTCCGGAACTTCCACATTAATAAAATCATAAATACCGTCGGCACGTATCTTACCTGTGGATACAGGTTGATCATTCAAATAAAGGGTCGCTTCGGCTGAAGGTTTGCCCATGACCGTGACGGCAACATGGTGCAGATCTGTCACACTCTTTTCTGCAGGACTGAGGATCAGCATCTGGGCCGGCAGCACCGACACCCAGAGGGCAAGGATCCAGATCATCCTGAATATTTTATGTGTTACTGATCTCACTTATTTTCCGTTCACTTTCTTTGTTGTGACATGATATTTTCTTTTTTCTACTCTCATTTCAATTTCATCATCAAGGATCGTTTCTTTTTCAATACCTTTCTGAGTGAAATTTGATTTTAATATGATCTCGACACGGCGGTTCAGTGCCCTGCCTTTAGCCGTGGCGTTATCGGCTGCGGGGAATTCCTCGCCATATCCTCTGAAATCGATCCTTTCCGGCGCGATCGCAAAGGTTTGTTCAAGATAATCTTTTACCGATTTAGCCCTATTGAGGGATAATATCAGATTATTTTCGTCACTTCCCGTGTTGTCCGTAAATCCTTCTATCATGATGGACATGTCTTTCTGCCATTGCAGAAATTCTCCAATTCTATTGATCGATCTTTTCGCCGCGGGTTTCAATGCGTAGGAACCTACATCAAAGAGAGCTCCTTCGAGCGTCACCTTAAAACGTACCATATCAACATGTGTCCGAATGTTGGTTCTCAATGTATGGCTTGTCATTTCTTTCCCGTATTTCGGCTTGAAGTGAAGGGATGATATTAGCTCGCTGGATGTTTTGATCTTTAAGTGATCTTCAGGAACAAGATCATATTCAAGCGACAAATCCGCTTTGTGAAGGTTTTTACCAAGATCCCACAGGACCTTTCCATTACTTTTCAGCTCGGGATCAAGTCGTTTGCCGTTCAGCTTCCCGGAGTCATCTTTCACTTTAAAACCGTCCGGAAGAATCGTTTCAAGTTTTATGAATTTCATAACCGGACCATTGGAATAGGCAATATCATGTCTCATACTCATTGTCTGATCGATCATGATCTCATCGGAGAGTAGTCTTAATTCGACGACGCAACTCCTGACATTTTCACAAATATCCTGTTCCGCTTGTGATCCTTCACCAAAATGCATGCGATTTGCCGCGATCCCTCTTTTCTTAAGCGTTTCAAACAGTAACTGAGCCGGAGTCGTAACTTTTTGACGTTTTCCGGGCGTTTGCGCTTTTTCACCTGTTTCTGCAAGATCAAATCGTTGGCGGATCTCGATCTGCAAATGTTCCTGCCACTTCAGGAACTCTACGGTCTTGTCAATAAGCGAGCCGTTCTCATGGATAAAGTTTCCGCTTTCCGGGGAATATGAATATTTCAGCATCATGCTCCATGCATCGTTGACTACCAGTCGCATTGAATTTGTCAGGGCATGCTGACTTATGTCCATTACACCGCTCTTTGATGCTTGTGACGCATCATCTTCAATAAGATCGCTTCGTTCACGAATGGGGAAATTGGCCTTTGCAATGCCGCTGTATGAGACCTTCACCAGTCTTGAGCCGGTATCGCCGAGGAAATCGGAGGATGACAAACTGATCTCGGTATTTTCAGGTAACGTGCGTTCATTTACCCTTAACACGTGATCGCCCATTCGAACGTTCGGGATCGAGTATTTTCCAAATTCATCCGTTATCACACGAATACCTTCTTCGGTGATGATCTCAATGTCTTTCAGGGTTTTTTCATTACGGTCATGAATATGATTGCCGTTGTCATCATAGAAAACCTTTCCGAAGATCAGACCACGGGCTTGGATCATTCCCGGTTTGATCACAACATCTGCACTTGCAATATTCGATTGTACCACATAGCCGCCCGTAAGAACGGATACTGCGCTCGCGGTGTTTGTATTCTCGCCGATGCGGCTTTCAAGTCCTACAACAACCCTATATTTCAATTCAAGTGTCGAACCCGGTGTTAGCGTATCATTCAAGGTCCATTCCAGATGTTGATGGTGATCATTTGCTGTCATTACAGGATCATCGGTTTGTTGTCCGTTTAGAACGCTGCGTTCAGCTTTATACCTGAATCCCTGCGGCAATATGTCATTGATCGATAAACCATAAAGGTCATAGCTGTCACTCTTGTTCTCAACCGTTAGCGTATAGGTCAGCACATCTCCGGTTTCGGCAACGGGCCAGTTAACTTTCTTGCTGACAGCCAGGATCGGTGAAAGGATCATGGTTTGAGCGGCTGTTCTTGGATCATTAACTGTGTATGCCGTATCCGGCCTGCTTCTGATCAAGGCTTCATTGGTGATCAGGGCTGTTATTCCATCTTTCGCAAGCACACTGAAAGTCAGAGAATCTTGATATGTTTCAGGCATGCCTATACGTAGGAATGAAAGTTCATTGCTGATCGGATCAAAGTCATATCTAGAAATATCACTCGAATAATTCATTGATCCCGGTATCAATTCCACTTCATCCGGCAATTGATCCAATATCTCGATCGTATCTGTAGTTGCATTATCCACCGTCTGATAGACTAGAGTATAGGTCAGCGTGTCGCCGCTGAATGCCAGCGCTTTATCAACCGTTTTGTAGATCCTGAAGATAATGGGTCGCTGAGAAATATCGACATTGATCTTATTCTCACCCGGATTTTCTATCGTGATATAGCGGTTGCCTACATGATACAGGTCATCTTCATCATTGATCGTTTCAATGAAATAATTACCCGGCAAGAGATTTGTAAAGACAAAGAATCCTGTAGAATCGGTATATGTTGTATCGGGAAGTTCGGTTGCGGTCATTTTTGACATGCCGTCATTTGCCTGAAGATCGATAATAACCGGAATACCCGCTTTATAGATAGGTTCCTGAGTATTATAATCGATCAAACGTCCTGAGACACTGCAAAGATCTTCGATAGTGGTCGGACTATCGGGATCTTCAATATTGACTTCAAGGTCCTTATCAACGGTATTGTAGTGCCCATGGCCGTCAGGATACTGAATACGGATCACATATTTCCCAGATCCATAAACGGGGATGCTGTAATAACCGTCTTGACCCGTCGTATAGGTGCCGATGACCACGCCATCAAGAAGAATGGTAATGATTGCCCCTTCAACGGGCTCTCCATCATCATCGATGACATAGCCGGTGATCCTCATCGCTGAGAAAACCACAGTTGTCGAATCCGCAATACCGGACCCGTCAGTAAGCTCTGCCTTAATATTTACCGGTAGATATTCACGGTTGATCACGCTCGAGGTCAGCGATGCCTGAAAGCTTCCGTCAACCGTATTAAAGGTATCGGATTCCGTATTGAAGGAACCGTGGGATGCTTTCAAAACGACCGGCGTTCCGTCCGCTGCGGGTTGTCCCGAAGCATCAACTGCCGATACGGTGATCTGAGATTGCGCCACTCCGTTACCAAGGATGGTATCCGGATCGGCTTCGATCGAAAGAATAAGGTTATTCAGACGAGTCAAGGCAGTGTTCGATGACAGGGATATATCCTGCGAATGGATCCACGCAATATTTTCTATATCATTGATATCTTGGCTTACATCCTGAACACGTGCCGTAAAATACAGTGTTGAATCACTTCCCGGCTGCAGATCGCCGATGTTCCATACAAGGCTGTGATGTTCCTCACTGTAATTATAAGTACCTGATACAGATATGAGATCCACTTCCGAAGGCAAAGTGTCTGTAAGCTGTGCAGCAGGAGCAATGCCATTCCCTTCGTTCCCGAAAGAAAGAACGTAAGTTAAAGTATCTCCACGATATGCTCTGGCTTCCACCGATTTGTTCAATATAAGTGCTGGAGCCGAACTGACAGTTACATTAACTGATGAAGTTTCGGTAAATCCTTCATTGCAAGTGATCTCTGCCGTATTCGCAATGACATGACCGTTTGAAAGCGGCATGTTGCTTCTTACGGTCAGGATCAAATCTTCTGCGGCTGTCATGCTCTCACTTACTTCGCCCAGTTCCCATTCAACAAGATGCAGATCTTCATAATAAAGTGAAGAACCGTTCGAACTGACGTAGCTCACTTCATTCGGTAAGGTATCTCTGACCGTCACGTCAGTGGCCCGTCCGCTTCCGGTATTCATATAGATGAGATGGTATGTTATCAAATCACCTGCTGAAACCACGGAGCTATCGCTTGTTTTAGTGAATGAAAGCTGAGGCGAACGAACAGTTGTTGAACCTGAAACATTGGTCGAAACCGATTCGCCGCAAGTGATACGGGAAGCTGTTTCAAGCTCAGTTCCGTCAATAAGAGCTTTCTTTACGATCACGGTCACATCCACGGAATCCTCTTCTCCATCAGGCAGATCATTCGGAGTCCAGCTGATCATATGAGTCAGCGGATCATATTGGCCCGAACCTGTAGACGATGCGAAGATCATGTTGTTATCCAACGAATCTGTCAGATCGATCTCTGTTGCGGGAGTGTTCCCGGTATTGGCATAGCTGATGGTAAAGGTCAGCGTATCACCCGGGAATGCAAAAGGAATGGATGTTTTGTCAAGTGTGAGAATGGGTTGAAGTGTTCGTTCAAGGATCTGCGTGCTGCTTTGAGCGTTTGCGTTAACCTCTTCCGAACTGCTTATCATTGCCGAACTGATCAAAACCGTGCCGGGACTGACTTCGTTATTAACAACTGCCCGGATACTTTGTGATATCTCGTGTCCTTCAGGAATGTTGACGAGCGGCCAGGTAATGATTCCCTGGTCGATCCGGCCGGTTCCACTGATGGAAACCGCTTCGACCTCATACGGCAAATCAAAGTATAGAATGCTGTTGGTTGCGGGAGCGTTTCCCGAATTACCGACACGTAATGTATATGTCAGCGTATCGCCGGCATAAGCTATCTGAGGATCGACTGTATTTTCGATCGTCAGCTCCGGTTTCGAATCTATCAGAATGAAAACCGGTTCCGAATGGCCCCTTATGTTCTCAGCGGTCCTGTAAGATGCAGAATTCTCAATGGTGATCCCCGTAGTTATACCGGGTGCGACAAGGCATCGCAATTCAAGGGCGCTTGAAGCACCCGGTTGTATATTCTGAAGATCCCATGAGATGATCTGACCGTTGACCGTTGCTGCCGGTTGTGATCCGGCATAGGTCAGGCCATTGCTTAATGTGTCAATGATCGTTAATGATGAAACGGCTATATTACCGGTATTTTCAACATTGATATGATAAACTGCCGTATCTGAAGGCAAGATGACATGTGTCACGGCTTCCTTCGTGATATGGAGTCTGTATCCTGAACTTACAGTCATGGTCACCGGCGGACTTTGAATTTCATATTCAAAACCACCCGGATCTTGATAACGGGCATATGCGACATTTACGATCTCCGTACCGACTTCGGTGGTCGCATAAAGCCCCATAAAAGACAATAAGATCCAGAGGATCAATGTGTGAAAAACACCAATATGTGTATGTTTCGGTTTCATCATAGCAACCAATTTCCGTTATTGGATTTTAACTCGAATGATCCTGCGATCATTCGCATCCAAACGGATCAATTGATCAATTTCTTAATTGATCGTTGTCTGGAATGAAACCGTTGTTGAACCGCCCGGTCCCAATTGCGGGATCTCGAAGATCACCGAATTACCGGAATGGGTGGCACCGTCTCCGTCGGAAACATCTGTCTTAACAGATGCACCGATCTGCATGGTACCGGCTTCATAGGTCGTATTAGCAGGAACATCATCGCTTATAACCACAATAGTCGCTACCCCACTGCCTGAGTTCGTAACAGTACAGGTATAGGTCAGTGTGGTGCCCGGAGGCTGATTGCCCGTAGGCGATACGGTTTTTGACAAGGACAGAACGGGTGCTGTCACGGTTACGGTCAATGTACCCGAATCACTGATGGTTTCATCACCAACGGATGTCGCTGTCATGACCATGTTGCTGGTATAACCGTCGCTTTCACCTGCAGGGATCGTTGCTTTTCCAATTATGTAGACCACTTCGTTTTGAACGAGAGTTCCAATATCCAGTTTACCGTCAAGATTGGAATCGGTGATCAGAACATCGCCGTTATTGATCACGCCGTCTGCATTGTGATCAAAATAAAACTCCCAGGTCGTCATGGCATTGGTGTAGGAGATCGTGAAAATATCCGGTCCGTTCCCGTCATTGGTCACTGTTGTTGTATAGTAAACCAGATCGCTGGGATCACCGATAGTCGATTGATCAACACCTACCGAAACGGCATACAATTGAGAAATGGTCAACTTAGCGGCATTTGCATTTGCGGATACAGGTTGCTGTGGTTGGTCAAGGGGATTGTTATAGTTGATAGTTGCCGATGCATTGACAATAGTTCCCAATGGAACGCCGTCATTCACCTGAACCTGGTATGTCAGATTGCCGCTTGCACCCCCGGGTGCATCGCCCCATGTAAAGGTCACGGCACCACTCGTACTGACATTATAATCGGAACTGTCACCGTCGTCTGCATCCGTACGGCCAACACTCATAATAGCCATACTTCCTGGAACGTAAGTGGTATTGGTGGGTATGGGACTGGTGATCACGACATGTTTTGCCGTTGCGCTACCATTGTTCTCTCCGTAGATAGTGTAAGTAACAATATCACCGGGTTTGGGACTCGCATTATCCACGGTCATGGTCACATCAAGCACTGATGCACTGACGGTGGAAATAATAGTCGAAGCATCAGAAATGCCCGAATTAAATTGCGAGGTAGCAGTTACCGTCGTAGTGCAATAAGAGCCGTCATCGCCGCTGACATTGGTGACCTTTATCACCAGATCGTAGGTGGCGTCGGCTGCCAGAGCATCGGTAACGGTTACAGTGGTTTCACCTGCATCAACGACACCGTTACTATTGGCATCATGATACATTTCAACGGTGTTATCTCCACCGCCCGTTTCAACACTTACCTTCGTCAGATCGAATGTATCCGTGCCGTTACCGGTATTGGTGATCTGCAGACCAAAGGATACGGTTCCGTAAAGAATCACGTTCGAGGATGTCGATGCGGGCGAAATGTCCACACCGGCCACCTGACTGACGATGGTCGTTACGGTATTGGATGTGACGTTCGGCAGTTCGTTGCCGTTTGCGTCACGATACTCACCGGTGGCAAAATTCGTAATTGCCGTCCCGGCGGGTGTTCCTGCAGCATAGGCGAAGGATATCGCCAGACATACTGTCAGGAGGGTGATCAGAAACACTTTGGTTCTCATGGTAGAACTCCTTTTGGT
>CAYVLJ010000086.1:0-8722 GCA_964452375.1 uncultured bacterium | reverse complement strand
TAGGAGACCCTATTCTAAAAACCGATTATTGTGGAGTAATTATATATAAATTTAAAAATGATAAATGGAATAAAGATTCTGTAATTGAAGTAGAGGTAATAGAAGAAAGCATGGGAAGTTCTGTAGAAATTCATTCTGATCATGTGATGTTTCGAATAATTACAAAACCTTTCATTCCAAATTATTACTTTCTGTATTCGAATTCCGTAGAAGGTTGGGTTTATTCAGATGTTGAACGTGATAATATTTTTGGTGATAATTTTGAATTAGGTTGTAATTTTGCAATTTTTAGTGGCCCATATATTTATAAATACAAGTAATAACACCATTTATAAAATTCCACTACTGAAATAAATGTATTTATCCTCACCTTTGGTTGTTTATCATTTACTTCGATTGTTCAAATATTCTAATGCCTGCTCATCCGAAGCTCGAAGAGCGAAGGAGGGTTCAATTGTTCTTAAATCAAGGAGGTTTCTCCCCGCCAGGCACTTACCTATTATTTCAAAATCATCAACTCATGAATAGATATCTCCACTTCGCTCACCTAGTTCGCTTCGGTCGAGATGACACTCTCGCTACGCTCGCAAGTAAAAAGATAAAAGGCAAAAGACCAAAGAAAAGCCACAAAGGATCCCCCATCCCCCGATTTCCTCTTCCCCGCCTCTCAGCATCTCCGCTTCACCAACTCCAGACCCCAGAATTCCTGCACAAAAGAAAGGGGCCAGACAATGTCCAGCCCCTGCATTTATGTAACATTACCCTACCGCTTATTCAACTACCGGTTCGGAAGTTTCTTCGGCGTTCTGTTCTTCAACAACTTCGCCGTCACGAAGGGGTAATTCCTCTTCTTCATATACGGGTTCGGCTACCTGCACTCTTTTGTACTCGGGCATACCGGTACCTGCAGGGATCATCCGTCCGATAATGATGTTCTCTTTCAACCCGTTCAGATCGTCGATCTTTCCGGAAATTGACGCGTCTGTCAGGACACGCGTGGTTTCCTGGAAGGATGCCGCCGAGAGGAAACTCTGGGTATTGAGCGATGCACGTGTGATACCGAGCAATAGCGGGTCGAAGGTAGCGGGT
Source organism: uncultured bacterium (assembly GCA_964452375.1). Classification (GTDB taxonomy): domain Bacteria; phylum Fidelibacterota; class Fidelibacteria; order Fidelibacterales; family Fidelibacteraceae; genus M50B103. The sequence continues at coordinate 7,633 of CAYVLJ010000086.1, read as the reverse complement.
TTTGCCGCTTTGAACTTCGCCGGACGCTTTTCGGCAGCTTTATGACGTGCATTATCTTCTTTGACCATTTCTCGCGGATATACATTCCCTTCGATGAGGGCTGTGTCGCCGGCATCGGAAATACTTACCATGTCGAAGAGTTGATCGTTTACCATTTGAACTTCCTGGCGTCCGACACGATCTCCAATGAGGAAATCGGTGTCACCCGGATCTTTGATCTCAACTTTTTGCAACATCTGACGAACGATAACCTCGATATGTTTATCGTTGATGCGTACACCCTGTAAACGGTAAACATGCTGTATTTCATTGAGAAGATGTTTCTGAACTTCCTTTACACCACGGATCTTCAGGATCTTACGGGGAGGAATGGCACCGTCGCACAGCGGTTCACCGGAACGGATATAATCACCTTCATGGGCGAGAATATGTTTACCTTTGGGAATCTTGTAAGTATAAACTTCTCCGAGCTCGTTAGTGACACGGATGGTCTGAATACCATGTTGCAATTTATCAAAACGCACATGTCCGTCAACCTCAGAGACCACAGCTTCATTGCTGGGGTTACGGGCTTCGAACAGCTCGGATACTCGCGGAAGACCTCCGGTAATATCGTTGCTTCGTGCCGATTCTTTTGATCGTTTAGCCAGAGTTTGTCCCTGAATAACCTTATCGCCTTCTTTAACAATAATGGATGAATTCTCAGGAAGCGCGATCGGCTTTCCTACCATTTCACTTGCATCATTGAATACAGCGATCCGTGCGGTTTTTTCGCGGTCCTTGGAAGCAATGATCTGCCATTCCATATGACCGGAAGAATCTGTGACCTCGTCATAAGTCACACCCTCAATCAAATCGAGGAATTTTACAGAACCGTCATATCGGGAGACAATATGTTCATTATAGGCGTCCCAATCATAAAGGATTGAATCCGGGTTCACCTGATCATTGTTCTTTACGTGAACTTTTGCCCCTTGCGGGATCGTATAAGTGATTAGATTACGGTTGTCATCATCAATGATAGAGACTTTGCCGTTTCGGACCAGAACAATGTTCAGGTCGTTTTCCGAGATCAGCAGATTATCAGAGAATTCCACGCGGCCTTTAAAACGTGCCGTCTGATGGGATTCCTGAATAATACGACTTGCTGTACCACCGATATGGAAAGTACGCAGCGTTAACTGAGTTCCCGGTTCACCGATGGACTGAGCCGCCATAATACCGACCGCTTCTCCGGTGTTGACCAGTTTATCGGTCGCAAGGTTACGTCCGTAACATTTTGCACAGACACCGCGTTTGGCTTCACAAGTCAGGACCGAACGGATATAGACAGACTCGACGTTGGAGTTTGAGATCTTTTCAGCAAGATCTTCATCTACAAATTCACCGACTTCAGCGATCACTTCATCCGTAAGCGGGTCGATCACATCTTCCTGAAGAACCCGTCCAACAATACGTTCTTTCAGGTATTCGATAATATTTTCGCCTTCTTTCAAAGAAGTAACACGAATTCCGTTGATCGTACCGCAATCTTCTTCATTGATCACCACATCCTGAGCCACATCGACGAGGCGTCGGGTCAGGTAACCGGCATCAGCGGTTTTCAAAGCCGTATCGGACAAACCTTTACGGGCACCGTGTGTCGAAATAAAGTATTCGAGTACTGTCAAACCTTCTTTAAAGTTCGACGTGATCGGTGTTTCGATAATATCACCGCCAGCACCGCCGACATTTTTCTGCGGTTTATTCATTAAACCACGCATACCGGCCAACTGCTTGATCTGGTCTTTGGAACCACGAGCACCGGAATCGGTCATAATGAACAGCGGATTGAAACCTTCGTTGTCTTCAACCAATTTCTTATTCATGACATTTTGAACTGAATCGGTTGTTTTGGACCATGCGTCGATCACTTTGTTATATCGTTCATTTTCAGTAATAATACCGCGTTTACGCTTATCATTGATATTATTAACGTTATTTTCTGTCTTTTCAATGATATTGAATTTCTCTTCGGGAATAATGACATCCGATAAGCCAATGGAAACACCTGATTGGGTCGCCATGGAAAATCCTAGATCTTTCAAGTCATCAAGGAATTCTACCGTACGGTTGATACCGACCACGCGGTTACATTCGCCAACAATTGTTTCGATCCTCTTCTTTGTCAATAATTCGTTGTAATACGGTAGTCCTTCCGGTACAATGGAATTGAAGAGAATTCGACCAACGGTCGTTTCTATTATCTTTCCGTCATGAGCAAGTTTAACTTTCGCATGCAAGGTAACCCATTCATTATCCAAAGCAAGCAGAGCTTCATCTGTATTATAAAATACTGAGCCTTCACCCGGTTGATTGGATTTTGCGCGTGTTATATAATAAGAACCGAGAACCATATCCTGCGAAGGAATGGCGATCGGATTACCATGCGCCGGATGAAGAATATTATTACTTGCAAGCATCAGCATTCTTGATTCGATCTGTGCTTCAAATGAAAGCGGTACGTGGACCGCCATCTGGTCACCGTCAAAGTCGGCGTTAAAAGCTGAACAGACCAAAGGATGGATACGAATAGCTTTTCCGTCGATCAGGATCGGCTGAAATGCCTGAATACCCAATCGGTGCAATGTCGGTGCACGGTTCAGAAGCACGGGATGGTCTTTGACAACGTATTCCAAGAGGTTCATAACTTCCGGATCACGTGTTTCAACCATGCTTTTTGCAACTTTTGCGGTACCGGCTTTGCCACGAACCAGCAGTTCATGGATAAGATGCGGTTTGAAAAGCTCAGTTGCCATTCTTTTTGGAATACCGCATTCATGCATATGCAATTCGGGACCGACAACAATGACTGAACGAGCCGAATAATCAACACGTTTACCCAGCAAGTTTTGACGGAAACGACCTTCTTTACCGTTGAGCATATCGGAAAGGGATTTTAACGGACGGCGCGTGCCTGAACGGACAGCCGCACGTTTTCTACCATTGTCAAAAAGTGAATCTACGGCTTCCTGAAGCATGCGTTTCTCATTTCTGAGGATCACTTCCGGGGCTTTGATATCGATCAGTTGTTTCAAACGATTGTTTCGAATGATCACACGACGATAAAGGTCATTAAGATCTGATGCTGCAAATCGTCCGCCTTCCAGAGGGACCAAGGGCCGCAATTCCGGAGGAATGACAGGCAGAACCTTCAATATCATGTATTCGGGACGATTGATGGGTTCATCATCTTTGTTTGTCGTAAAAGATTTCAAGATCTTCAAACGTTTGACTATGTCATCACGTTCAGAGACCGATCTTGTATTACGCAACTGAGTTTTCAGATCACTTACCAGTTGCGGTACATCCAGGTCCACGAGCAATTCGTAAACGGCTTGTGCGCCTGTCTTTGCAACGAACAGATCTTCCTCATCAATAGGTTCTTCCGCTTCTTCACCGTAAGTGTAAAGTAGATCGAAATAGGTATCTTCGTCCAGCAATTCCATTGGTTTTACGGGACGAACCTTTCCGTTATCTTCCACTTCGGCTTTACCCGGCTGGATCACAACATAAGATTCGTAGTATATGATCTGTTCCAGTTCTTTGGCGGCGATACCCAGAACATTCGCCAATTTAGATGGGATCGATTTGAGAAACCAGATATGCACCACCGGAACGGCCAGGTTAATATGTCCCATACGTTCACGGCGGACAGATTTGCGGGTGACTTCCACGCCGCATCGGTCGCAGACGATCCCTTTATAGCGGATGCGTTTGTATTTACCGCAGTGACATTCCCAATCCTTGACCGGACCAAATATCTTTTCACAGAACAAACCGTCTTTTTCGGGTTTGTAGGAACGATAATTGATGGTCTCTGGTTTCAGGACCTCACCGCGTGATTTGCTTAGAATAGACTCCGGCGAAGAAAGACGGATCTGGATCTTCTGAAAGTCTTTGTTTGCCGATTTCTGTTGTAATGTGCTTAAAGCCAATTTAAGTCCTCCTATTGAAGGATATTATATCAAATCCATTTCAATTCCCAGACCCTCAAGTTCTTTCAAAAGAACATTGAATGATTCCGGGGTTCCGTATTCGGGCAGGTTCTCACCTTTTACGATCGCGTTATAAATACGCGTTCTTCCGTCAACATCATCGGATTTGACCGTAAGAACTTCCTGCAGCGTATGCGCGGCACCGTATGCTTCCAGCGCCCAAACTTCCATCTCACCGAAACGCTGTCCACCGAACTGAGCTTTACCGCCCAAGGGTTGCTGCGTGATGAGGGAGTATGGACCTGTCGAACGGGCGTGCATCTTATCTTCGATCATGTGTGCCAGTTTCATCATATAGATGTAACCGCAAGCAACAGGATTGTCGATCTTGCTTCCGGAACGTCCATCAAAAAGTGCCACTTTGCCGTTTTCCGGCAAATTTCCCTGGTTCATCAGTTCGACAATCTCATCGTATGTGGCACCATCAAACACCGGGGTTTCAAAATAAAGACCCAGTTCTTTGGCGGCCCAGCCCAGCATTGTTTCATAAAGCTGACCCAGGTTCATACGTGAAGGGACACCCAGAGGATTTAGAACGATATCGACAGGCGTTCCATCCGGCAGGAAGGGCATATCTTCTTCAGGAACAATAATGGAAACGACACCTTTGTTACCATGGCGTCCGGCCATTTTATCTCCAACCGAGATCTTGCGCTTGCTGGCGATATAAACTTTGGCAAGTTTAAGAACACCCGGCTGCATATCGTCACCGGCACGAACCTTGAACTGTTCGTTCGTAATATCTTCGATGACCTCATCCTGAATGGTCTGGAAATTATCGATCAGTTTCAAAACACGTTCATAGACCTCTTCATCCTCGATCCATGCTTTTTCAAGATCAATCTCATCGAAATCGCATGTTTCAAAGAATTCCCAGTTCCATGTTTTACGTTTTGTATGAACAATATTACCACCCTTATTGTATATACCCAAACAAGGTTGGTCCTGTAGAAGATTCTGTAGTTTTGCAATGAATTTCTGACGCAGTGTGATAAGGCGATCAGCAAGCTCACGGGCCAGTTTTTCTACCTTTTCTTTTTCATCGCGACGAGATTCTTTACCCTTGCGTTCGAACAAGCGAGTATCTATAACAACACCATTGGTCGATGGGTCTGCACGACGCGAAGCGTCTTTTACGTCACCGGCTTTCTCACCGAAAATAGCACGAAGAAGTTTTTCTTCCGGTGTTGGATCGGTCTCGCCTTTCGGTGTGACCTTGCCGATGATGATATCACCATGAGTCACCGGAGCACCAATGCGGATCATTCCGTTCTCATCAATGTTCTTGGTTGCTTCTTCAGATACGTTCGGGATCTCACGCGTTAATTCTTCGCTACCGCGTTTAGTCTCGCGAACTTCCAGTTCAACCTCTTTAACATGAACGGATGTCAGGATGTCTTCTTTTACGAGTCGTTCGTTAAGAATAATGGCATCCTCATAATTATAACCGCGCCATGGCATAAAGGCAACCAGCAGATTTCGTCCGAGAGCAAGTTCACCCTGATCGGTAGATGTTCCGTCAGCGATGGCTTCGCCGGCTTTGACCTTTTGTCCTTTACGTACTATCGGACGCTGGTTAATACTGGTATCCTGATTGGTTCTCTGAAATTTCTTCAGATCAAAGACCACACGGCCTTCATTTTCGTCAAGAGACACATCAGCATCAAAATCGTCAATAGGACGCAGAACGATCTTTTTGGCGTCAACATATTCAACAACAGCGTCGATGGGTGAAGCTACCACTGCGCGACTGTCACGCGCCGCATCAGGCTCCATACCGGTCCCGACAAAAGGCGCCTTGGGAGTCAACAGCGGAACAGACTGACGTTGCATGTTAGATCCCATCAATGCACGGTTTGCATCGTCGTGTTCAAGGAAGGGGATCAGCGAAGCTGCGGCAGATACCATCTGGATAGGCGAAACATCCATAAAATTGACATCACCCGGATGTGCAATTGGATAGTCCGCCTGGTGACGACAGCGAATATGGTCGGAAAGGAATTCATTTTTATCGCTCAGAGGCGCATTGGCCTGTGCGATCATATTTCTATCTTCATCGTCGGCTGAAAGATACTCAACCGTAGATGATACTTTTGTACCGTTTTTGTTGTGGTTCACCTTACGATAAGGCGTTTCAATGAAACCCAAACGGTTAACAACTGCATAGTTTGCCAGTGAAGATATCAGACCGATGTTGGGACCTTCCGGTGTTTCGATCGGACAGAGACGTCCATAATGTGTATAGTGAACATCTCGAACTTCAAAACCGGCACGTTCACGTGTCAAGCCGCCGGGGCCCAAAGCCGAAAGACGGCGTTTATGGGTAAGTTCCGCAAGCGGATTGGTCTGATCCATGAACTGTGACATCTGCGACGTACCGAAGAAGGTATTGATCACCGATGTCAGGATACGGCTGTTGATCAATTCCTGAGGAGTCAGATTTTCGGCATTATGAATGTTCATACGGTCTTTGATCGTACGGGACATACGCGTAAAAGCCAGTGAGAACTGGTTTGCCAATTGCTCACCGACGGTTTTGACGCGCCGATTTCCAAGATGATCAATATCATCGGAAGCTTTTTCACCGCGACGCATTGAGATCAATTGCTCAACGATCATGACAAAATCTTCCGGTGTGATCACCGTATTGTCCAAAGGAATATTTAAATTGAACTTCTTGTTCATCCGATAACGGCCGACCTGCCCCAGATCATATTTCTTTGGTGAGAAAAACAGTTTCTCAAAGAATTTCTGGGCTGTTTCTACATTTGGCGGTTCGCCGTTTCGTAAATTGCGATAAAGATAAATCAGAGCTTCTTCGGCGGTCGGTTCACGATCGTCTTCCGCTGTAATACCAAGTTTATCTCTTTCACGACGGATAGAATTTGCCAGAAGCTTAAAATCAACTTCACGGTTCGGGTCAACTACTTCAATATTTTTGACCTTTGCTTTTTTAAGCTCTCCGATAAGTTTGCTGCTAAGCTCTACCCATTTATCTTCAGCGGTTCCGGCCTCAAGTAAAACTTCCCCGCTTTTATTGTCTATTACGGGTGTTACAACCAAACGGCCTTCCAGTTCTCCGCTGAGAGGTAAGGTTTCCATAACATTGAATTGCTGAAGGATATCATAATCCGTCGCAAATCCGATAGCGCGCAGGAAGATACTGACCGGGAATTTCTTGCGGCGATCAATTGTCACATAGATCGCATCAAAAATATCAGTTGTCAGGTCTACCCATGATCCGCGCATGGGAATAATTCTCGCATTATAAAGAACTGTACCGTTGGGATGTCGCGCATCATTGAAAAACACACCCGGGGAACGCTGGAGCTGAGAAACGATAATACGTTCCGCTCCATTGATAATAAATGTCCCGCGGGGTGTCATGTAGGGGATATTCCCGAAAAAGACATCCTGTTCAACAGTATCGGCCAATGCGGGATTATCCGAATCTTCTTCAGCAACCTTTAAAACAAGCTTTGCTTTTAAAGGTACAGAATAGGTAATACCGCGTTCGACACATTCCTGTTCTTCATAACGGGGTTTTCCGATCGTATAATACTTGTACTCAAGTACAAAAGTATCATGATTATCTT
>CAYVLJ010000085.1:0-8734 GCA_964452375.1 uncultured bacterium | reverse complement strand
GCGATCTTTCCGGAAGCGATTGAAAACAAGGTGGCCTATGTGATCGGCAAAGCCATTTATCCGGAAGGACATCCTTATAACTGGCAAACCATCGGTGTGGTAGAGGATATCAATAATGCAACGGTTCCGGATGTCAAAGAATTCTATGAAAATTTCTATGGTCCCAACAATGCAACCCTGGTAATTGCAGGTGATATCGAACCTGAGGAAATCAAACCCCTGATCGCAAAATACTTCGGAGAGATCAAAGCGCATGGCGACCCCGAACCCATGGAACCCATGCCCGCAACTCTGACCGAAACAAAAAAACTTTACCATGAAGATAATTTCGCTCAAGCTTCTATGCTGACCATGGTTTGGCCGGCCATAGAAGAAGGCAACGAGGACGGTTATGCCCTTCAATATCTTGCCAATCTGCTGTCAGATGGTAAAAAAGCGCCTCTCTATAAAGTTCTTGTTAAGGAGAAAAACTATACATCACGCGCCAGCGCCTATACTTATCTAAAGGAATTGGCCGGTGAATTCTATGTGAATGTAGTCGCTCATCCGGGTATTGGTTTGACCGATGTTGAAGATGCGGTTTTTGAGGCATTCAAGAAATTTGAAAAAGAAGGCTTTACCGACCGTGACGTTGAACGTGTAAAAGCACAGCTTGAAACGAGTTTTTACAATGGCATTACAAGCCTTGAAGACAAAGCATTCAGCTTGGCTATCAACAACTCGTTTACAGGTGATCCGGGTTATTTGGTGAAAGACCTTGCTGCTCTTAAAACCGTTACAAAAGATGATATCCTTAGGGTATATGATAAATACATAAAAGACAAAAATTATGTAGCCACAAGTTTCGTTCCGAAAGGTCAGCTTGACATGATCGTTGAGGGATCCGTCAAAGCAGATGTTGTGGAAGAAAATGTTGAAGATCTGAAACGTGTAGAGCAAATCGCTGAGGAAGAGGTAGAGATCAAGAAAACTCCTTCAAAATTCGATCGAAGCATTGAACCTGAAAAAGGACCAATGCCTGCGGTTAATCTTCCAGAAATCTGGAACAGCGAACTTGCAAATGGCATCAAAATCTATGGAGTGATCCATGATGAATTACCCTTGGTTCGATATGAACTGGTGCTTCGCGGCGGACATCTTCTTGATTCCATTGAAAAACCGGGTGTGGCCAATTTGGTTGCCAATCTCATGAATGAAGGAACAAAAAACAAGACTCCCGAAGAATTGGAAGAAGAGATCGATTTCCTCGGTGCATCTATACGGGTATATTCGGGTCGTGAAAGCATGGTGGTTGCCGGTAATTGTCTGGCCCGTAATTTTGAAAAGACCATTGATCTGGTCGAAGAGATCTTGCTGGAACCCAGATGGGATGAAGAGGAATTCGAACTTGCGAAAACACGCATTATAAACGGTATCAAACGTTCGAAAGCAGATGCCAATACCATTGCTTCTCAGACTTTCAGCAAGCTTCTCTATGGCGAAGATCATATCTATGCCATTCCCACGGTCGGAACGGAAGAATCAGTGGAAAACATAACGATCGAAGATCTTAAAGCATATTATGAAGCTAATTTCTCACCTTCGGTTGCATCATTTGAAGTCGTCGGTGCCGTATCTCCCGCTCGTGTAAAACGTGCATTGAAGGACCTTGAATCCAAATGGGAGGCAAAGGAAGTTGTGATACCTGAATATGAAATGCCTGAACCCATCAAAGAATCGAAGGTATATTTCGTTGATATGCCGGGTGCCAAGCAATCAGCATTGCGCGTCGGTAACCTTTGCATGAAACGAAACGATGCCGATTATTACCCGGCTACGGTTATGAATTATAAACTCGGCGGGGTATTCGGATCGCATATCAATATGATGCTTCGTGAGGAAAAAGGTTATACCTATGGCGCTCGTTCCGGTTTCAGCGGAACAAAAGTGACCGGTCCCTTCCAGGTATCAACATCCGTTGTAACGGATGCCACATTGGAATCTCTTGAGATCATTCGTGATCTGACCGAAGCGTATAAGGAAGGTATTACTGAAGAAGAACTTGAATTCACCAAGAATGCCATTCTGAAATCCAATACGCGTCATTTCGAGACCATGGACAATGTATTGAACATGCTTTGGATGATCGATTATTACGGCAAACCACTCGATTATGTCAGCCGGAATGAAAAGATCGTTCGTGATATGACGCTCGAAGAACACAAAGCTCTTGCAAACAAATACTTACATCCGGATAAAATGATCTATGTGGTTGTCGGTGATGCGGCGACGCAGCTTGCTCAGCTTGAAGAATTAGGGTTTGGTAAGCCAATCTTGCTTGACCTGTAGAATAAATTTGAATAGTAGAAAAAAAGGACAGCGTTGCTGTCCTTTTTTGTTTTGAAGAGGAGAGGCGGGGAAGTGGAGAAGGGAGAGAAGAGGAGAGAATGAGAAAATATTTATGAAGATTTGGTGATTAAGATCACTGTTTTGGGTTAGTGATCTTTTTTTGTGAAAAGAATCAATTATATTATTCCCAAAAGAGTTGAAAAATGCCAATTATTCATGATTTCAGGGATTTAAGAGTGTATCAGAAAGCATTTGAAATGTCTGATAGGATATTTGAATTAACCAAGACATTTCCTAAGGAAGAAATATACTCTATGACAGATCAGATTAGAAGGTCATCAAGATCTGTTGGTGCTAATATTGCAGAAGCTCATCGGCGAAGAATATATCCTAAATCTTTGGCATCTAAATTGAATGAAAGCGAAGCTGAAGCAGCTGAAACGCAACATTGGTTAGATTCAGCATTGAAATGCAAGTATATTGATGAAGAAACACATGAATTATTGAGACAAGAATATGATAATATTCTAGGAATGCTGGTAAATATGCGCAAATCAGCACACAAATGGGATATGGAGAAATAATATTACTTCCCCCAATTCCTTCCAATCTCCACTTCGCCACTTCTTAAAACCCCACCTCTTTGTTTCACCCTCTCTCAAAACACCACCTCACCACTTCTCCACCTCTCCTTCTCTTAATTTGAAATGAATATCATTTCAAATACACCTTTGACATCTTGAAATGTTTTTCATATCTTCCACACAGTTAGGGGCGCTGCGGAAGGAGGAGTTCCGTCGGCTGAGATGAACCCTTGAACCTGACCCGGATAATACCGGCGGAGGAAAACAAAATGAAAAAACTACTTTTTTGCTTTGTGCTGCTTGCAGCCGGCATACCTGTCTTTGGACAAATCCAGCTAACCGGAACTGTTATTAACGCCAAGACCCAAAAGGGTGTGATCGCGGCTTCCGTAGAAATTCCACATATTAAAACGGGCGTATATACCGATAAATTCGGTAATTTTGCACTTGAGGCAATATCATTGCCCGTTGAACTGAAAATATCCCATATCGGATATGAAACTGTTTTATATCTTGCAGAAAAACAAGATATCAAGATTGAATTACTGCCGATTGTCCTGAATGCCGATGAAGTGTTGGTCACGGCCAAAAAAGCCGTTACGGGAAAAACCCCGATCGCTTTTACGAATTTGGGTAGAAAAGATCTGGAAGTCCTGTATCATCAGCAGGATGTGCCGATGGTCCTGGATATGGAACCGGGAGTCTATGCCTACTCCGATGCCGGGAACGGGATCGGATATACTTATCTGAACATTCGCGGATTTTCGCAGGACAGGATCGGGATTTTATATAACGGTGTTCCCTTGAATGACCCGGAGGCACATGCCGTCTACTGGGTGGATCATGGAGATGTGCTGAATGACGCATCGGATATTCAAGTCCAGCGCGGGATCGGGAATTCACTGGCATCCGGAGCTTTCGGCGGCACGGTCAATATGGAAAGCGATATCTCCAAACTTGATGCGGGTATAAATGTTGATATTGGATACGGTAATTATATTGACGGTAATAATTTGAACGCGCAAAGCGGTAAACGAGCCATATCTTATGCCGGTAAACCCTTTCCCGAAGAGGGAATATCGGTCGCTTTCAGATTCTCGGACCTTAACAGCGACGGGTACCGGATCGGCAGCGGCACGGACCAGCAATCTGCACGGGTTGGCGCTCAGTGGGTACAACCTACTCATATGACGCGTCTTGAATATCTTTGGGGGCATGAAGAAACGAATTTTTCCTGGGATGGCATCAGTCCCCAATACGGTTATGATCTTGATGATCTCAATGACCGTCGATATAACTATTATGCGGATACGACTTATCAGGGCGGTTACTCGAATGTCAATAAAGATGTGTTTACACAGAATATAATTCTCCTTAATCATACACACCTCTTAACAGACCGGATCAAACTTTATGGAACGCTTTACCATGTGAACGGAGATGGTTATTATCAGCAGTTCAAGGGCGATAAAGATCCCGACGAATTCAACGTCCGCGATTATATCGACACGACCGAGATCGATCTGATCTCCCGCAAATGGCTGGATAATCATTATACCGGCGGTATTGCAGATATAAGCTATGCATTTCCGAATTCCGTTCTGTCGCTTGGCGGTGATTTTAGATTTTACGGCTCCACACATTATGGAGAAGTGATCTATGTGGAAGATCTGGGTTATATTCCAAGCGGACATCGTTTCTATGAGAACTATACCAAAAAGAATTCCGCATCAATTTATATTCAGGATATGGTGACCATTTCGGACAAGCTTTTTATTCAGAGCGATGTGCGCTATCTGACACACCGTTTTGAAGTCAGGCAAGATACGGTCGGCGTATTTACGGATCCATATTATTTTATTGTTCCTTATCACTTTTTTGACGGGCATATCGGGCTTAGATATAACTTTACCGAAAAACTATCTGCCTATTACAATATGGCCACATCCAAACGCGAGCCTTCCAGCAACGATCTGTATGACGACAGCGATGCATCGGTACCGGCTGCAGTAGCAGATCCCTATGGCGGAAATGTAACAGATGCGCTTATTCAGCATGAATCCTTGTTCGACATGGAATTGGGTGCCGAATATCTTTCACAGAACCTCAGTGTGTCACTGAATGCTTATCGCATGGATTTCAGGAATGAACTGGTCCCCATATATTACCGCTATACCGATGGGGATGATGTATTAAGAGGTAATGCGCCAAAAACTCTTCATCAGGGTATTGAACTTGCTGTCAGCGCCAAAATGGATCATTTTGATCTACGTGGGAACATGACCCTTTCCGACAACCATTTCGTCGAATTCACTGCCGATTCTCTCGGCTGGGGCGGTTGGGGAGGCATCGCCGATTATGCCGGAAAGACCATACCCGCTTTCCCTTCATTCCAGGCCAAGGCAAGATTATCTTACCGACATGAAAAATTCCAGCCCTGGCTGAATTTGAAATATATCGGCAAACAATATATTGACTTCATGAATACCGAATCTTCCGCGATCCAACCTTATTTTGTTGCCGATCTGGGTGTTCGGATTCCATTTCATGCTCTTCGCATGGATCATATCATTGATATTCGCATAAATAACCTGTTCAATGCACTCTATGAAACCTTCGGCTATACTTATTACAACGATATTGATGACAGGGTGGATAATTATTGGCCGTCGGCGACACGAAGTTTTTATGTGACGTGGAGTTTGGCTTTTGATGCGAAATAAATGTTGAGTGAAGGAAGACCTGCCAGCTGGCGTTCGAATGAAATGAGAATCTGCTGGCTGGTCGAAAAGTAGGGGACAGATATATCTGTCCCTTTTTCGTTTAAATATAAACGATAATGTCATCCCAAAAAGGTTGCCAGTGGCAAGCTTATCTGGGATCTCATTTGTTCATCACTCACTCATATTATGAAGCAATGCAATGATTTAGATCCCGGATCTAGTCCGGGATGACATGCTATTTATAGTTTTTGGGTTTATCCTGTTCCCATGGGATCCCTTCGGGATTATCCAGTCAAAAAAAACATCCAAAATATTCTGTAAATAATAAATAAATCACTGTGTCATTTCGACCTCTTCTTCGCTAAAGCTACGAAGAGCAAGCTCACTAGTGATAAAAAGTGCCTGCCATCCGAAGCTTTTTACGAAGGATGGGAGAAATCTCAAACTACTCACTAATTGTATAATATTTGAGATCTCTCCGCTCCATTCTCCGCCAACTGGCGGATCATTTCGGTCGAGATGACATAATTAGGTGTGTTTTTAATTCGCTACGTAGATTACAAATTCACCTTTTTGCGAATGCTCCTCAAAAAAAGCAATGGCTTCCGAGACGCTTCCGCGAAAGATCGTTTCGTGGATCTTGGTAAGTTCTCGGCCTATAAGGATCTCGCGATCACCGAAGTGCTCAAGGATCTCATTCAGGAATTTCATGATGCGATGGGTGGATTCGTAAAAGATCACACCGCAATCCATGTCTTTCAGATACTTCAAACGTGTCTGTCGTCCCTTTTTATGGGGCAGGAAGCCCTCAAAATAGAATCGGCTATTGGGAATATGGGAAACGGATAACAGCGCCGTAGCGGCCGTTACTCCGGGGATTGGTTCAACGGTAAATCCGGCTTTCACCACCTCGGAAACTAAGTAATAACCCGGATCGGAGATGCCCGGGGTCCCTGCATCTGAAACAAGGGCCAATGATTCGCCGTTTTCAAGCCGTTCGATCACCGGCGCAATGCTTTTCGCTTCCTGATTCTTGTAATGGGGGATGAGTGGCTTTTTTGGGACTTCATATTTTGCCAGAAGACGGCCGGTCACTCGCGTATCTTCGCAAATAATGGCGTCCACATCCTTTAGCACCTGGACGGCCCGATAGGTGACATCTTCAAGATTGCCGATGGGAGTAGCGACCACAAATAATGTTGACTTTTGGACTTTGATAACTCACCTCATGAATATCCAAGCTGCAATAGTAATGCAATAGAGCGATAGGGCACTAGCGCTCTAGTTCTCTATTGCGCTAATACTCCAATGGGCACTCACCACTTTCCACTCATAACTCATAACTTATAACTTATAACTCATTTTCAATAATTTGGTTCATCGATTGTCGCTTTCTGATCAATTTATAGTCCCCGTTCTCCATGATCATCACTTCCGGCACTCTTGGAAAGGAATTGTAATTAATGGCGGTCATGGAGGAGCAGTAGGCGCCGGCATCTTCGATCACGAGATAATCTCCGATCTCAGCCTTGGGCAAGGGGATACTTGCAACACCCTCCGCATCACCGATAGTGGGAGTAAGGATATCTCCGCTTTCGCATGCATGTCCCACTACCACAACATCTTCTGTCTTTTCCGGTGTATTGCCATCGCGAGATACAAGATTCATAGCATGCTGAACGCCATAGAGAGTTGGACGCAGGATATCGCTCATGCCGGTATTGGTCTTGAGAAAAGTATAACCTTCTTCACCCGTATCAACTATATCATCAATTTCCGCTATCAAAGCGCCGTTGGCAGCGACCAGATAGTTGCCGGGCTCGATCTCCAGCTTGATCTTTCGTCCCGTTTCTTTGTAGAAATCCTCAAAAAATGATTTGACCTTTGAACCTATCTCCATCAGATCGGTGGTTTCCTCATGAGGCAGACGTCCGATCTTGAAACCGCCGCCCATATTTAGCGTGGTAACGTTGGGAAAGGCCTTTACCGCATGCAAATTCATTTTTGTTACTTTTTCCCAGACTGCCGGATCCGATCCCGAGCCGATATGGGTGTGGATCGTATCGATCGTCAGATCATATTTTTCAGCCAGGGATTTGATCTTATCGAAATATTCATGCCAGATGCCGAATGAGGATGTCGGACCACCCACATTGACCTTATTGGCATGACCGCTTCCGACACCCGGATTGATGCGGACGCAAACACGATAACCCGGAAAGAGCTTTCCATAAGCTTCAAGCTGACGCAGCGAGCAGGCATTGAAGAGTACGCCTTTATCAACCAATTCCTTCAGATCCGGCGCAAGTTCCTGTGCCGTCAATTGGATCTTGGAGGCTTGGATACCGATCATCAGCAGTCGATGTACTTCATAGGATGAAGAGGCGTCAAAATGTATTCCCATTCCATCAAAAAGGTTGATGATCGCTGCTGTGGAATTGGCTTTCATCGCATAACGAACAGTCAATCCGTAAGCATTGGGGGAATTCTTTGCCAGTTCAGCAGATGCTTTGAGCATATTTTCATTGTAAACATAGACGGGTGTGCCGAATTTTTCGGCGATGTTGCGGACCTGAGTGGGGGTGAGAAATTTGAGATTAGGCATGGGTTGTTTATTCCTTTGATTTACGGGATTAATATAAATAAAAAAAGGGGAAAGAAAAATTGAAAGATTATTATGATAAGAATGATTTTTTAATGTAATATGGAGAGACGCTGCAATGCAGCGTCTCGTGGTGAAATATAATTAAAATAGACGCAGCATTGCTGCGCCTCTCCAATTTATCATTTCATATACATCAAAATCAAAAAATATTATCTCACCCCCAAACCTCCAAACTTCACTCCGGTCTCTGAACTCCGAACTCCCATACTAAATTATTAAACCTCAAAACATTTATCTCATCACATTAAATGATTGTTTTTATTGATTATTTTTTTATATTTACCAGCTATTTCAAAATACGGCGACGTAGCCAAGTGGTAAGGCAGAGGTCTGCAAAACCTTTATTCACCGGTTCGAATCCGGTCGTCGCCTCCAAATCAATGCCGAAGTGGTGGAATTGGCAGACACAAGGGACTTAAAATCCCTCGGCATCT
>CAYVLJ010000084.1:7319-8833 GCA_964452375.1 uncultured bacterium | reverse complement strand
GAAGATCCCATTCATCCCAGGAGAGTGGAGACCGATATTATGTTGATGCGCAAGGTCATAAATGTAAGTGAAATGCCTGTGCTGGGTATCTGTGTGGGGCATCAGCTGATGGCGATCGCATGCGGTGGAAAGCTTGTTCATCATCTGCCGAATGGCAAATTTCATGCAGTCACGGGCGATACGGAGCATTCAGTTGAAATAAAAGGCGGGAAATGGCTAAAAAGCATTTTCAAAGCGGAGTCTATTATTGTAAATTCCAATCACCATCAGGCTGTTAGGGAAGATCACTTTCCAAAGGAATTCGAAGTTACTGCCCGTGCGGAAGATGGTGTGATCGAAGCAATTGAAATGCGGAACAAACGTTTCGTTTTGGGCGTCCAATGGCATCCGGAGCGTGCAAAGAACAAGGAACACACGAGAACGATATTTGAATATTTTATTGAGAAGACGAGAGAAAGGAAAACGACTGAATGAAAAGAATTCTCACGATCGGAATTGCCTTTTTGACTCTCTTGACCCTGATCGCATGCAGCGGCGGGTCACAGGCGGTTAAAAAGACCATTCCGACCGAATATTCTGAACAAGGACGTAAAGTTCAAAAGATCTTTATAGTTGTTCAGGATTTTCTGACTGAAAGCAAAGCAGGCAAACTTGAAGGCGTTGAATTGAATCAGCATGCACGCCTCGATACGATGATCCTGGACAATAAAGCCAGGACGCTGGATATTTATTTTAACAGATATTTCGCATATCGCCCTTTAAGAGAAGAGAATGTGACGGTAATGACCAATTTTATCAGGGAAGAGCTTGGAGCATCATATAGTAATTATGAGATCACGCTCTATTCCACCGGTGTACCGATCCAAAACCTCATCCCGAACTATTATATTGAAGATCCCGAGAACAGGGTTATGGAAAAGATGCCGGTCGATCCCAAAAAGGTCGAACCGATCGTACGTAACAACACAAAGCCTTTTGTTCCGTCTCAAGGTCTTTTTGGACGGCACATTGCATTATGGAATTCTCACGGCTGGTATTATGAAAATTCCCTGCATCGCTGGGAATGGCAGCGCGCACGCAATTTTCAGATAGTGGAAGATATTTTTCCCACTTCCTATGTACTTCAATACCTTGTTCCCATGCTTGAAAATGCAGGCGCGAATACTTTCTTGCCGCGCGAACGTGATTTTAACACCAATGAAGTGATCGTGGATAACGATGATCCGGCAAGCGGGTATAGTGAGAACGGTTCATGGGAGAATGGCGGTACGGGTTATGCAGTTGGAGAAAAACCATACGTGTCGGGCGATAATCCCTTTGTGATGGGAACTTATCGTAAACGTTTGGCCAACGATCAATATGCATCAGTAGAATATAAGCCAAATATCCCCGAAGACGGTGAGTATTGTGTTTATATATCCTATCATCATGATCCCAATAATGTCAATGATGCAAAATATACCGTTTATCACGCCGGCGGTAGGACGGAATTTCTTGTTAATCAACAAATGGGC
>CAYVLJ010000084.1:0-7309 GCA_964452375.1 uncultured bacterium | reverse complement strand
GGAAGAGTTGAGATCAAGGCCAACCGCTTGAGCCAATCAAAATATATTACGACAGATGCCGTCCGGTTCGGTGGAGGCATGGGGGATATTCAACGGAACGGACTGATATCCGGCCGTCCCAGATGGGTTGAGGCTGCGCGTTATTATCTGCAATATGCCGGAATGCCGGAAATGGTTTACAATATCCATCAAGATACCGTTGATTATAATGATGACTATAAATCAAGAGGCGAGTGGGTCAATTACCTTAAAGGAGCCCCCTTCGGTCCAAATGCGAACAGAGATACGGCCGGCCTGGGAATTCCCATCGACCTTTCTTTTGCATTCCACACGGACGCGGGTACAACCCGTAATGACACGGTGATCGGAACTTTACTGATCTACAGCCGGCGTGGGGGAGAAACCAACTGGGATGCTCCCGGTGATTCTGCCGAACTGACCTTTCCCGACGGTCAATCGCGATATGTGAACCGTGACTTGGCGGATATTCTTCAAACGCAGATCGTTGAAGATATAAAAGCCAAATATGATCCTGCCTGGAATCGAAGAGGAATGTGGGACTCCGGATACAGCGAAGCTTGGCGTCCGAATGTACCGGCAGCATTGCTGGAACTTCACTCTCATCATAATTTTCTGGATATGAAATTTGGCAATGATCCGCAATTTCGTTTTGATGCCGCCCGTTCCATTTACAAAGGAATGTTGAGATTCCTGGCAACCCAATACGATTTTGAATATGTGGTACAGCCTTTGCCGCCTTCTCACGTGATGGCTGAAGTCCTGCACGGTAAGGTTATCAGGATCAAGTGGCAGTCCGTCAATGATCCGCTTGAGCCAACGGCAGTTCCGGAAAAGTATATCGTTTACACTAAAAAAGACAACGGCGGCTGGGATGATGGGATTCTTCTGGATGACAAACAATGCATGATCCCAAGCGTGGACGAGGGAGTGATCTATAGTTTCAAAGTTACGGCTTTGAATGCCGGGGGAGAAAGCTTTCCATCAGAGATCGTCTCGGTATGCAATGTCCCCGAAACCGAAAAGATCCTTGTGGTTAACGGGTTTGACAGAGTCTCGGGTCCCGAAACGATCGAGACTGATAAATACCTCGGTTTTATCGATGCCTGGGGGAAAAGCGTTCCGGACCGTTACGATCTGAGCTATACCGGTTCACAATACGATTTTGTGGCAGATTCAAAATGGCTGGATGACGATTCACCGGGAAACGGCGCCAGTTATGGCGATATGGAAACTCAGGTCGTTGTCGGCAATACCAAAGATTATCCGTATTTGCATGGAAAATCCATTGTTGCCGCGGGATACTCGTTTGATTCTGCATCAGATGAGGCGGTAGCGCTGGGAATGGTCGAACTGGAAAATTATAAGACCATGGATATCATTTACGGTGAACAAAAGGCAACACCCTGGCCAAAGCCGATAAAAGAACCCAGATTCAGAATATTCCCGAAACCCTTTGCTTTAGCCGTTGAGGATTTTACCAATATGGGCGGAAACGTTTTTGTCAGCGGTGCCTATCTTGGAACAGATCTTCTCGACGATACCAGTAAAGTCTCATTTGCCAAAAGAGTTTTAAAATACAAATGGCGTACGGACCATGCCGCGAAGGGCGGTTATGTATATGCAAATAACGAACGTCTTTTCGGCGAAGATAAGAACTATACATTCGTAACGGATTTTCATCCCGATATTTACGGAGCTGAAAATCCGGATGGAATTGAACCGGCAGATGACAGTAATGCTATTACGGTTTTGCGCTATTCGGAGAATAATGTTTCTGCCGGTGTCGCATGGAACGGTGATAGTTACAATACCGTCGTTCTGGGATTTCCTTTCGAATGTATAATATCAGAAAACGAACGAAATGCCATGATGAAACGAATTCTGGATTTTTTCAAAAATGACCAGGATATTTTTCAACCCGTCAGTCAAGACGGACGTAAAAAAAGTTCTGATAATAAATAGAACTCGGAACAAGAAGAAGTAGAGATCATTTTAACTGCGTATGCGTTGTTTAAAAGCAAATATTTTTAGAATAAGCGTTGTATTCGCTCTCTTGACCGTGATGCTTTTCGCAAAGGATCCCGGTATCAATGCTTTTTATAAAGGTGATTTTAAAAAAGCCGAAGATTATTACGACGCACGCCTGAATAAAGACAAAGAAAATGAAAAGATCATGTATAACAGCGGTACGGCGGCTCTTGCGCAACAGGATCTTGAGAAAGCGAATTCCCTTCTGATGCAAAGTTTGGCAAGCGAAGATGAAACCCAGCTTGCTAAAGCGCATTATAATCTAGGTCAAATAGCACTTCAACAGCAAAAAACAGACGAAGCGCTGGCCCATTTTATGAAGAGCATGATCTATGATCCCAACGATCCAAACGCAAAGATCATGTATGAACAGATCCGGCAAATGCAACAACAACAGCAGCAACAGCAGCAACAGCAAAATCAGGATCAAGGTCAAGACCGGGAACAGGATCAAGATCAAGAGCAGCAGCAACAAGATCAGCAAAAGCAGGAAAATGATCAGCAGCAAGATCAACAACAGGGTCAGGAACAGCAGCAACAACGACAGGACTCACAATTGAGCGAAGAAGACCTTCAGGCGCAAGATCTTACTAAAGAACAGGCGAAGAATATTCTAAATGCCATGAAAGAAGATGAAAAAGAATCAATGAAAAAATTGATCTTGAGCAAAGCAAAACATAAAAAGATCAAACGAAGCAAGGAATGGTAAGGGTAAGAAGAACAGCAGCGGTATTCTTAATACTATTTTCTGCGGTTGTGTTATTTGCGCAGAAAGCCACTTGCACGATATCTAAAACAAGATTTTCTATACAAGAGCAGGTTCAGATCACCTTTACTTTTGAGAACATTCAAAATTCACCCAGAAAGATAGACCTTAAACTGCATGATACTTTTAGTATTGTTGGCGGTCCCTACAGCTCTACCAATTATTCCTGGGTCAATGGTAAGGCAACATCCACCAATAAGATCACCTATGATATCATTCCCAAAAAAACGGGAAAGCTTTTGATCCCCGCATATGAGTTCAAGATAAAGAACAATGTTTATAAAACAGAACCTATTGCTGTTATGGTCAGCGATTCCCCTTCGCCTGATATGAGTGATCCGGCGGTTGATATACCGGAGATCTTTCTTCAAAGCGTTTTAACTAAAGATCAGGTATACCAGGGCGAGACATTTTCACTGAAATACTATCTTTATACTGCTGAAACAGTTGTGAATTATACGACGAATCCTCTGTCGACCATTGACGGTTTTATTGTCGATAGATTTGATCTGAGCAATTCCCCGGCTTCATCAAAAAGGATCATTAACGGAAAAGAATACCTTATCGCGAATATTGCAACCCTTACCCTTACCCCGACATCCAGCGGTGAATTCATAATTCCCGCTAAACCCTTCAGGATATCAGTTAAACGTACAGGGAAATCCCGCACGATCTTCGATGACCCGTTTTTTGGTTCAAGCACTAAAGATGTTAATATTGTTGCACCCGCAGATACAGTGGACGTTATTCCTCTGCCGCCTGGAGCCGGACCGACTTTTACAGACAGTACGATCATTCCGGAAAATCAGGCAACCGCTTTAAAGATCGAAATGTCAGGTCATGGGAATTTTGAACATTTTGCATTTCCCAAACAGGTATTCCCGGACGCTTTTGAGGTTTTCGAACCTAAAGTTGACAATGATTTTAGATTGAACGATACGGATTATAAGGGTAAACGCACTTGGGAATATGTTTTGATCCCTTCTACACCCGGGACCTTTCGATTTGAAGATATAAGATTTACATATTTCTCGACTGAGAAAAACGGATACGTAACTTTGGAAAAGGATCTGCCTGAGCTTCGTGTCATGTCGCATAATGAGTTAGAGGGAGATTACGCCTCAAGATTATCTCCCGAAGAAGTCAGATTGCTTTCAAAGGATATTCGTTTTATTCAGATGGAAGAGAACCGCATCGTCGATATCGGGCATGATCCGGTAAAAGAGCCTATCAACTGGCTATTTTATTATTTGTCTGCCGGATTACTGATCATTTTTATCATCCTGGAGCTGATTTGGAAATTCCAAAAAGCTAATTTTGAACAGATACGTTATAAAAATGCTTTTAAAAATGCGATGATCCATTTAGATAAGATCACTGATGATCAACCGCCCGCAGAGGTTTTGGAAGAGATAGAAACAGCATTTTTGTTATATCTTCAAGATAAAAAACTATCTGAAGAAGTTCATAAAGAAATTCCTGATGTTTTTAAAACCATTGAAACCTATAAATACGCTCCGGGCATGCTCTCACATGCGCAATTGAACGCCTTAAAGGATCAGACAGTGAAACTGATCAAGGATATTGAAAAAAATGAAGTTTAAAGCATTAAATATCGTCATTATTTCATTACTCCTGAGCATTTCACTCTATGCCGGGGATATGGATAGGGAATACAGCTTTAAAAAGGGCGTATCGGCTTATGCTGCGGAAGATTACAATGAGGCCATTTCAATATTTAACGGTATGTTGAGAAGCGGTGAGGTTAGCTGGGAATTGTATTATAACTTAGGCAATTCTTACTATCGCCTTGGAGAGCTGGGAAATGCCATCCGATATTGGGAAAAGGCTAAATTGATCGCGCCCTCGCAACCTGATATTAATCACAATTTATCGGTTGCCGAACAACTGCTCGTAGATAAGGTGGTTTTACCGGAAATGTTTCCCCTTTTCAGGTGGTACGCTCAGATGCAAAAGCAGCTTCCACTTAATACTGCGATCATGACCATCGGTTTCTTAACTTTTTTCATGGTGCTGATAATCATATTACTCAGATATAGGGATAGAAATAAAACGGAAACGAACAAGGCCCCATATATAGCGGTGTTATCGGTTTTTCTAAGTATTATAATGCTATTTGCCTTTATAACGATAAATACGGCGCAAAAGAGAAAAAATGAGCGATATGCCATTATCCTAAAGCCCGAGGTTCAGATCTATTCAGCACCGGACGAAGATGCGGCGGTACTATTTATTTTACATGAAGGGTCAAAAGTGAAAATAAATAAAAATATTGAAGACATATGGTCAAATGTATCGTATTTTGATGACAAAGTTGGATGGATCCCACGTTCAGCCATTGGAGTGATCGAAGAATGAAGAAATTTGTTATCATCATGATCTTCGCAGGTTTTCTTTTTGCACAAACCATGCAGCAGGAATTTCTTAATCCTTCAAAAGTTCGAAAAAAATTCAAATTCAAAGAGTTCCAAACCATTTTGTATGCGGATGATGAAGTTTTTAAGATGGATTCCACAATGTCAAATATTGAATACATTGAAATATCCGGCTATCGCATACAATTGATCTCAACACAAAATTTAAATGAAGCGATCAGTGTAAAAGCACAAGCGGATTCTTTGTATTCCATGCCCGTATATGTGGATTTTGAGCCCCCGAACTATAAAGTCAGGATCGGTAATTATAAAAACAACGAAGAAGCTATGAGCATGCAAACCGTCATGCAGCGTCACGGTTTCAAATATGCCTGGGTTGTTCCTTCCAAGATCATAGTGGTAAAATGAAAATTATCCCGAAAGTAATGATAATTCTCCTGTTGTTGATAACAGGACTTTTTGGTATGGAAGAGAATTTTGAAAAAGGCTTTGATCTTTTCTATAATTATCGTTTTCGTGAAGCGATCGATTATTTTAAAGAACAAATGAAAAATACAACAGATCCTTTTCCATATTATGCATTCTATTCTTATGCCCTTATAAGGTCAAACCTCGCCAATGCCCATTACGAAAAAGCACAGGAAGATGCCGATAAAGTGATCATGACCTATCGTCCCATATTTGAGATTTATTTGAAAGATAATCCCGAAGACGTTGACGCTCTTTTCTATTATACTGTTCTGTTGTCCGGTAAGATGCGCATCTATCTGAACAAGATGGAATATATTAAAATATTGAAAGAAGCTCCCAAGATACTGGCCAATAAGATAGAGATAGATCGGTACTCCAATAAAGAAAATCCGGAAATGAAATTCGGTACAGGATCATTTGACTATTACCTGTCTGTTGTCGGTGGAAATTTCGGCATGACCAATCTCTTCTCTAATTCAAAATCGGATGGGATCCGCGATCTCCGGGATGCATATCAGTACAGCAATTATGCTAAATGGGAAGCCGCTATCGTTCTGATGTACATTTATATGTACGATAAAAATGATTATGAAAAATGTCGTGAATTATACTCCGAATTCCTGAAAGTATATCCCGATAATCTGGAGGTTCGTGCAATTGCGGCGGAATGCTCCTATTATGAAGCCAACTGGAATAGTGGTGATGTTCATAAAAAACATATCTCAAAGCTTTTAAAGAGTGGTTTGCTGGATAATAAGATCGGCTGGGAGGCCAGATTGGATTATGTGAACGGGGTCAGGTCCATGCTCAAAGAAGATAATGTGGAGGCTCTTGGCTTTTTTAACCATGTTTATGAACTTGATGCGATGGAATATTCCTGGTATCGCTCGATCGTACTAAAATATACCGCCGATGTCTATCTGAAAATGGGTATGGTCCGCACAGCTAAACTTTATTATGAGAAAACAGCGAACAGCTTGGAAATATCACCGCAAGTAAGGGAAGCGAAGGATATTTTAAAGGCGTTGAAGTAAAACGTGAAACAAGTTTATAAATTTAGAGACGCGATTCATCGCGTCTTTTCTTTTTTCCGGCAATTTCATCTGTACCGGAGTTCGAGGTTCGGAGTATTTGGGTTGAGTATTAGCGCGATAAGGCAATAGCGTGTTAGCGTAATAGAGAATTCATCATCCACAGATGTTTTTCCTGCCTGCCCGCCGGCCTGTGCACCGTAGCTTGTAAAGCGAAAGTGTAAGCCTTGGCGCAGGAGGTTTATCCTGTCTGCAACATTCAAAACAATTGTGTCATAAAATCTGCCAAAATGACAACATTAACTTGAATATCAGGAATTCTTTCATTATTATATGCCCATGAGAAATATAGAACAAAAATACGGTATCATCGGAGGATCTGACGCGATCAAGCAGGTCATCCGGGTGGTTGAACAGGTAGCGCCTTCTGATATCAGCATATTGATCTACGGCGACAGCGGTGTAGGCAAAGAACTGGTTGCGAAGGCATTGCATAACCTGTCATTGCGCAAGCATGGAAAATATGTGATCGTGAATTGCGGGGCCATTCCCGCAGGAACGATCGAATCGGAGCTTTTTGGTCACAAAAAAGGATC
>CAYVLJ010000083.1:705-8844 GCA_964452375.1 uncultured bacterium | reverse complement strand
AACATCAAAAACCCCGTAAATGCGGCATTGCTGGGGGAGAGGGAGGGATCCACGTGCTTTTTCATTTCCATAATATATTCACGGTAACGTTTGTAGAACGCATAACTGGGACGAGGTTTGTAAACCAGATCATCTAATTCAAGGAAATTAATAATATTTTTGGTTGTAGTTGGTTTTACAAAGATCTCTTCCGTTGGCCGGAAATAAGTCCCAAAGACTGTAACCAATGTCCACTTAGCCAATTTAACCCTCCCAAGTATTTCCACCATTGTCTCGAATCCCGCTTCTTCATTACCATGAAGAAATTCCCGCAGGGCATCTGACAAGGCTTCTTTTTCATGGGCTTCGAAGTATCTGACATAATCCCTGAATTTAGGTTTTTCAAAAAGAGAGACCATGGAAGACTTGGAAACGATCTCGATCATTTTTTCGATAATGAATTCCGGATTATCGAATTTGTAGTCTTCAAAGCTTTCCTGAGCGATCTTGTACATTTTATCCGGCTTATGCCTTTTTACAACTTCTTTCATTTCAGGAGAGGCGAATCCTTCGGGGTATCTTGCCAGGAAATCATGTTCGAGTTGTTTGAGTTTATCAATGTTCATTGTGTAACCTTTATTTATTGTTTAATAATATAGCAAAAATAGTTTTGATTCAAAAAAAACGACTCGAATAATTTGAGTCGAATTATTCGAGTCAAAACTAACAAGCCATATAAAAAAGGCAGCTGAAAATCAACTGCCTTTTAAGGAAATAAAAAAGAGTATTTGAATATTATTTCATATTCTTTTTACATACTTCCGCAGCTTTAATGATCGGATAAGCGGCGGGCGATGCCGTCAGCTGAGGCTGAGTACCGATCTGAGCTACGAGTAGATCATTCAGTGTCATGCGTCCCTGGATGGCAAAACCAAGCACGTTGATCAATTCACCGACGCTCTTGCCACCGTACGCTTCACCGCCGAGAATTACGCCTGAACATTTCTGAACGATCAATTTGATAACCTGTTTTGAGGTGTCTTCAAGTGAGCCCGGGTGACGGTCTATACCGGCAAAAGTACCCGTTACATAATCAAAACTTTCATTCTTGGCCATGGTTTCTGTCAACCCTGCAACGGCATACGCTTTTTCACCAATGCTGGTTGAATAAATACCTATTGTTCCGCGGAAAGTATTTGTAGTGGAAAGATTGTAAAGGTTCATTGCTGCAACGCGTGCTTCGGCACATGCTGTCGAAGCAAGCATGATGCCACTGACCCTGCCTGTTGCAAAATCATGTTTTTCTGCACAGTCGCCGGCAGCGTAAACATCTTTAATGCCTGTGCGAAGATAACGATCAACTTTGATGAAACCGCATTCGTTCAATTCCAAGCCTGTTTCTTTTGCCAGTTTGGTATTGGGTTTGTAACCGATTGAAAGAATAACTGCATCAGCTTCCAAAACTGTTCCGTCTTCAAGCTCAACACCTTCAACTACATCCTTGCCTTTGATCTCTTTGACTTTTGTGCTTGTCATGACCTTTACGCCACGGGCTTTCAGGTCTTCTTCGGCAAAATCTGAAAATTCCGGATCAAATGCGGTCCCCATGATCTTAGGTAAAACCTCGATCAAGGTGACATCGATACCTTTCTTTTTGAATTCATCAGAGAATTCTACACCAATAAAACCGGCACCGACAACAATAACTTTCTTAAATTGGCTCATTTTTTCTAGAATAGTGTCTAAATAGATCTTATCCTTAGGAACCGTAAAAACATTCTTCAGATCTTGTCCGCCGATCGAAGAAGGTACCCATGGCATCGAACCCGTACCGAAGATAAGTTTATCATATTCTATCTCTTTTCCTGCTTCGGTCTTACATTTCTTTGAATCGGTATCAACGGTAAGAACTTCATCAACAAGAATATTAACACCGAGTTTCTCAAGTCCGCCATCAGGCAGAATGTTTTTATCTGTTGTATCAAGCGTACCAAAAATATAAGGAATACCACAGGGTATCATGACCTTTTCTTCCCGGCGGATAACGGTAACATCTTTTTCCGGGAAATTGGATTTGGCCGTCATGGCTGCAACAAGGCCGGTCGCACTACCACCTATGACCAATACGTCTGTTTTCATCTCTGACTCCTACTTTATAACATTAAAAAAATTTTTGAAAAAGAACATGAATATTAAAAAAAAGCACAGTCAAAACAAAATCTTTTATAAAAAATATTTTCATATCGCAAAGCAGATAAAAAATGATTATATTTTTGTTCGATTTTTGCTGAAAGGTGCGGAATTTTTTAAAAAGAGGAAAAACGTATGAAACGACTGATGAGCTTGATCGTGATCCTGGGATTGCTTTTCACGGTGTCTTTTGCCGGTGAAATGGATAATTCAAAACGCATCCCGACTCGCGATGAGATCGAGGAACAGTACCGCTGGAATTTAGCGGATATCTATCCCACCACCGATGCCTGGGAAAAGGATTATGCCTATGTAGAAGGAAACCTTAAAAGTCTGAAAGATTATAAAGGCAAACTTTCCAAAGGTAAAAATCTTGAAAAGTGTCTTCAGGAATCCGAAGAACTTGAAAGAAAGTTAGACTTGCTTTATGTATCGGCGCATCTACTGAAAGACCAGGATACTAAGAACACGACGTCACAGGCATTAGCTAGCAGAATTGCCAGCCTGAACCAGCAATTTTTTCAGGAACGTGCATTCTTGTGGCCGGAGATCCAGGAGATCCCCACCAATAAATTAAATCAACTTGTTTCCAGGTCGGATTACCTAAAGCAATATCAGCACGCTTTTGACGATATGGTACGTCAAAAAGAGCATATTTTGAGCGAACGTGAAGAAGAGCTTCTTTCCATGGCCGGGAACATGGCCCGCGAATTCAGCGGTATCCGTGAAGCCCTGACACAGGCTGACATTGTTTTTCCGGAAGTGAAGGATGAAGACGGTGATATGATCGAGCTGTCATACAGCCGCTATTATGGACTGCTTCAATCAAAGGACCCCGAGGTTAGGCGCGGAGCTTTCAAGGGAATGTACGGTACCTTTGATAAATTCAAGAATACGTCTGCCGCAACATATCGCGGTTCGATCAAAAAAGATATTTTTTACGCTCAGGCGAGAGGATATGATTCTTGTATCGAAATGGCGCTGGACGGCGATAATGTACCGGTAGAAGTTTATGACAACCTGATCGCAACGGTTCACGAATACATGGAGCCTCTCCATCGCTACATGAATCTGCGGAAAAAGATCATGGGCATTGATGAATTGCATTTGTATGACACCAGTGTTCCTATCACTGCGGAATCGGAAATAAAATATACCTACGAAGAGGCTGTTGATATTATCGTTAAATCTCTCGAACTAATGGGACCCCAATATCAGGCAGATGCAAAAAAAGCCCTGACTTCCCGTTGGGTTGACGTATATGAAACACGCAATAAACGTTCCGGAGCTTATTCCTGGGGCGCTTACGATACGCATCCCTATATGCTGATGAATTTCAACGGTACGCGCAATGACGTATTTACGCTGGCTCATGAATTAGGTCATTCGCTTCACAGCTATTACACAAAGCAGAATCAACCCTATGCAACGTCTAATTATTCGCTTTTTGTTGCAGAGGTCGCTTCGACTTTCAATGAAGCTCTGTTAATGGATTACATGCTGAAAACGATCGAAGATAAAGATGAAAAACTTTCATTGCTTGACCAATGGGCCGACAACATTCAGGGAACGCTTTATACCCAAGTGCTTTTTGCCGAATTCGAACGCGAAGCACATAGCCTTGCTGAACAGGGTATTCCATTAACCGTTGAAACTTTGAATGAGACCTATATGAACATCTTAAAATCGTATTACGAAGGTGTTCTTGAGATCGATCCGGAATACGCACTGACATGGAGCCGCATTCCTCACTTTTATCGCCAGTTCTATGTTTATAAATATGCGACAAGTATCAGCGCTTCAGCCGCTTTGAGCAAAAAGGTACTTGACGGTGAAGAAGGATCACTTGAAAAGTATATGGCTTTTCTTGGTAGCGGATCAAGTGATTACCCCATCGAACTTTTGAAAAAAGCGGGTGTTGATATGTCTACGCCCGAGCCCATTGCCAAGGCTCTTGAATTATTTAGTGAGATCGTTACTCAAATGGAAGAACTTGTTGAAGGATAATTCGATCTTAAAAAATTATTGATTATCATGAAAAATCCTGCGAAATTAACTCGCAGGATTTTTTTATCAAAACTGAAAGGATTATCATGAAAAAACTTTTGATCATGCTGGTTGTTTTGCTTCTGTCTGTTACATTATTTGCTCAGGAAACGGAAGTTGAAAAATGGAAAAACGGCGGAATGGGCGCTTTGCAATTTTCTCAGGCGGCAATGATAAATTGGAAAGCCGGGGGTGATAATGCTACGGCCCTGAATTTTAATTTTAATTATTTCGTGAATTACAAATATGAAAAATTGACCTGGCAGAATAATCTTGATGTTGCTTATGGAGTACAGATAAAAGCCGGGATAAGCCAAAAAACGGATGATAAAATTGATTTTTCGTCCACTTTCGGGTATGAAGCCGCAAAAAAATGGTACTATTCAGGTATGTATAGCTTTAAAACCCAAATGATGAACGGTTATGCAGATACGGTCAGAATATCTTCATTCATGGCACCTGCATATATGTTGCTGTCACTCGGGATGAAATACGAACCTAGTGAAAAATTCTATTTCATGGCATCGCCCGTAACAGGAAAAATGACGTTAGTTTTTGACCCGATCATTGATCCTGCAGACTATGGCGTGGCAACCGGCAAAAATACAAGATTGGAGTTTGGTGGATTAGCGAAGATCGGATTTAAAACCGAGATATTTAAAAATGTACATTTTAACACAAAATGTGAATTCTTTGTCAATTACTTTGGATCACCATTTGCCATTGATGTAAACTGGGATGTGCTGCTTGGCATGAAGATCAATGATTTTCTTTCTGCCAATATCTCTACGCAATTGATCTATGACAGAGATGTGAGCACAGATATTCAGTTCAAAGAGATCTTCACTTTCGGACTTAGCTATTCCTTCTAAATCATAGGAGCCAAAATGATCATTAAATCTTTAAAGAACGTAAATAAAAAGCCCATGGAAATGGATGGCGTAAAGGATGTGTTCAAACAATTACCTATCGGCAGTGCAGACAGCACCCCCAATTTTTCTTTCAGGGTCTTTACTGTCGGTCCGAACGGACACACACCTTATCATCGGCATGATTCAGAACATGTAAACTACATTATTTCCGGGCGCGGTGCCATAAAAGATGAAAGCGGAGATTTGCATCCCGTAAAGGAAGGCGATTTCTGCTTGATCGATCCCGGGGAAAAACACCAGTATCGAAATCTTTCGGCTAAAGATGAACTCGTTCTGATCTGTGCTGTCATGAAGGAATACGAATAAAGACGTATTATGTAAGACATTATGAAATATGTAAAGACGCGATTTACCGCGTCTTTATTATTATTATTATTTTATGCTTACAATTTGACTCAAATTGAAATGTTACATTTGAGTCAAATTGAAATTTTAAGATCGAGTCGAATCGAAATGTTACATTTGAGTCGAATTTAAGAAAACCTTAACATTAATTTTCAATAAAAATCTTTCAGTTCATACCTGTTTTCCAGTAAATTAGGCTTGAATTCTATTAAGAAAGGATATTTCATGAAGCGTTTATGTATTTTATTGTTTATTAGCATGTTTCTATTCTCATGTGGAACCTTATCTCAAGCTATTCAGAAAAAAGGCGATAGCGATTTTAATGATATGATGAAAAAGATCGATGCTTTGGTCAACGATGAAGCTTTTGCGCATGCCCATTGGGGCGTAATGATCAAATCTCTGGATACGGATGAGACCTGGTATGCCCACAATAAAGATCGTTTGTTTATGCCGGCATCCAATAACAAAATAGCCTCAACCGCTGCTGCACTGAAAGTGCTGGGTCCGGATTTTCGTTTTGAGACACATGTGTTGACCAAGGGGGATGTCAAGGATGGGGTTTTGTACGGAGATGTCGTCGTATGGAGCAATGGCGATCCTACCATGTATGAAAAATATGTCGGTCATTCAACGAGCGTTTTCGAATCTTGGGCCGACAAGCTTAACGACATGGGTATTTATCATATTACCGGTGATATTATCGGTGATGACGACGCCTTTGATGACGTACACATCGGTGAAGGCTGGGCATGGGATTATCTGCAGGTCTGGTACGCGGCACAGTTTGGACCTTTGCAATTCAACGAAAATTATGTTGATGTCAAGATCGTACCACCCTCAACACTTGATGGTGAAGTCGTATTGATCCCGAATGTGGAATCCTCATATTTTACGTTGAAAGATGATTTTGAAATTGTGGAAGAAGGCTATAATCGAATTAATCTTGAACGGAATTTTTATTCCAATGATATTACATTAAGCGGTCAACTTGTTGTCGGCAGCGATACGACCGAACGCACTCCCACGATCGATAACCCGACAAAATTTTATGTACATGTACTAAAAGAGGTTTTTGAAAACAAGGGGATCCAGGTAGACGGAAATGCCGTTGATTGCGATGAAATTGAGAATTGGGTACATGCGCCGGCAGATGATAATTATAATGAATTAGCGAACTATTATTCCGTTCCGCTTTCCGAAGTTGCGGAGCGACTGATGAAACGTTCTCAGAATATGTATGCCGAGACCATGCCGCGCGTGCTCTCATGGCATGAAACGGGCATGGGTTCCATCGATGCGGGTCGCGAGATCATGGATTCGGTCTATGCCGAATTCGGTGTAGAACCCGGCAGTTGGGCCTATGTTGACGGTTCGGGCTTGACCCGCTACAACTATATTTCACCGCAGATACTTGTTAAGATTCTGGAAGGCATGTATCGTAGCGACCTTAAAGATGTTTGGATCGATGCGATGCCCATTGCCGGTGTGGACGGAACCTTGAGAAACCGAATGAAAGGAACGGCAGCTGAAAAGAAGGTTTTCGCCAAGACCGGAACGATCTCGAACGTTCGAGGTCTGAGCGGTTACACAAAAACGGGGGCAGGGGAGAATATCGTCTTTTCATTTCTTGTAAATGGACATCTGCTAAGTTCACAGGAAACCGAAAGTATCACAGATTCGATTTTGGAATTGATCTGCGAATATAAATAAACTTAATATAAAGAAAAATATTCGAAGTAAGATGGAAAGACGGAGCACTGCTCCGTCTCTTCATTTATCATGAAATATTTCTTAAAAGACGGGCTACTTTGCCAACGGCAATCTTACTTTAAAACACGATCCTTTTTTGTACTCGCTATTTACAGTGATCTCTCCATCATATTCATCGAGGATCTTTTTCAAAATGGTCATTCCCAGGCCGGTTCCGCTGATCTTTCGTGTATATTCATTTTTAGCACGAAAGAATTCTTCGAAAAGACGTTCACTTTCCTCGGGTTTCATCCCGATACCGGTATCTTCGATCTCAACATAGAATTTATTATCTTTTGATCCGGCGGATATCCTGATCTTGCCTTTAGGTTTATTGTATTTAATGGCATTGGAAATAAGATTAGTATATACTCGTCTGATCTCCTCGCGATCCGCTTCAATAAACAGATTGTTTTTAATATCTGTTTCAAGTGATAAATGATTTTTTTGAATATTATTGTCAAAGAACTCAAGTGTTTCTCTTAGAAGCTCTCCGGCATCGAGTTTTTCAATCTCTCGGCGAACGGTTTGGGCATCCATACGAAAAATATTCAGCAGATCCTGTAATAAAGCCAGCATAGCCTCGCTTCTGCTCAAAGAACGTTTTAGATATTGTTGATAAAGTTCTTCGTTATCGCCCAACTGTTTTTCAACGACCATCTCAAGATATCCCTTGATCGCACCCAAAGGGGCTTTCAGCTCATGGGCGACCATATTGATGAATTCCGATTTCGAGAGTTCAAGGGCTTTGATCTCGCTGATATCACGAAGAACCGAAACAACCCCGATTAATTTCTGATTATC
Source organism: uncultured bacterium (assembly GCA_964452375.1). Taxonomy (GTDB): domain Bacteria; phylum Fidelibacterota; class Fidelibacteria; order Fidelibacterales; family Fidelibacteraceae; genus M50B103. The sequence goes on along the minus strand of CAYVLJ010000083.1, from coordinate 796 downwards.
ATCTAAGATAGGTGTTGAATTTGCCATAACAACAAGTTTGGCCGGCGGTTCTATTACGATTTCTTCTTTAATCGAACAAGCGGGTGCATTC
>CAYVLJ010000083.1:0-644 GCA_964452375.1 uncultured bacterium | reverse complement strand
AAGATCGAATTGATCTGTATTTGCAGTTTTTGGGGAAGAATATCAACAATCTTTTCACCCACAAGTATTTCGCGTTTAACATCAATAAGTTTATGTAAACGTGGATTTGTAAAAATGATCTCATGACGGTTATTTGTAATGATCAACCCGTCATCGATCGAATTGATCACAGATCGCAACCTGGATTGCTCTTCCGAAATGGCAAGGAGGTTTGTATTCTTTTCTTGTTCAAGCCTTCGTGCTTCGCGGATATACCAGCGTCGTTCCGTTGCATGTTGAATCAGCCGTTCAAATTTATGGTGTTTAAGTGGTTTTTTTAAAAAATCATAACCGCCCATACGCCCCGATTCCATGACCGTATCGATATCGGGATCCTGTCCCAGCATCACACAAATGGCTTCCGGATATAATTTAAGTATCTTGGCCATGACGTCCAGTCCGTTCATATCAGGCAATTCAGTGTCAATAAGAAATATATCATATTCCTTTGATGAAGCCTTTTTGATGCCGGATTTTCCGCTCTTTTCTATGTCAAGTTCATAGGGGGCCAGAACACCTTGGCGGATGCTTTCTATGGTCCTTGGATCCTGTTCTATAAGCAGTATGTGTGCGCCTGTCAGTAACATGCACTATAATATTTAAAA
>CAYVLJ010000082.1:0-8981 GCA_964452375.1 uncultured bacterium | reverse complement strand
CTGTTGTTTGGCGACCAAGTGAAAAACGAATGGAACTGTGAGCTATCTCCGGATCGACTTCCAAAGATGTAATGACATAACTGGGCTCCAGTGAGCCAGTGGAACAGGCGCTGCCTGTTGAAACGGCTATGCCATGCATGTCTAAACGTAATAAGATGGATTCACCTTCTATATTCATAAAAGATAAGTTTGTGATATTGTAAGCACGATGGTTTGGATCACCGTTCACAATGACATGATCGAGCTTATCCATGATGCCTTGTTCAAGTTTATCACGAAGGCTTCTAATACGTTTATCATTCTCATCCATTTCAAGTTTGCATTGTCGCACAGCTTCACCGAGGGCAATGATACCAAGTGTATTTTCAGTTCCGGCACGCATTGATTTTTCCTGATGACCCCCCGTGATCAAAGGACAAATGCTTTTTGACGATTTCCTTTTAAAGAGAATACCGATCCCTTTAGGGGCATAGATCTTATGACCGGACATGGAAAGGAAATCAATTGGCAATTCTTTAAGATCGATCGGGATCTTGCCGACTGCCTGAACGGCATCCGTATGCATGGGAATATTGTGTTTCTTGGCAATATCTGCAATTTCTTTTATCGGTTGTATAGTTCCGATCTCATTATTGATATACATGATAGAGATCAACATGGTATCGGGTCTGATGGCGGCTTCTACATCCTTGGGATCGATCAATCCTTTTGAATTGACTTTGATATGAGTGACATCCACATGTTGCTTAGACAGGCATTCAAGGGTGTTCATTACAGAAGGATGTTCGATATTAGATGTAATGATATGACCGCGGCTTTCATTACAAAAAGCACAGCATGTTGTAGCGCTTTTCAAAACAGTGTTATTTGCCTCAGATGCTCCCGCTGTAAAGATTATTTCATCGGGATCGCAATTCAAAAAATCGGCGATCTCGCGTCGACTATTTTCTACCAATGCTCGAACTTGACGGCCACTCGTGTGCATGGAACTTGGATTTCCGAAAAGATCCAATGTCTCTATGATCTTTTCTTTTACTTTGGGGTGCAGCGGAGTAGTTGCAGAATTATCCAGATAGATCATGATTCACCTATTTCTTATCGCCTGTATAAATGTCATCGGTATAATAACGGCCGACGTAAAAATCAACAAGTGTTTTTGCCGTGTCCTGGCATTTTCCGCATACTGTACCTATCTTGGTCCTTTCCTGAAGTGTCTTGAAATCCTTGACCCCTTCAAGGATTTCCATGCGAATGTCATCCTCAGTAATATTCAGACATTCACATATAACCCGCGATTTGTCATCATCGGGAATACGATCTTCTTGTCCGGTTCGTTTAAAATGATCTTTTATGGCCTCACGAAGCGCTTTGTCACCCAAAACGGAACAGTGGATCTTGTTTGCTGGTAATCCTCCGAGCTCATTGATGATCATTTCGGGTGTTAGTTTCCAAGCTTCATCCAAACTCATACCGCCATCGCGTGTAACCATGACCGAAAGCATGGAAGTCGAGCCGATAGCTGAAGCACAACCGAATGTCTGCCATTTTATATCGGCAATGCGGTCGTCTCTGACTTTAATGAAGATCTTCATCATATCCCCGCAGGCAGGTGAACCTACGTAGCCAACCCCATCGGGATTATAATCTTTTTCATCTATTTCGAGGATGTTCTTTGGGTGAAAAAAGTGCTCTTTCACCTTATCAGAGTAGTTCCAATCTTTTCCATCCATGTGCATTTTCCTTTCTTTTTTGGCTTGAACGCTCAAGCAACACAAAAGTTAAGGTAAATTTATGTTATTTGTAAAGAAAAAACAAAAAATCAGTACCAGTCACCAGTCACTATTTAGGATATCCAACTGTTTGACATAGAATTATTGACTGATGTTTTTGTAAACCCATGGCTTGGTGGAGTTTCTCGGCGTTGAACCATCCGCGTACCACAGTCCCAAGATGCTCAGAAGCACAATAGAGGTAAACGTTTTGAGATATGAACCCAACATTGGCAAAACTGGAGTTGGAAGACGATTGTTTTTTGGTGTTTGCAACGAAAATTAGATTTACGGGTGCGGAGTTTACAAACGGTTGTTTTCCGGTCAAGGAACGAAGATCCTTGGCTAAGACCAGTTCCAGTTGGTGTTTTTCGGCATTGTAAAGATATAAACCATTTTCGAGTGAACAATAGACAGAGATCTCTTGTTTATTCATTGAAGAGGGGGCAGTTCTTTTTTTCTTATCGGGACGATTGTATCCCCAGGCGGACCACAATAAACCTGACAAATGCTTATCAGAAAGTTCCTGATTTTGAAAAGACCGGCAGCTCTTTCTTTCATTAAGGGCCTGCATTAAAGGCATACCCGCATTTTTTTCAATTGAAACAAGTTCGATCACATCCAATGAATCTATGGCATATGCTTTTTTTGATCCAAACAATGATAACATAATGACTCCTGAAATCAATAAAATAATTAATTTTTTCATAAATTCTCCCTAATTACTATCCGGAATATACATATGAATTACTAAATATTGAAATAAAACGTTTAATTACCTTATTGGAAACAACATGTGAGAAAGGATCATTTTTTGAATCGAGCCCCATTATCCTTCCTTTATGAATAAGATTTTCAATTATAAAGTCGTCAAAAAATATTTTCGAAATATTCACGAACGCGATTTTGCTAATTCCTTTGGATTTTAGGCGGTCTTTAAGATAATTGATCCATCGTGAGAGTCTGAAAAGAGTAATATGATCAAGTTCATCGAGCAGGTCGTCGGCAGGCCAGAAACGGGTAAGTCGTGCCTCTTTATAAGACTTTGGAATATTAGGCACATTGATATCCATTCCGGGAATATAATAAAAAGGGGAAATACCTAAAACTAAGGGCAATTCAGTCAATATTTTCATTGTATTAAGAATCTCATCAAGTGTTTGCCCCGGCAGTCCTGATATAAAATGCCCCATTACTTTTAAACCATTTTCAGAAGCGAATCTTGAAATATGCTTAAAGTGGTCAATATTTGTGTTACGATTCAGTTTCTTCAGTTCTTTTTCCGAACTCGTCGCTATCGAAAGGTTTAGCAACGACATACCCGCATTCTTGAGCAGTTCGATGATCTCTTCATCAAGATGTTCGGCAGACAAACCATTCATGGCATAAAGTTTTATTTTGTTTTTAAATGAGTCAATTATTTTATTAAGAAGATCAACGCAATGTGATCTGTTGAAAGTGAAATTATCATCTTCAATGTCAAACGCCCGGACTCCTGTTGAATATGCTTTTATCATTTCATGCATAATAGAATCAATAGGTCTTAATCTTATCTTTTTCCCAAATGTCCGAGACACCGAACAAAAACGACATCCCATGGGGCAGCCACGTGTGGTCGAGATCATTTTGGCCGGATCTCCGGCAATTTTATACTTACTGACAGTCAACAGACTGGCATCCGGGTCGAACTTAAATTCGAAGTGACAAGGATTTTCATTCCACTGTTTTGCTGAAGGATCCCATATGCCTTTTATACCATAAAACGGTTTGTTCTCGAGTAAAGCAATGACCAGTTCTCTGAATACATATTCACCTTCTCCGGTGATATAAATATCAATATTGGGTGACGATATAAAAAGATCATGTTCCGGACCGACATTTTGTCCGCCGACCAGAACCAGGGCTTCTGGATTGCTGTCTTTTATTATTCCAGCTATAGCCAGAATTTCTTCGGAATAGGTATAAAAGTTTGAGGATATGGCATAAAGATCAAATTGATTGTTTTTGAATAATTCTTCTACGTTTTTCCAGGATAAGCCGAAATGATAATACGTATGAAAAGCCGCGATGGGAGAACGGTCAAATGGTAAATACTCCATGATCGGCTTAAAATTATTTGGAATCGGTATTGTTTGCCGTCCATGATCCGTAACCAGGTCGATTAATTCCACTTTTACCGGCAGATCTTTTAGAGCTGCAGCAAGATAAGTAAGTCCCAAAGGATAAGATCTTTGAGTTGTATAATAAAAATCTTCGACCGGTGTTTGGACAAGGGCAATTTTCATGAGAGAATTTAAAGAGACAATATCCAATAACCAATATCCAATAACCAAAACAAGGCAAAAGACTAAAGTTAAAGTAAGAAAGATAAAATTATCAAAGACTAATAATTTGACTCGAATTGAATTGTTATGATCGACTCGAATTGAATTGTTATGATCGACTCGAATTAAATTGTTATGATCGACTCGAATTAAATTGTTATGATCGACTCGAATTAAACAGTTTTAGAATCATCAACATTATTTCACAGCATTTGATTGTAAAAAAACATTTAAATAATTAACGTTTTGTATTAAATTTAAACGCACAAGTAAATACACACAGGAGTTCTTATGTTATCAACTATTCTATGGTCGTTGTTCTTTTTAGCTTGTCCGGCTTTCATTCTTTGGATTTGTTCTAAAAACAAATTCCTGGATAGTGTGGGAGCCATCGTTATTTGTTACGCAATTGGTATCTTGATCGGTAATGTGAGAATACTTCCTGAAAATATTGGTGATGTGCAGGGTATTTTCAATACACTGACCATTCCTCTTGCTCTACCATTGGTTTTCTTTTCACTGAATTTACGTGGGTGGGGTAAACAGGCAGGACTGGCCGCTAAATCATTTGGCGGAGCATTATTATCGGTTATTGTCGCTTCATTTATTGCCTATGTTATTTTTCAAACCAAATTAGGTAGCGAAGCTCACAAAATGGCCGGTATGCTGATCGGTTGTTATACCGGTGGAACCCCAAATCTGGCTGCAATCGGATCTGCATTGAAGATATCTCAAACGAACTACATAGCTGTTCATACATCTGACGTGTTTGTCGGCGCCGTCCTTTTTCTATTAATATTAACCGTTATTCCCAGAGCATTAAAAAAGATCCTGCCCTCGTTCAAACTTCCTGGTGGTAAAAAAGTTAAGAATACAATTAATAAAGACAATTTTGAACCATATTTCAAAGGTTACAACAAAAAAGATTTCTGGCCCCTTTTGGGTGCATTTGGAATTGCTGTCGTGATATTTGCTATTGGGGGCGGTATCAGCCTTCTAGCCGAAGGAATGCTGTTAAAAAGTATGGACCCTGAAGTAGCCGGTGAATTATCCTCTGTGATCGCAATTTTGATCATTACAACTTTAGGAATACTTTCTTCTTTTATTACGAAGATCAGAAAAATTCGTATGACATTCCAATTGGGGCATTATTTGCTTTTAATCTTTGCTCTTGTGGTAAGTTCTATGGCGGATATTACAAAATTGGTTGATACGGCGCCTGTAACGCTTCTATATGTTGCTGTTCTATTGGGCTTGTCGTTCATTATACATACTCTTGTATCAAAACTGACCAATGTCGATAAAGATACTCATCTTGTTGCAATGACAGCTTTGGTCTATTCACCTCCCTTCGTTCCTGTTGTAGCTGCAACTTTAAAGAATAAAGAAGTGATCATGACCGGTATGCTGGTCGGCATAGCCGGATGGATCATCGGGAATTATGCAGGGATCGGTTTTGCCTATCTGATGCAATTGATCTTCGGCTAGAATATAAAAATTAACAAGGCACAATATCTCACACAAAGTCACAAAGTACCACAAAGCCTCTAAGAATTAATTATACCTACAAAGTAAACTAAGCTCACAAAAGAGAATGACTCCATTGTTAATTCAATCAGATTATTCTCTAAACACTGTTCAATGTTTCTTAAAAAAATATTTATTGTGTTCTCATGAACCTTTGCGGTTGTAAAAAGATTTGTGTCTTTGTTATACTTTGTGACTTTGTGTGAGTTAAAAGAAAGCATTTGAAATAACTGCATTTTCATGTATTTTATCCCGTAAATATTGGGAGTATTATGCGTATAAAACGTGATCATACCTGCGGTGAATTGTCAAAAAGTTTAGTGGGTAAAGCTGTTAAGATTAACGGGTGGGTCAATACCCGTCGTGACCTGGGTGGAATATTTTTTGTTGATATTAGGGATCGCTATGGATTGATCCAGGTTCGATTCAATGTAGATCTGTCTTCTTCGATCCTTGATATTGTGAAGCATCTGAATAATGAGGATGTTATTGCAGTTGAAGGAACTGTGGTTGAACGCCCGTCAGATAATGTGAATAAAAAGATCGCCAGCGGTGACATCGAGATAGAAGCATCTGATTTTGAATTGCTCAATAAGGCCAAACCTACTCCATTTGAGATAACAAAACGAGAAACCGGATCTGAAGATCTGCGACTGAAATATCGATATCTTGACCTTCGTACGGAGACCTTAAAAAAGAATATGAATATGCGGCATAAGGCGGCACAATCCGTCCGGCGATATTTGAATGATCATGATTTTATGGAGATCGAAACACCGGTTTTGATGAAATCAACACCTGAAGGGGCACGTGATTTTTTGGTTCCTTCACGTGTAAACCGGGGTAAATTTTATGCACTGCCTCAATCACCTCAGACCTATAAGCAACTGTTAATGGTTGCCGGGTATGACCGGTACTTTCAATTGGTCAAATGCTTTCGCGATGAGGACCTTCGAGCCGATCGTCAGCCTGAATTCACACAGATCGACTGTGAAATGTCTTTTGTTGATGAAAAAGATGTCATGAGTGTTATGGAGAATATGATCTCGGATGTTTTCAAAGAAACGATCGGAGTTGAGATCCCGACACCCTTACCTGTTATTTCTTATCATGAAGCCATGGAGCGTTACGGTTCTGATAAACCGGATATCAGATATGAATTTGAGATCAAGAATGTTGAAGACTTTGCAAAAGCGACCGAATTTTCCGTTTTTCATAATGCCATGGAAAATGGGGGTGTGATTCGCGCATTACCTGTGCCCGGCGGTTCGGAATTCTCCCGTAAAAAAATCGATGAGTTGACTGAATTTGCTAAAAAATACGGCGCCAAAGGCCTGGCATTTGTGAAAGTAAGTGAAGAAAGTCTTACAAGTGGTATCTCAAAATTTATCAATGAAGAAGCCACTGAATTGCTTTTAAAAGCAACAGAAGCCAAAGCCGGTGATCTTATTTTATTTATGGCGGACGAATGGGAAACGGCTCTGATCACATTGGGTGCCTTAAGAACGGCTCTGGCAAAAGAATTTGGCTTAGTGAAAAAGGATGAATACAAAGCCGTTTGGGTTATTGATTTTCCCCTGTTTGAGAAAGATATTGAGACCGGCCGACTGGTTGCCCGTCACCATCCTTTTACATCACCGCAACTTGAAGATATCGATAAACTTGAAAGCGATCCTCTTTCTGTAAAGGCCCGCGCATATGATATGGCGCTTAACGGTTATGAGATCGGTGGAGGGTCTATACGTATCTATCAAAAAGACCTGCAATCAAGAATGTTCAGAGCACTGGGTATCTCTGTTGAAGAAGCCAAAGAAAAATTCGGGTTTCTTTTGGGTGCTTTTGAGTACGGCGCACCGCCGCATGGCGGGATCGCATTCGGATTTGACCGGTTGATCATGGTACTGACAGGTGAGGACTCCATTCGGGACGTTATTGCCTTTCCAAAGACCACCACGGCGCAATCACCCATGGATGGTGCACCTAGCAGTGTGGATGAAAAACAACTTGAGGACCTCAACATACAATTAATTGATAAATAATGTTCGGAATGGTCACAGACCATTCCTCAAACATATAAAAAGAGACGGAGTATTACTCCGTCTTTACTATTCAAATAATTATATACCACTTCAACGAATCAATAATTCACCATTTAAACGCTTAAACGCTTAAACGTTAAACCCTTAAACTTCCGATCACCTTATGCGCAAATACAAGATTCTTTGCCGGAATGGTCGTAGACGGGATTTGAGGATTAATACTGATAAGCTCTATATCATAATCCTTGAATTGCATGACCCTGAAAAGGATCTTGCCATTTTTCAACTTTATGACGGCTTTATCATTATTTACAACTGTTTCCATAGGGGAGAGAATAATGGTCTCATCGGGAGAGAAGACCGGAGACATACTTTTATCTTGAAGTGACGAAATCTTAACTGCATAGGTAAAAGGGTCATTATTACCGGCAGGCCGATCGATCATATTATCATCTAAACCTGTAACGGGGAGAACTTTATCCGCAAAAGCTGCATGAATGTCAGAAATAAGCGGGATGTGTTTTGAAATCATATATTCGGGATGATTTAGATCCCCAATAACACCCGAAAACTTCATCTTTCCTTCACCGGTCAATAACCAATGGATATTGTAACCCTTCTGGACCAATCTTAACAAGACGTTTTGGGGCAGAGTCCGCTGTTCATTCTCATATGAGACGTATGACCTTAAATGAATTGACAATTCACCTGCGAATTTCTCCTGACTGAGTCCCAGTTCCTTCCTGATCTTTTTTAAACGCTCTCCGATAGACATAAAATCCCCAACTCAAATATGTATTATCATACATAAAACACTTGACAATACGCACAATAATACTTAAAATTTCATAGTTATGTAATAATGTGCATCAAAAAACAGCACCAAATACGACAGGAATTCAAAATTTGAATGATACGTATGTTTAAAATTAATTTCCTGTCCTAGATCTTTAAAAACACTCAGCAGATCGTATCATAAAAGAGAAAGGTGATCATGAAGGTTAAAACCGTAAAAACACCGGATTCTCCCATTCTATGTGGAAATCCGGAAGCCGATACTTTGTACCTGAAAGAGCTCCTGATCGTAGCGGGACTCCGGCAAACGGATATAGCCCGAGATCTTGGGGTCAAGAAGAGCATTGTGAACAAGGTTGTGCTCCGCAAGGACAATTCAGCCCGGGTTCTCTCATATTTCGAAGATCTGCATAAGCGATACGCAGAAAAATTACGACGGTTACGGATAATCGGCAAGAATTAAATGCAAAGATGTGCATAATGTGTCGTATTTAACAAAAAAAGGAGAAAACGATGAAAAAGTTATT
>CAYVLJ010000081.1:4900-9098 GCA_964452375.1 uncultured bacterium | reverse complement strand
ATTCCGGGTGGTAATTTCACGGGTACGGACAGTGCCGACATCGTTTTTGGTGTTGATATGTCCAGTGCGGTTGAAAACAATGGTTTTGAGATCGGTGACACCCTTGAGCTTCGCTACGGTTATGAATTAAGTTCAACAGAAGTGTTTACGGTACAAATGGTGCATATTGGCGGTACTCAAATGTACTCGGCTTCGGTTACCGACGTTCCTCTGACATTCGGCGATTACCTCTATTATCAGTATTATCTGATCAAGGATGGTACGGAACAGCGCGAAGTTTACTACAACTTTAACTATGACGGCAGCTCGGTCAATGGCGCTGAACGCCGCCGTGTGATCATTGCCGACGGCGATGAAGAAGTTGCTGACATTTCAAGCAGTGATGCCGATGAACGCCGTATGCCTTTCTTCCGTAACAATAACCTCTTATCACAGAATGTAACGGTTCATGTCGAATGTGACCTTCGTCCTGCATATGCAACGGTTCTTGCCGGAAAGATGCTTGAAGATATTCAGGGTTCGCAGGATATCTCAGACGTATCGCAGATCACCGGCGTAGCCATGAATGGACCTTTCTCCAATTTCGGTGAAGGTACCTGGGCAGGCTGGGGTTCATCCTTGATGAACGACACCAATCGCGTCATGTATGACGACGGAACTCACGGTGATGCAACAGCCGGCGATACCATTTACACCATTACATATGTTATGTCTCCGGACAGCGGCCATACGGTCGGTCAGGAATGTAAATTCGGTATTAACGGTGGTGACAATGAAGGCGGCGAAGGCGGTTATGGTAACAACCATATCGTCAATATTGATGATTCACAGGCTGAAAGCTATCTCTATATAGCTTTCGGTAGCATCAACCCGGCCTTCTACAGTGACTGGACACCGACACCGGGCGTTGGCGTTGAAAACCTTCCCGCCAACTTTGAACTGACTCAGAATTATCCGAACCCGTTCAACCCGACCACAACCATTACTTTTGCTCTGCCGACAAGTGCAGATGTAAGACTGAATGTATTTGACATGGCAGGCCGCCATGTTAAAACATTGGTTAACGGTTACGTGAATGCAGGCAGCTACGATGTGAACTTCGATGCTTCTAATCTGGCATCAGGCGTTTACTTCTACAAACTGACCTCAGATAACGTAAATATCGTTAAGAAAATGGTTCTTATGAAGTAAATCGTATAATCCTCCTACGGCTGAAGCTACGGAGGGTAGAAGTGAAACGTAATACGATTACGGATCACTAAATACGATCGAAATATAAAAAGAGCTCCGAATTTCGGAGCTCTTTTTGTTTATCTTAATAAAAGCTTTAGTTTTATTTCAAGAATTCTTCCATTGCTTCGTAGGCTTTATGACTGAAGACAATGGATGGGCCGCCACCCATTAATACCGCCACGCCGATAGTTACAATAATTTCTTCATGTGTGGCGCCGGCCTTGATGGCATCTCCTACATGACAAGCAATACAGCCTTCGCAACGGATGGAAATAGCAATACCGAGAGTGATCAGTTCTTTGGTTTTGGGAGATAGGGTACCGTCTTTAGCCGTGGCTTTACCTAGAACGGTAACCCTTCGGCAATACCGGGGTTTTCTTTTGAAAGTGTTCCGACCATGTCGTATACTTTATTGATTTTTCTGCGTAGTTACTCATGTTTTAGCTTCTTTTGCAAATTACATGAAACGATTTTCAAAACATACGGGTTATAATAAATATTTAAAATATCGTACCGAAATCGGATGATAAATAATTAAAAATATTTTAGATCTGCAAAACATGAAAACCGATTGAAAAAAGATAAATGAAAAATTAGAAAAGTATGATAAAATATGAAGAATAAGGTAATAAAATATTTGAATTACAAAATATACTTTGTATATTATTGAAGCTTGATTTGAAGATAAATTGCGGAGACAAATTTAAGCGCTTTGGTATTGGTAATTTAAATTACCGGTGTGATTGTTTAAATTTGGAGTTATATGTTATTTATGCTAAAAGAAAATTGTCATGTTTTACCGCAAAAGAGTATTAAATGCGAGTATGCTAACCCAAGCATTTTAAAAAGTGAGCATTGAGAATGAATCTAAAAAAGGGACTTTTAGATACTTTGGAAAATTATTCGGGAATTTCTTCTCAAGATAGGGGCGAAGTGGGTAATAAAGAAACAGCAAAATATTTTGTGGCCAAATATGATAATGAGTAAAAATAAATTAACTAGAGATGTAAATAATTCTGTAGTAATTAAAGGTGGATTATTCATTCCGCAATACTACTACAATTATTTTACCGGTTATTAAATTTTTTTCATTCCTTTTCCTTGTCTCCCGGCATTATAAACATACGTAAACACGCTTACATGTCTGATAGTCAGAAATAAGCGTAAAGAGTGTAATTTTTAGTTATCCATCCCGCCTCAAGGATGAGATCATGATCATTGTCCCGCGCCTATCTCCGCAAGCGCGAAAGTGATCAAACTATAACTACATAAATGACATCTACCCGTATTGTTAATGTGCCGGGAGATGTTTTTTAGAAAGTATTTTTAAATTCTAAATTATTATTTCAGTGTTCTGAAAAACTCTTTTTTTCTTTTTAAATTGGCTCCGGGAAAAGTTATCCATGCCGCCGATATCGATCGCCAATCGGGATAACGTTCGTATTTTTGAGATGTGATATTTTCGGCAAGATTGGTACTGCCCACGAATAGCAGGATGAGAACAGCGGCACCTATTAAGGAAATCGCCTCACCTGTCAATCGGTATGCGTATAAGGCGACGATAACCCATTGGGACATTTCACAAACATAATTGGGGTGACGTGAATACTTCCAAAGTCCAAAAGTGTTAAAACCAAGCTGATGCCGGGGTGAATTCTTGAATTCGACCGAATCGCGTTCTGAATAAAAACGGTATTGCTGGTTATCGGCGATCAATTCAAGAGTTAAAAATAAAATATGTAATCCGAAAAGCAAATAATCAACATTATCCAGAGGTGCTTGTATCTGTCCTACCGTATATAACGGCAATGTGATTGCAAATACCAGAACCAATTGAAAAGCTGATATGAAGAAAAGATTAAAGAGTTCAAACATAAAACGATTTGGGATCTTTTCACGCATGATCTCCCATCTGTAATCTTCACCTGTAAAGCCTTCTTTCAAATTGAAGTTGTACCCGCCGCGTCTGGCAAAATTCAAAGACAATCTGATAGCCCAGGCAATAACAATGATAGATGCTATGAAAAATCGCGGATTATTAGCAAATTCCTGCATCCATACGAGGACATATACTCCCGGAAGAATTGACCACAACCGATCAACCGTTGAATAATTCCTTGTAAAAAGACCGTACAAAAAAGAAACAATTATACTAATGATCAGAATAGCAAGTGTTGTTTGAAAAGGCGACATTTGGATACTCCCGTTCCTGTGTATTTTTTTTACGTGGTAATATATAAAAAACAGGTTTTATTGAAAAGCATTTACTTGTAAAACCGCTCTGTGGTGGGGTATATAGCCAGGATCTCGATCTATTGCCGTTCATCCCCTCTCGGGATATAAAAGGTTGATAAATTAGAAATAATGATTCCAAAAATATGATCCCAGGTAGGGGATACACTTTAATAGATTTGTTTTATTCAGAAAATGGAACCGCAGCGCGGTTCTAAAATTAAAATAGGTATTTATCATCAAATTCAATATTCGCATCGTTTAGTTGTCGAATATATTCATCACGAGAATTTTCGCTTTTATGATGTATCTCTTGATCTCTGATATAAATCTTTAATTTTTCCAGTGTGTTTTCGCAATGTGTTATTGCAGCATATCCGGTTTGCCAGCCGCCGAAATTAAGGATATGCAGATCATTTTTAATATATTTTGTAGAGGATAGTTTAATATCATGTATCAAATTGCTCAGGGATATTTGGGGGTGGAGAGAAAATGCAATATGGATATGATCTTCTATTCCCCCTATCTGATAACAAAAGCATTTTTTATTTCCTAATATTCCGAAAATATATTTGTATAGCTTTTCAGCCCATTTCTTATTAATCGTTTTGCGATTATTCTTGGTATGGAATGTGACATGATAAATGATCTTTGTGTAGGTGTGCATAATAACCTCCTGTAGAACCGCTCTGCGGTTCATATTGGTTTGGTCGTTAAATTCTATTTTAGTTCA
>CAYVLJ010000081.1:2785-4800 GCA_964452375.1 uncultured bacterium | reverse complement strand
GTAGAACCGCTCTGCGGTTCATATTGGTTTGGTCGTTAAATTCTATTTTAGTTCATCCCCTCCGGGGATATAACGTAATACGGAATTTGTTAAGGTAGAACCGCTCTGCGGTTCATATTGGTTTGGTCGTTAAATTCTATTTTAGTTCATCCCCTCCGGGGATATAACGTAATACGGAATTTGTTAAGGTGGAACCGCTCTGCGGTTCATATTGGTTTGGTTATTAAATTCTATTGTAGTCGCTCTTCACAGGTGATCTATCATTCATGAAGAATTATATGAAGTTGAACCGCAGAGCGGTTCAACTATAATAGAAGATATAACCCTTTTAAATGTGAACCGCAGAGCGGTTCCACAAATAAATCAACTCTCGTGATCCAACAATATCAGATCGTCAAATTCGGGATCAAGGTCGTCAAACAACCACCCTCTTTTTGCCCTGTCATAGAATTCGGCTTCTCTTGCCCGCCGTTCCTCCTGATATTCTTCATCATCAGCCTTAATAAAATCAATGATATGTCTCATGAAATGCGTGCTGTGAGTGTAAACGATGTGATCTTTGTTCCAACCATAAAAATTATTGATCGGCAAATCGTTTCTGATCAGATTTTCCGCAGATGTGCAAATTGAATCCAGCACTTCGTTAAAAGAAAGTTCGGGATTAAGGGAAAATAAGATATTGACCTGATCGTAACGTGCACCAAGACAGTATTCTTTACAGTTCTTCTCTTTTAAGATTTTCGAGATGTGTTTGACCAATCTTTCGTTTTTCAGATCGATCTTTTTGTTGCCGTGTTCTGCACGCAGCATAACATGATAAGCGATATTATAGCTCATATTTGTCCCCCATTATTTGCTGATTCTTTAAAAAAATAATAAAGAAATAAATTTCTATCAAGCCGTTTTCTACATGTGTGATATGGATCACATTTTGTTTAATAAGATAAAAAAATAGAAGAATGCAAATTGAAAATATTGTTTTTTTCGATCATGAATTTAAAATCTGTGATCCGTAATCTGCAATTACGGACCCTTATTAAAACAAAGGATATTCCCAATATACAAAACCACGACTTTCTAATCACATAACCCCGAATTCTTAGCTTTTCTCTTGAAATATTATCGAAAATAAACTATTATAAAACCTATACTAATTAATATCTCTACAAGGGAAAAATATGAAAAAAATAGCGTTATTGTTTTGCGTAATCACGGCTTTTGCATATGCACAATATCCGATCTATTCGGAACCGGCTTTTCCTACAGTCGATGATTCAATAGTGGTTTATTTTGATGCCACGAAAGGTGATCAGGGACTTAAAGATTATACCGGCTCTATCTATGCCCATACAGGCTTGATCGTAGAGGGGAACGATGATTGGGATTATGTCTGGACGACCTGGCCGTCTACGAACATTGACAAGAACAAATTAGTCAAAATATCCGACAACCTTTACAAACTGACAATAGGATATCCGCGTGATTATTATGATTGTCCCGAAACAGAAGAGATCCTTCAATTGGCTTTCGTTTTTCGGGGAACCACAGGAAGTCCGCAAAGCGAAGACCTGTTCCTGGATATACATAAACCCGGTTTGATGGCCGCAATATTTGAGCCCTCTAATGTGATAGAATACGGTGAACCCGAACGTTCCCCCGTCTTCATTCCCTCTTCTTTAACCGAAAATATTCGAGTTGTGGTTGGGGTTAACCAGGAAGTCAACTCGATCTTGTTACATTTGAATGATAATTATCTTTTTTCAGTGACCAACACCGATAGTATGGACAGATTCATCTCACCGCTTTCTTTAACAGAAGGATTGAATTATCTTTATGCGGTTATTATGAACGGGTCAGAGGTTGATACAACGGAATCAGTTTGCCTTGCCGTATATTCAGAAAACGAAGCTCCCCGGCCTTCAGGTATCGAGGACGGTATCACGGTTAATGGGTCGGATGTAACTTTTTCATTATTTGCGCCCGGAAAAGAGTTTGTCTATTTGATAGGTGATTTC
>CAYVLJ010000081.1:1444-2742 GCA_964452375.1 uncultured bacterium | reverse complement strand
GAACCGACTGTGGATTCAACAGTTTTTTGGCTGTCGGTTGAGGATTTACCCGATAGTCTGATCGGCTTTCAGTATCTGGTTGATGGAGAAATTCGTATTGCCGATGCCTACAGTGAGCTTATCTTGGATCCTTGGAACGATGAGTATATATCCTCTGTGGTTTATCCGGACTTGAAACAGTATCCCGAAGATAAAACAGATTTCCCTGTTGGTGTTGTTGATCTTACTTCATTACCGACATTTGTCTGGACGGATGATGAATGGGAAAAACCCAATAAAGATAATTTAGTCATCTACGAAGTATTGTTACGAGATTTTACTTATCAGCATTCCTATCAATCATTGATAGATAAAATGGATTATTTCAAGGACTTGGGGATCACTGCCATAGAGCTGATGCCGGTCTGTGAATTTGAAGGAAATGAAAGTTGGGGATATAACCCGTCTTTTTATTTTGCTCTTGATAAATATTACGGGACGGCCGCAAAATTCAAAGAGTTTGTCAATACATGTCATGAGAATGGCATTGCCGTCATTTTGGATGTGGTCTATAATCATGCCACTGGCCAAAATCCCATGGTACGTCTTTATAATGAAGGAACTTATGGTGCGCCGACCTCGGACAATCCCTGGTTCAATACAACTGCGCGTCATCCCTTCAATGTGTTCAATGATGCCAATCATGAAAGTATTCATACAAAATATATACTTGATAGAGCTAATAAATTCTGGATCGAAGAATATCACGTGGACGGATATCGCTTCGATCTTTCAAAAGGTTTTACACAAACCAATTCCGGTACCAATGTCGGATATTGGGGTAATTATGATGCCAGTCGTGTCGCTATATTAAAACGCATGGCTGACAAGATATGGGAAGTGGATCCGTCCGCTTATATCATACTTGAACACTTTTCCGATAATGATGAAGAGGTAGTATTATCCAATTACGGCATGATGCTTTGGGGTAACGGAAACCACAACTATTGCGAAGCAAGCATGGGTTATCTCTCTTCATCTGATCTGGGTGGGGTCTATCATGGATCTCGCGGCTGGAGTTGGAGACATCTTGTGGGGTATATGGAAAGTCACGATGAAGAACGAATGATGTATAAGAACAAAGAATACGGGAACAGCAGCGGCACCTATAATATCAAGATCGAAGATACCGGTCTGGACCGCGTTGAACTTTCTGCCGTTTTCTTGCTCAGTATTCCCGGACCTAAGATGATCTGGCAGTTTGGTGAGTTGGGATACAGCTATTCAATAGATTATAACGGAAGAACCGGTAAAAAACC
>CAYVLJ010000081.1:1042-1395 GCA_964452375.1 uncultured bacterium | reverse complement strand
TATGAATTTCCTAAGGGCAAATTATGATGTTTTCGGTTCGGCCTCCGGTGTAAATCTGGATGTGGGTAATAATGTAGCTTGTAAAAGGATCAAACTATCCGGGATCGGGCCCAATGCCGTGATCCTTGGGAATTTCGATGTGGTGACCCAAACGGCTACGGCGGCTTTTGTGCATGGCGGTCCGTGGTATGAATACTTCAGGGACGATACCATCAACGTGACGGATGTTAATATGGGAATTACACTGGCTCCGGGTGAATATCGAATTTATACGGATCAAAAATTGATCGAATCGCCCGTCGCATTGGAAATAATCTTCACACAGCTGGACAACATGATTGCCTATGCCGACT
>CAYVLJ010000081.1:0-1032 GCA_964452375.1 uncultured bacterium | reverse complement strand
CTGGTATGAATATTTCAGAGATGATACATTGAACGTTACCGACGGCAATGCCGGGATAACTCTTGCCCCCGGTGAATACCGGATATATACCGACCAGAAATTGTTGGAATCGCCGGTGGCTTTGGAAAAGGTTGTCCCCCGGTCATTTGAATTAAAGCAAAACTACCCGAATCCTTTTAATCCGGTTACAACAATTGATTATGTTATAACCGCCGACTCGGAGGTTGAGATCAGCATATATGATATCAATGGAAGGAAGATCCAAACCTTAATAAGCGGGTATCGGACTGCAGGTGAATATTCTATTGACTTTAATGCGGCAGATCTGTCATCAGGAGTTTATCTTTATAAGTTAAGATCGGGTCGTCATGTTGAGACCCGCAAGATGATTCTTCTTAAATAGGGAACATCTATGGTAATTGTTCTATCATTTAGTTCTTTATGCATTCTGCTTGTAGTCGGAAAGATCCTTAGGGTCAAGATCAAATTGCTCCAGCGGCTTTATTTACCTGCAGCTGTGATCGGCGGATTGATAGGTCTTGTCATTATACAATTAACCGGAGATAATCTGCCTGCGGGTGTTACCGCCGGGTGGAGTAAATTACCCGGTTTTCTTATAAATATAATATTCGCATGTCTGTTTTTGGGCGTAAAAATACCAAAGTTATCAAAAATATGGGATCAAAGCGGCCCTCAATTAGCTTACGGTCAGATCGTAGCCTGGGGTCAATATGTTGTTGGTCTCGGCATATCGCTTCTAATCATTGCACCTGTTTTTAAACTTCCTGATTATTTTGGTGTGATCATTCCGATCGGGTTTGAAGGGGGTCATGGAACAGCTGCCGGACTGGCGGATCTCTTCACTTCTTTTAATTGGGAAAACGGAAGCGATTATGCTCTGACATCCGCAACTCTTGGCATTATTTCCGCAATTGTTATCGGCACTTGGCTAGTAAACTGGGCCGTAAGGCGTGGTTATACCAAGAAACTTAAGAAGATAGAAGATATTGCCGAGGAAAGTATTATCGGTAT
>CAYVLJ010000080.1:0-9101 GCA_964452375.1 uncultured bacterium | reverse complement strand
TATACAATAATTCTAAAAAATACAATTCAAATCAAGAAAGTTGATGGTTGATAGTCGATGGTTGATAGTCGATGGTTGATGGTTGATGGTTGATGGTTGATGGTTGATAAGTTGAGGGCTGAAAAGCTAAGGGTGTAACGTCTGTGCTCAATAAACAAGGTTATTGGTTTTCGGATATTGTCTCTTTCCCAATTGCTTTTGCCTTTACCGTTGACAATTGTCAATTGTCAATTGAAAAAAAACTTCTTTTTTTATAAATATGTATTATATTTCCAAGCTAAACCGAATGGAGGACTTATGGCACGATTGACAGTGAACGATGTCAACTTTTCAAACCGGCGGGTCCTGATCCGCGTAGACTTTAACGTACCTGTTGATGCAGATGGGAACATTACGAATGATTTCCGTATCGTATCGTCACTTCCAACCATAAAAAAAGTATTGGGCGACGGAGGATCGGTCATTTGCATGAGCCATCTCGGACGCCCTAAAGGAGAAGGCTACGAAGCAGCTTTTTCTTTAAAACCCGTTCAAAAACGACTGAGTGAACTTCTGGGCATTAACGTTAAATTTGCAGCGGATTGCATCGGCGAGGATGCCGCCGTTCAGGCAACCGATCTTAAACCGGGTGAAGTATTGCTTCTTGAAAACCTCCGTTTTTATAAACAGGAAAAGAAAAATGAACCCGAATTCGCCGCCAGGATCGCTTCTTTCGGAGATGCCTATGTCAATGATGCCTTCGGGACATCGCATCGCGCACACGCCTCCACAGTGGGCGTTGCAAAGCATTTCAAACAAGTTGTGTCGGGGCTTTTGCTCGAAAAAGAGCTGATCTATCTAAAAGATAAACTTGAAGACCCGGTTCGTCCTTATACCGCCATTCTCGGGGGTGCCAAGATCAGCGGTAAGATCGATACGATCCGTCACCTGATGGATAAGGTCGATAATCTGATCGTCGGTGGCGGCATGATCTTTACTTTTTATAAGGCCATGGGCTATGAGATCGGGAAGTCTTTGCTTGAAGAAGATAAAGTCGAACTGGCAAAAGAGATCCTTGAAGCCGTTAAAGATTCGAAAGTCAATTTCCTGCTGCCCGTTGATGTCGTAACAGCCGGCGAATTTGACAATGATGCGCTTTCGACCATTGTGGACGTCGACGAAATACCCGCCGATCAGATCGGTTTGGATATCGGTCCCCGTACCGTAAAGAAATTTTCCGAGATCATTGCCGACAGTAAAACCGTACTTTGGAACGGTCCGATGGGTGTTTTTGAAATGCCAAATTTTGCTAAAGGCACCGAAGCCGTATGCGCTGCAGTCGCAGATGCCACGGATAAGGGAGCAATCAGCCTGGTAGGCGGTGGCGATTCCGCCGCGGCTGTTAAGAAACTCGGTTTTTCGGATCGGATCTCACACGTTTCCACAGGCGGTGGAGCTTCATTGGAATTGATCTCCGGATTGACACTGCCGGCCGTTGCCGAAATAAGTAAAAAACCTTGCTGTCCGAATTGTGACTGCAAGTAATAATATTAAAGGGATTTTATGCGAAAATTATTTATAGCCGGAAATTGGAAAATGAATCAAACCGCGAGCCAAACGGAAACTTTTTGCCGCGAGTTTAAAGCCAAAGGCTTAGAAAATCATAAGGTGGACATTTTACTTGCGCCATCTTTTACGTCTATTCCGGCAATGGTTTCAATTTTAGGCGATACACCCGTTAACATTTCCGCTCAGGATATGTGTTATATGGACCGCGGTGCTTATACCGCCGCCGTTTCCGCAGAAATGCTGGTTGATGCAAAGTGCTCGTATGTTTTGCTCGGCCACTCTGAACGACGCCAATACTTTCATGAAACCAATGAAGGCGTTAACAAAAAAACAAAACAGGCTCTTAAATACGACCTCACTCCGTTGATTTGCATTGGTGAAACAAAAGAAGAGCGTGAAAATAACATCACGGAAGACGTTGTCAAAACCCAGCTTTTGGGCGCACTTGAAGATCTGAGTATTGAAGAAATACTGAAAACCGTCATCGCATACGAACCCGTATGGGCTATCGGAACAGGCCTGACGGCAACACCGGAACAAGCGCAGGACGTTCATCGTTTTATTCGTAAGGTCCTCGCTGAACGAACAAACGACGAGACTGCCGACCGGATGAGGATCCTCTACGGCGGATCGGCAAAACCGGCAAACGCCGAAGCCCTTTTATCCGAAACGGATATTGACGGCCTGCTGATCGGCGGGGCCAGTTTAAAAGTTGACGATTTCTTCCAGATGATCGAAATCGGTGATAATTTAACATCATAAAGGAATAGAGAATGTACACGTTATTAGTCATTTTACTGATCATTACTGCTATCCTGCTTATCGTGTCCGTATTAATGCAATCATCAAAAGGTGACGGCATGACGGCCATGACAGGCGGTTCATCCGTTCTGGGCGGCCGCTCCACTGCAACTTTTCTTTCAAAATTCACACAATGGGCAGGTATTGCTTTCTTTGTCTTGATCATGGTCATTAACCTGGTTGTTGTTCGCCGCAATACAACAGAAACACAGTCTGTTGTTCAACAGCAAGCCGGCAAACAGGTTGCGACACAAGCATCCGGACTCCCCATGCCCAGCAACGTTGAAGTTGAGCAGCCAACGACTCCTACGGAGCCCACCG
Source organism: uncultured bacterium (assembly GCA_964452375.1). GTDB lineage: Bacteria > Fidelibacterota > Fidelibacteria > Fidelibacterales > Fidelibacteraceae > M50B103. The sequence goes on along the minus strand of CAYVLJ010000080.1, from coordinate 6,431 downwards.
AAAGCAAATAAAGATTTGAAATTTTAGTCTAACTGCATATATTTGCATGTTTTTTGCCCAGGTGGCGGAATTGGCAGACGCGCATGGTTGAGGGCCATGTAACTTTTTCGGTTGTGCGGGTTCAAGTCCCGCCCTGGGCACTCTAAAATAGGGTGTATGAAAACGCCACATATGAAAGGAAGTAACATGAACCTTAAGAAAGTCTTGATACTGACAATTTGCGTTACAAGTCTGTTTTCATTTGTTTTTTCACAAGATTCCGATAATGAAGCTTTACAGCAGAAAGTGGATCAAGCTGAACTTTTGCTTGAGAATTTTGATGCGGCCGCCGCTCAAACCATCCTTGATGAAGCATTGGGACAAGATTCTACATTTGCTCCCGCTCTTTATACTTATCACAAGATCGAATTGATGTATGGCAATCTCAGTGAAGCTCAGGCTCTTGTGCGTGAAGCGATCGAATTCAGTCCTTCCGAACAATCTTACCGGGATAAGTTTGACGAACTGCGCGACCTGATCAATCAGGTAAAAGATGCGCAGCGCGAAGTGGATTCCGGAAATTATGATGCGGCAAAGCGCGTTTATAACGAGCTGATCGAAAAAAATCCGTCGGTTGCGGAAATATACTACAGGCTCGGATTCGTCGCTATTCAGGAAAACGATTATGATGCGGCGAGAGATAATTTCGACAAGGCGAGCATTTTAGCTCCCACAGTAGAAAAATACTCTAAAGCCAAGGATATTCTTGCCGGAAAAGTTCTTCAGGAAGCTCAGCAGGTTTTGAAAATGGGTGATATGATCACAGCTGAAAGAAAAGTTCAAACCAGTCTAAAACTAAATCCTGAGTTCGGTTCGGCTTATTCAATGCTTGGATATATCAAGTTACGTTCCGGTGATATCTCATCTGCGATCGAGAATATGGAAAAGGCCGTTACATTTGACCCGAACAACCAATCCGCATGGTATAATCTGGGCTCTACTTATCGCCGTACCAAGCAGTACGAAAAAGCGGAAAATGCCCTTCTTAAAGCAATTGCTCTTGATCCCGGTTATGCCAAGGCCTATACGACGCTCGGTCAGACATATCTTGCTCTGAACAAACTTAGTCAAGCTGAGAATAATTTAAAGACCTCCATTGCATTAGAACCGGATTCCCCTGCCGCTCGTGAAAGCTATGGTGAACTGCTGAACAACCAGGAGCGTTATGAAGAAGCGATCGTTCAGTTGACCGAAGCTGCAAAACTGATCCCCAGCCCTTCTAAAAAATATCTTACAAATTATCGTCTGGCATTTGCCTATAACCGTTCCGGCGAATATCGCAAAGCACTGGATATTGCCAAAGAGGTCACAACCGCAAAAGCCAACTTTGGCGGTGGCTGGTACGAGCTTGGCGTTGCTTATGCAAAATTGGACGATAAACAAAATGCTATCAATGCTTTCAACAAAGGCCGCTTGGACAAAGCGTGGAGAGGCCTTATCGACCCCGAGCGTGAAAGGCTTATACAGGGGAAAGACTTAAGTTTCTAAAGTTTTCCAAATAATATAAAAAAGGCTCCAAACGGAGCCTTTTTTAATTATGAGTGATAAGTTATGAGTACCCTTTCGATTTAAGAACCATAGAACATTAGAACAGTCGAAGTGAAGGTCGAATATTGATCAGAAATCTTTTCAATCAACATTTAAACGCTACAACATTTCAACCGTGTTAATGCTCATGATCGTCGAAATAAAGATGTTCAAAACGGTCAAGTTTTTCCAGGATCTCTTCTGTGTGCTTTAGATCGGTGCTTTGCTTGCATTTCATTGCCAGCACCGTGATCCTGTGCATTAATTCAAGTTCTTCCAAATATATTGCACGCGCTTCTTTATCGGAAGGATCTACGGGTTTTATTCGCTGGAACATAAAATACTGAGTTGCGACTTCCTGTATCTTGTTTGCATGTTCCTCTTTGTTGTTGATCCAGCGTACCAATTGATTATAATCGATCTTCTTTTCTTTTGAAAGTTTGTCGATCATGTTCATGGATTTTTGAATGGTCTCGACATCTTCTCTGATCATGTCAACCCTCATAGGGTCACCGTAGATACCGCAGGGGATCTCACAATGCGCGTAAGCTCTGACACCAAGGATCATCATTAAGGCCAAGATCATGATCACGGCTTGTTTGATTTTCATTTTATACCTCATATTTTGTTTACAAGAAATATTCACACATAATTTATTTATTTGAGCTTCCCTCTCCAGATAATCGCCCCGAGAGTGCAATTAAGGACGTTATTGTAATTTTGGATCAATTCTTATTCGCACCGTGCTCTTTTTTGCGTTTAATTAATAGAGCCAATATAGCCAACCCCATTCTGCGTCTACGGCGGCATCATACCATTCTTCGGATTTGGTAGAATCTTTTGCTGTTCCAATACCTTCTTCATACATATCCGATATTTTATACATGGCCTTTATATTATCCTGTTCCGCAGCTTTCAAGATCCATTTGAATCCCTCATAAGGATCCTTAGCAACACCAAGACCGTCCACATACATAAGGCCTAAATAATATTGTGCGTCATCATCTTCATCTTCTTCCACCAGGATCCTCAGGTATTTAAGAGCTAAAGGGTAATCGTATTCATTTTTAGTCTCATATATCATTTTTGACAAATTTAAGTACGATCCTTTTCTGCCTTTTGCTGCAGATTTTTTATACCAATAGATAGCTTCATTCGTGTTTTTCTCAACCCCCTCGCCTTCCATATACATATATCCGAGCGAGTGCTCAGCAGCCGTTTCTCCGTTTTCGGCACCTTTTTTATACCAATAAACTGCCTTTTCGTAATCCACATCGCAACCGTAGCCTCTGTAATACATATAGGCAAGATCTGTATATGAGTCTTCATAACCATTTTCTGCGCTTTTTTTAGCCCAGTAAAATGCCTTAGCAGAGTCTTGACTTACACCCTCTCCATTTTCGTACAAATACGAAACAGCATATTGCGCACTAATATTTCCATTTTCGGCAGCCTTTAGGAACCACTTGAAAGATTCCTGTAGATCTCTTGCAACATTTGTTCCCTGATAATATTGCGCTCCCAGCTCCCTCATGGCTTCCGCGTCCCCGTTATTTGCTCTTTCTACAATCTCATCCCAGGTTGTTCCGAAGATCGGAACAGTTGCAAATACGATTAACATGACAAAAACCATCACTTTTTTCATTTTCTTCTCCTTTTTCCCTATACTTATAGATTTTCCGTTAACTTTATTAATCTTTTTATTTTATTACATTTCGGGCATTTATCCGGTTTCCCGGGCAGAGGGCTTGAGCATTGGTATAGTTAAGTCTTCTTTTGACTTGTTCTTATGATAAAGAAATTCGCTTCCATCAAAATTATCAATATTCAGGACTTTATTTTTCTTTGAAAAAACCGGGATCATTTGATCTATGAATTCTTGTTTGTATTCGTTACTCCAATAGTGAGTTGGGATCAGCACCTTCGGTTCCAGCAGTTCAGCCATTTTCACGGCTTGCGGTAAATATTTTTGTGTTCCTTCGATCGGCATGATCACAATATCGCACCCTATGGGGAATCGTTGTTCCAGAACCCACCTGTGGGCGGGATCATTGATCATCATGATATCCGCCTGGCAATCGCCGAGATGAAGAATACGAATGTTTTTGTAGGTAAACAGATACGAATAATTATCATACCGACTGATATCGGTTTCCGAGGATGGAATGGACCGGATATTCAATCCGCAGATATTCGTATCAATATCTCCCATGATTCGCGCGGAGTTATAAGCTGCGGCACGCTCCGGATCATAATGGTCATCGTGAGTATGTGAATAACACAGAATATCGGGTTCACGTGTGCCCGCATCATAGATCGGGCTGTCCCAACCCCATTCAAGGTATGCATTTTCCATACCGTAATCGCATAAAACACTGATCTTTCCGTCAAAATCAATATAAAAAGAAGAGTGCCCAAGATAATGAAGTTTAACCTCATGTTGAGGATGCGAACATGATAAGACGAACATGAGCAAAAGAAGAAATACCGGGTGTGAACTTTTATATAAGCAGGACATACCGCATTCCTTTTAAAAGCTCTCTCTCGTTTTTTATTTGATAGATTAAATATAAGGAATATTTGACTGAATGGTAGAATTTTTTATTCCTCTCCATTATTTACTGTTCACTGGCTTCTGGCTTTTGACTGTTGTATATTTCAGCATGATAAAAGCCATAGTTTTTGATTTGGACAATACGTTGGTAGATTTCTCCCGGCTAAAGAAATTAGCTATTCGGGGCGGCATCAAAGGAATGCTGGAAGCCGGACTTGAAGCGAATGAGCAAGAGGTCTTTGACCGTATATTTGAGATCTACGAAGATAAAGGCTGGGAATACCAAACCGTTTTTGATGAAGTCATTAAAGAGTTCAATGGACAAATGGACCACAAATTCCTTGCTGCTGCGATCACTGGATATAAAAGAAGCCGCGAAGCCTCGCTTGTTCCCTACCCGGGTGTTTACTCAACGCTTATTGCTCTTATAAAAAAGGGAATAAAACTTGCCGTTGTTTCAGATGCCCCCGGAAGGGAAGCTTGGCTGAGATTGTATCAGCTGAATTTTCATCATTTATTTGATGTCGTGATAACCCACAGCGATACGGGTGAATTCAAGCCCTCACCTCAACCTTTTCGCCTTGCACTTGAAAAACTGGGACTGGATGCCGGAGATTGCATCATGGTGGGTGATTGGCCTGAACGAGATATGATAGGTGCCAAGAATATCGGTATGAAAACGGTTTTCGCCCGATACGGAGATATATTCAATACTGTTGATCACGGAGGCGATTTTGAGATCGATAAGATCAGTGATATCATTAAGATCATCGAACTATTGGAGACCGCGAAATGAAACGGATCGTGACGGCCAAAGGCGCTCAAAACATAGATTATGATGCCATTAAGGTCAAAGGCATCAGTGGGACCGATTTGATGTTCAAAGCCGGTTCGGCCGTTGGCGACGCTGTTTATAGAATTTGTAAAGATAACGGGTTAAAGCACGTTCAGATCTTTTGCGGGAAAGGCAATAACGGAGGCGATGGTTATGTTGCTGCTATCCGTCTGCTTGAGTTGGGTTTGAAAAAAATCGACGTATTTTGTTTTGCAAACGAAGATGACATTATGGGCGATGCTCGTCATTATTATTCTGAAATGAGGTCCTTGGGCATTGATCCGGTGTTTGTTTTTAATTATGAAGAAATTGTTACCCTGCTGAAAGAAAACACTTGTTGGGTCGATGCAATATTCGGAACGGGACTCAATCGCCCCGTGGAAGGCTATCTAAAAGAGATTTTACGTTGTTTGAAAGACTGCCATAAAGAACAGCCCGTCGTTGCCGTTGATATCCCATCCGGGATCAGCGGGACCAGCGGAAGATTACTTGGACCGGCACTGAAAGCCGATACGACCCTGACCATGGGATTTTATAAATCAGGTAACTTCCTTCAGGATGCCAAGGCCTATAACGGAAAGCTTATTCTTGTACCTCTTGATTATCCGGAAGAATCTTATGAAGCGGCGGAGCCGCCGATGTTCCTTTGTGATCATGATTGTATTAAAAATAAATTGAGGCCTTTCTCCATTACCGGGCATAAGTACTCTGCAGGACAGGTATTATGTGTCGGCGGTTCGGCCGCCATGCCGGGTGCTGTGACGCTTTCGTCACTGGCAGTGCTGAGAAGCGGCGCGGGCATGCTTCGTTCGTTCATACCCGGCAGCATCAAAGATCTTTTTCTGCAAAAGGTCATTGAGGGGATCGTAACTCCGGGATCACACGGCGATCACCTTGTTCCGGAAGATCTGCCGGCAATTCTTGAATTGCAGGAAAAGAGCAAAGCTATGGTTCTGGGACCGGGCATCGGCAGAGAGCCCGCTACAGGCGAACTGGTGCGCGCACTGCTTAAAAGCACGAAAATCCCCGCTGTCCTGGATGCAGACGGGCTTTTTCATTTGTCCGCAGAAAAACTTAAAGAAAAATATTGTGATCTTGTCATCACCCCCCATGCGGGAGAATTTTCCCGTCTGACCGGTTTGAGTTCCGATGAGATCAGGAACGATCCCATCAAGTGCGCGCTGGAACTGGCGCAGGAAACGAATACGATCGTTCACCTGAAAGGAAGCACCAGTCTGACCGCACTGCCCTCCGGCAGCGTGTTCATCCACGCTACCGGCACACCCGGCATGGCCACCGCCGGAAGCGGTGACCTGCTTGCCGGCATGATAGCATCATTTATTGCACAGGGGCAAGCGCCCGAGGATGCCGTTTTGATCGCAGTTTATTACCATGGGACAGCCGGTCAAGCAGCGGCCGAAAGCCAAGGCTGACACTGTAGCACAAAAGAGATATGATATCACCTCCAAAAGGTAC
>CAYVLJ010000079.1:0-9150 GCA_964452375.1 uncultured bacterium | reverse complement strand
CGAAGGTGGGATAAACGATAAATCGAAGATCCACCGAAGCTCGCAGAGCGTAGGTGGACGATAAACGATAAACGATAAACGATAAACGATAAACGATAAACGATAAACGATAAACGAAGATTAAAAATTGTGATCAAAGTCACAAGTTGAAATTTCTATTTTTTTCGTCTTATAATTTCTTGTATTTTTAAAAAAAGAGGAGACGAAAATGGCCTATCTGCCAGATATCAGAAAAAATATTCTTGCCAATAAAAGTTTTGATTTTTCTATCAGAATCGTCGATTTATATAAATTTCTCATTAAGAAGAAAGAATATGTTTTAAGTAAACAAATACTTAGAAGCGGTACAGCAATCGGTGCTTTAATCACTGAGGCTCAAAATGCTGAAAGCAAAAAAGATTTTATTCATAAATTGGGGATTTCTCAAAAAGAATGCTCTGAAACCATTTATTAGTTGCATGTTCTATTGAAAGGAAAATATATCAACACATCACAATTTCAGAGTATAATTCTGGATACTGAAGAACTATTAAAAATGCTGCGATCTTCTATAATAACTGCAAAAAGGAATTTATAGTTCATCGTTTATCGTTTATAGTTAAGATTACTCTCTCATGAGCTTTATATCGCCTTTGACCATGGTTATGCGAATTTTGTAATCTTTGTCAAAAACAACGATGTCCGCACAACGACCGGGCATGATATAACCGGTTTCTATCTGCCGGCTTATCACGGTTGCCGGATTACAACTGGCCATACGTAAAGCATCTTCAAGCGGCACATCCATATCCTCTACCAAATTTTTCACTCCTTTGATCATCGTCAGAGAGGATCCCGCGATCGTTTCATCTTTCGTGCGGGTGAACAAACCGTCTTTCAGATAGACTTCCTCATGATTGGCCATGAGTTTTCCTTCAGTTTGTCCTGTGGGTCGCAGACAGTCGGTCACAAGAACGATCTTATGGATGGGTTTCACTCGACGGAGCAACTTAACAATGGCACTGTGCACGTGATAGCCGTCTGCAATTATCTCGCAGGCAATATTCGGATAGATCATGATGGCTCCCACCACACCGGGATCACGGTGATGCAAACGGCGCATTGCGTTAAAAAAGTGAGTGGAGTGTAGAATTCCAGCCTGCACGGCTTCCATCATGTCGTCGTAGGTGGCATTCGAATGCCCGGCGGCCAGAACAATGCCCTCTTTGGCGCAATAAAGGGCCAACTCGTGAATACCGTCAAGTTCCGGGGCAACGGTCATCAGGGAAATATTTCCGCCGGAAGCGTCATTATATTGTTTCATTTTTTCAAGATCGACCGGGATCATATATTTAGGGTCCAAAGCGCCGTGCTTTTCTCTCGATATAAAAGGCCCTTCAAGGTTCGCACCGAAGATCTTTGCGCCTTCTTCCTTACCCATGGCTTCTCGAATAGCCGTGATGCATTCGATGAATTTATTGTGTTCCTGGGGATATAGTGTCGGCAGAAAAGCTGTTACACCGTACTCGACAAGCGCTTTAGACATTTTCAGAATGGATTCGGGATCGGCATCGGAGGTGTCGTAGCCATGGATACCGTGAATATGTGTATCGATAAAACCGGGAGCAATGTACGCGCCGTTAGCATAGATCATGGTCGTATCATCTGGTAGGTCAATATCCTTAAGTTTATCATTGCTTACAACATCGGATATTTTCCCATCCTGGATGATCACCGATGCGTTTTTAACCATGGCGATACCCGTGAAGACCGTACCGTTCCTTAAACAAATGGTTTTACTCATAATAATACCTTTCAAATTTCATTTAAAATGTAAGGTTTCATGGCGGGTAATAAAAGAAAAAGCGAAAAGAATTATGAATTATGAATGATGGATGATGATCAACCCTGGATTTAAACTCAAAGTTATTAATATTATCTTTTCAATTGCACCGGGTTTAAACCCGGTGTAACTCAAGTTTATTCACCGCGACAGCAAATACTCCTTGAACATCCCAAAATCCACTCCCATCTTGATCGCTTTTTTTTCAAGATGCAGGACTTTTTCCAGACGCTCGGGCATATCGGGGGCTATTCCCAGAACAGGTTCGACGATATCACCGAATTTGGCGGGATGAGCGGTCTCTACTGTGATACAGATGTCATCTGCATTTATTTGATGATGATATTTTTCAGATGCGCACATGCCGACCGCACCATGCGGATCAAGAATGTAACCATGATTTTCATAAGTTTTTCTCATCATGTCGCGGGTCTCTTGGTCGAAAAAGGACCAGCTGTGAAGATCCTGTTTCAGGAACGGGACCGCATACCCGTACAGATCCTGAACTCTGACGATATTGCTGGGATCTCCCACATCCATGGCATTGGAGATGGTATGTTTGGTTTTTTGCGCTTTATAGTCACCCTCTTGAAGATACTTTGTAAGACTATCGTTCTTATTACAGGCGCCAATATAAGTTTTTACAGGCAATCCCATGCGTTTGGCGATCAAACCGGCGCTGAGATTCCCCAAATTTCCGCTGGGAACGGAGAATACGGGAATATCATCGATACCCCGGTTTTTTAATTGAGCTACTGCGTTGAAATAGTAAAAGGTTTGCGGCAATAAACGGGCGAGGTTAATTGAGTTGGCAGATGACAGCATCATTTCCTTACTGAGTTCTTCATCAATAAAAGCATTTTTGACAAGAGACTGACAGTCATCGAACGATCCTTCGATCTCCAGAGCTGTGATGTTCTTGCCAAGTGTGGTCAACTGTTGTTCCTGGATCTTTGAGATCTTGCCCGAAGGATAGAGAAGAACAACGTCAATCCCCTCCACTTCATAGAAACCGTGGGCAACGGCGGAACCGGTATCGCCGGACGTAGCGACCAAAATGGTAGCCTTTTGTTTACTGCCATGAAGGAAATAGGACATCAGTCGCGCCATAAAACGTGCACCGACATCCTTAAAAGCGAGAGTTGGACCGTGAAAGAGTTCTAAAACATAGTTTTTATCATCAAGTTTGACGAGCGGAGTGTTAAATGAAAGTGCATCGTCAACGATATGAACGATCACATCGGAAGGCAGGTCTTCACCAAAAAGCGTAATAGCGACCGCAGAAGCCAATTCCTTGAAATTAAGTTTGGTCATATTCTCAAAAAAACGTGGTGGCATTCGAGGAATATCTTCCGGCATGTAAAGTCCCCGGTCTTTCGGCAGCCCCTGCAACACCGCAGTGCGCAGGTCAACGGGGTCAACTTTGTGGTTTGTACTGAAGTATTTCATTTATGATCGTTTAAAGTTTATCGTTTAAAGTTTAATTACATTTTGTTCATAGTTACTATCTCTTTGAAAAGTTTTAGGCTTTAATAATTTCGTATTTCGTAATTCATATTTTGTATTTTTTCAACCCTTTCAACTTCTTCAACGCTTCAACGTTTCAACGTTTCAACGTTTCAACGTAATTTATTCTTGTTCATTCATATTTTGCACAAATAATGTTATGTTTATGTCAAATATTCGCAAAGGAGCCCATATGAAGCGCTTGACCGGTATTCTTTTTTTAACAGCATTAATGATTGCTGTTTTCTCCTGTTCGACAGGTTATACGTCAACTGACGGTACGGATCTTGAACGATTCCTTGAACCGGAGAGTTTGTTTGTCCTGACACAAAATCCCGATTCCACGATCTGGATCATCGATGTCCGCCCTTCTTCAGCTTATGATAACGGCCATATCCCCACAGCCAAAAGTTATCCATCATCTGATATTATGGACCGACTGGATGAGTTGCCCAAATCACAGAATCTCATTTTCTATTGCGAGACCGGCGGACGCGCCCAGATGGTCATTAACAACCTTGAAGATAGCGGCTACACCCGTATGCTCAATTGGGGCGGTTATACGAGATGGCCGTATGATCTCGTCACAGAATAATAATCCATTTATAGAATCATCAACGTAGATGTACGGGCGGGGCTTGACCTGCCCTTTTCTTTAACGGGCGAATAGCCTGCCCTCCGAAGCTTTAAGCGTAGGAGGGAGTCGCCCGTACACAAGCGCCTAAATGAGTTCTGCACCTTTAGAATTCACACGCGACACATATATCTCATTTTCAATGAACTTGTCGGCAAATACTTTGCCCATATCGACCGCTGCTTTCTCAGCTGCGGTTTTTCCTTTGCACAAACTAAAAATTGTCGGTCCGGAACCCGAGATGCCGCAGGTCAATGCGCCTGCCTTCAATGCCGCTGTCTTAACGTCATCAAAATGAGGCAGCAGATTCTTTCGATAAGGCTCTGCGATCAGGTCGACCATCGAACGGGCCATTAGATCCCAGTCTTTTTGATACAGACCCGAAATAAATGAAGCAAGGTGCGCCGATTGTTTGACGGCGGTGGCACGCGTGACGGTCTCCGGCACGACGGCGCGGGCCTCGCGGGTGGGAACGCTCAAGTGCGGGTGAACAACCGCCAGATATAGATTTTTCGGATAAGGCAGGGATACGATATCAAGCGGGTCATTGCAACGAATAAGTGTGATACCGCCCAGAAGTGCGGGAGCCACATTGTCCGCGTGGGCCGCGCCGCAGGCGGCCTTCTCGCCTTCCATGGCGAAAGGGATCAATTCCTGTCTTGTAAAAACATTGCCCAGATAAACATTGGCCGCCAGTGCCGCCGCCACAGAACTTGATGCCGAAGACCCCATGCCGCTTTGCAATGGCAGTCCTTTGATAAGCCGTATGGCAATGGCATCATCGCGTCCAAGAGCTTTTAACATGGACCTAACTACAACACCCGCAACATTTTTATCGGCTTCTTTTGGCAGATCTCCATTATCACCCTGAATATCCACAAGTTCGACTCCGGGTTTCTCACCCGCTTCAATAGTGACGATATCGCCGGGCTTTTCCAGGGCCAGACCCAAACAGTCAAAACCTACCGAAACATTCCCGATACTTGCGGGAGCAAAGGCTGAAATTCGCTTACTCTTCATAATATCCTTTTTTGATCAAAAGTTCTGCGTTCAATATTGCACCGCCGGCCGCACCGCGGACCGTGTTATGAGACAGAACCGTAAATTTATAATCAAGCACACTGCAGTCCCTTAATCGACCGATACTCACAGCCATTCCCTTACCAAGATCTCGATGCAGCCTGGGCTGCGGAAAGCGCGGATCATCAAAATAGTAAATTGCCGGATCAGGTGCAAACGGAAGTCCCAATTCCTGGGGTTCCGACCGGTATGACCTCCATACCTTGATGATATCGTCTTTTTTAGCCGGTTCTTTCAGTTTTACGCTGACGGATTCCACATGGCCGTTCATGACCGGAACCCGGTTGCATTGAGCGGATAAAGTAAGGTCGGCAAAATCAACCTTATTACCGTTCATTTTACCCAATATCTTTAAAGTCTCGATCTGCATTTTTTCCTCTTCACCGCCGATGTAGGGGATCATGTTATCGATAATATCCAGACTTGATACGCCGGGATAACCCGCGCCCGAAAGAGCTTGCATGGTCACGACCGAAACTTTTTTAATACCGAAAACTTCCTGAAGGGGTTTTATTGCCATTACCAGTCCGGTAGTGGAGCAATTGGGATTGGTCACGATCCTGCCTTTGTATTTTTGACCTTTTATCAAATCCAGATGATCCGGATTAATATCCGGTACCAACAGCGGGACATTATCTGTCATACGGTGGTTCTTTGCATTGGAAATAACGTAATATCCCGCTTCGGCAAAGGATTCTTCGATGGGACCCGCAACCGCTGCATCCAGTCCGCTGAAGACAATACGGCAAGCAAGATCGGGCTTGCATTCTGAAACGACCATATTGGCGATCCGTGGCGGAATGGGCGTTTGCTGAAACCATTTGGAAGCATGCTTATATAATTTGCCTGCCGATCGCTCAGATGCACCCAGGGCTGTGATCTTGAACCAGGGATGGTTTTGCAGAAGTTCAACAAACTTCTGTCCGACCGACCCTGTTGCGCCCAGAATACCGACGGGGATCTTGTTTTTATTTATCATTTTATATTCCTTTAATGTCAATTTATGTTTAGGAGTTTAGGGGTTTAGAAATCTCGTTACCCTTTACTCTTTACTTATATTTTGTACTTTTTTTCGACCTGCCAGCAGATCCTCTATGCTTTCGGATACCAGCTTGCAAGTCTCCTCTACTCTTTACTCTTAATTTCCGAACAAAATAACTAATGTATTCAACTCTTATTATATCAATTAATTTTAAAAAAACTACTCATTTATAATTCGCAAGACGTCCCCCATCATACCGCTGGCAGTGACAACCGCACCCGCCCCGGCTCCTTTTATGACCAAGGGATTAATGGGATATCGTTCCGAATAGATCGCCACAATGTTATCCGGTCCGGATAGATTATAGAACGGATGGTCAGGACCGATCTCCTGGACGGAAATACGGATCTTTCCTTCCTCAATGGTTGCTATATATCTCAATACTTTGTTTTCTTCGGCAAGTCTTTGCAATCGTTGATACCAGGTTTTGTCATCCAGGGCAAGCAGATCCATAGCTTGATCAATGCTGTCGGCTTGGGCACAGTCATTAGAGATAAGCGGCTCAGGGACGGAATCGGATATTTCCAGCTCATAGCCGATCTCACGTGCCAAAATGAGCGCTTTACGAGCTACATCCATACCGCCCAGATCCTCCCTGGGATCAGGTTCCGTAAAACCTTTTTCCCGAGCAAATCTAACGGTTTCCGAAAAGCTTTTTTCAAGGGAAAAATTATTGAACAAATATGAAAGCGTTCCCGATAGTATCGCCTCGATCTTCCGGATCTTGTCACCGGTCTCCAGCATGCTTTGCAAGGTAGATATCACAGGCAAACCGGCCCCTACGGTCGATTCGTAACGATATTTAACGTGCTGTTGAAATGCCGTATCCCGCAGATCTTTGTAATAGTCCATGGTTTCGGTGTTCGCGATCTTGTTCGGAGTAACGAGCGAGACTCCGCTTTCGAGTATATCTTTGTATTTGAGGGCAATGTCTTTGCTGGCCGTGCAGTCCAGACAAACTTTTGAATACGTGGGATCCGATCTCATGACCTCAATGAATTCATCGATATGAGCCTTTTTCCCTTTTTCCTCAAGGGCTTTCAGTGCTTTTTGTGTATTTAATCCACTGGCGCGAAGCAACATCTTTCGACTGTTGATCACACCGTTCAATTGCAGATCGGAGTTTTTCATCATGCCCATGAAAGCCGTTGCCACCAATCCGCTTCCGATACAGTAAACAGCTGTCTTTTCCTTTACGGGAAACAGAGCGCGGTGTAGGACATTAACGGAAGTTTTGGTATCGCGGCGATCGATCACAATGGAAATATTGCGTTCCGAAGATCCCTGCGAGATAGCTTTAACGTTGATCTTTTGCCGTCCCAGAGCAGAGAAGATCTCAGCTGCAATGCCCGGTTTGTGCTGCATTTTATCGCCCACAACGGCAATGATGGAGGTCTCTTTTTCGGGAGTGATATCATCGATCATTCCGGCTTGCATTTCAAGGTGAAAATTTTCTTTGAGAACCTCAACGGCCCGGTCGGCTTTTTGCGAATCAATAGCAAAACATATGCTGTGCTCGGAAGAAGCCTGGGTGATAAGAATTATATTGATCTCATGACGTGCCAGACAATCGAATAGTCGCGCAGAAATGCCTCTGACACCCACCATGCCGCTGCCCTGCATTCTGAGCAGGGCAATATGATCGATCGAGGCGATGCCTGTTGCGTGATAATCCGTGCCGGTACTTTCAGAACTGATGACCGTTCCCGATCTGTCGGGAAAGAAACTGTTCCTGATATGAATGGGAATATTTTTTTTCATAGCCGGGATCATTGTGGGCGGAAAAATGACCTTGGCGCCGAAGTGCGAAAGTTCGCCTGCGTCCTCATAAGAGATCTCGGGAACCGCAAAAGCATCGCTTGCCACTCTGGGATCGGCAGTCATCACACCATCCACGTCCGTCCATATCTCGATCTTTTCCGCATCCAGCGAAGCAGCCAGGATAGATGCCGTATAATCGGAGCCGCTGCGTCCTAAGGTCGTCGTCTGACCCTTTTTATCAGATGCGATGAACCCGGTGCAGATATATGTTCCGTCGGCACCATTAAAGAAGCTCTTGATCGCATGATCAGTTAGCGTAAAATCGACTTTTGCCCTGCCATGCTCACCGTTCGTAAAGATCAGTTCACGGGTATCGCAGACGGAACAAGTGTTTCCCTGCGAAGCCAGAGCAGCGGATATCAGCATGGCGGAAAGTCTTTCGCCTGTGCTCATGATAAGATCACGGGTACGCAGGGTCTCCTCGCGTAAAAGAAAAAGACCGTTCAGCGTATCGCGCAATTCATGAAAAACGGCTGACATATCATGTAATGTCTGCTTACGAAGATCCGTGCCGACCAGAGAGAACACGATCTGTTCATGACGGGCGATCAGATCATTGAGCATGCCTTTATAGTTGGGATCGCCTGTTCGCGCCCTTTCACACAGTTCTATAAGCATATCCGTCACACCGCCCAAAGCCGATACGACACAAAGTACTTGAGCAGATCCCTTTTTCTTTTCAATGATATCCAGCGCCCGCCGGATGCAATCAACATCAGCAAGTGACGAACCACCGAATTTTAAAACGATCTTGTTCATACTTTCTCAAACTTTTTATTGCTGTAAATTTATACTATTATTCGGTAATATCAAATATATTTTGATTATTTTAAACCATTTTTGCAATTATTGACCTTGTTTCACAATATTTCTTATGGTTTTGTTGAATTCTTGAAGTTTTAAAACCTGAAAGCGCTTTTATATAACTGATTTAAAAATAAGCTCGAGCATGTCGAGAGCTTAAACCAAGTTTTACCCTTCCATATGTCGGGGTAATTCTTTTTTCAAATATTTATTTTGGACAGATGTGATTCATCATTCATAATTCATTATCCATCATCCATCATAATTTTCGCAATAAAAAAAAGACGGAGCATTGCTCCGTCTCTACAATTTTACATTTATTAAGCCGTGTGGGGCGATTTTATTTCATTAAAACCAATTTCTGCGACTGCATCACATTCCCCGCGACCATCTTCAGGATATAAATGCCGCTGGGCATGCCTTCGGCATTCCATGTCAGGG
>CAYVLJ010000078.1:0-9300 GCA_964452375.1 uncultured bacterium | reverse complement strand
CGCAGCGCGTCCTGCGACTCCAGCGAAACGGCAAGGCTGTTGACCGAGTGTGAGAGCGCGAGAAGCTCCGCCGTATATAGTCTTTGGCTTTATTCCCCCAGTGAAAAGTCACTTTTTTGCGAGGTGTGTCGGCTTGTCCTTTTTTTCTCTTATGACGCTGCTGACGCCAGAGGAGGTAAAGATAACCGAAGATCATACCGGATAGGTGCGTAAAATGCGCAACACCGCTTTCCAAACTGCGTCCACTCATAGAAGCAAATAGCTCAATGGCGGCAAAGATCATAACGAAGTATTTTACTCGAATAGGAAAAAGGAAGTTCAGATAAACGATCCGGTTGGGATACATTAAAGCAAATCCGAGTAATAAGCCATAGATAGCACCGGACGCACCGATTATCGGGATCTGTGATGCAGGTTGAATAACAGCAGATAAAATGCCTGCGGAAATGCCGGTAACAAAATAGTATTTAAGGAAAAATTTAGTGCCCCACTGTTGTTCAAGTTCAGTTCCGAACATCCACAGTGCGAACATATTGAAGAACAGGTGCATGAATCCGCCGTGCAGAAACATATAGCTTACAGGTTGCCATAAGAAAAAATTCTTGGTGAATAATTCAGGGACTAATCCACCGTATACGACTAAGTAGCGATTTAGTCCGGGCAGTAGCCAACCCAGAAAAAATATAGCAACATTGGCAATTATCAGCACCCGTATGCCGGGTGTCAATCTGCGGCGCATGTTAAATCGATATTGATTCATTTTTTATTATATCCTTTATTTGTGCCCATTTTATACTATTTCCTGTTTTCCCATTCCTATTCCTCATATCTATTAACGTTCGTGTAGGGGAGACTCGCGAGTCTCCCATTATTAATCGGGCGATTCTCGAATCGCCCCTACATTACCGAAATTATAGCACCTTACGTAGTATTTCCACCGATTTCAGTTTTCGGCACGTGTCAAACCTGGTTGCCAAAGTATTCCAAAGAATACGGTTTACCAGTTCTCTGTCAATATTGTCGTCGATATGTTCCTGAATATTATTTACAGGCATTAAAGACAACTCTTTCAATAAAGACAGCAGTGTCTCGTCAAGTTCCCAGCTAAATAAGAATTCTTCATGACAGTCGTTGCAGCGGATCTGGCCGAGTTTGGGATAAAAATGTCCGTTTTCTAAATGCTTTTCGCAATGATAACAGCATTCGGTATTCAAGGGGATTCCCGCTAGTTCGAGATATTTCATAATGAAATGCCAATGTGACATTTGTGGGGAAGCGCCGCTGTTCATTGATCGCAAGACCTCTACAAGCAGATCATAAAGGAGAACATTAGGTTCAACTTCAGATTCTTTGTATAAGATTTCCAATATAATGGATCCATATAACACTGCCTTTGCATTTGATTTAAGATGTGAAAAAGACTCCTTATATTCGGCCTGAGAAATAAATTGGTAAGGACGATCCTTTTTTTCGTTAAAATGCACATTTAGTAAAGAAAATGGTTCTATCAAGCCTCTAAAAGGACTTTTTGAGCTTCTGGCGCCCTTGGCGATCAGGATAAGCTTACCATAATCTTTTGAAAAACAATGCAGAACAGCCGATGTTTCGCCTTTTGGGTTGACTTTGAGGATGATGGCTTGGGTGTTTTGTAACATTGTTTTCCTTTCGAGGGGAATTTACGTATTGAATGGTTAAAGGCAAAGCGTAAAACGTAAGACGTGAAGAGGAGAGATGGGAAGGAGATCCGCCTACACCAATGTTTCGACGGACAAGGGGGAGCTTGGGTGTGCCTTCTTAAGTAGGGGTGGAACATTTTCACCCTGATTGATCCATTATTATTTTCGGGACGAAATATATTTCGCCCAAATCTCCAAATTAATTTAAATACCTATTGTAATAATCACCATTTATAATTTTAGTTAGGGCGTTTGGAGTTTAATTCTTCAACCCCGCCGGGGTTGGAAATAAAGTTGAGGAAAAAAAGCCTATATTCTTCTTGAATCCCTACGGGATTCCTTATAAAAATTATGTTAAACAAAGAACTCCGTAGGAGTTCAAGAAGAATATATCCTGCCTTGAATCGTGAAAAGGACCCTGGAAGGGTCCAAGAAGAATAAAACCAGCTTATATTCTAAAAAAGACTCTAGAAGAGTCCAAGAAGAGTATAAACGCTTATTTCCTCCAAAAAAAGAATCCGTCAGCTGACGGATTCAAGAATATTTCATCATTCGAAATTTACTGTTCACTTCGATTATTCGAATGCTCGATTGTTCGAATGTTCTTTATTCAAAGCAAAAGCGTATTTTAATAAGCTTTTGCGAATATAACCATCTGTCCTGTCTTTCTGCCGGTATAAAAGCAGGTGCCTTCTCCTTCCGGTTGCTCGAAAGGAATATTACGGATAGTGGCCTTGCATTCTTCCTGGATACGTTCCTCGTCCTCGCGGGTGCCGTCCCAGTAAGCTCTGGCAAACCCGCCATCGACCGTAGCGGCTTTCAACTCCTCATAACTTGAAATATTTTGAGTATTCTCTTCACGAAAAGCTTTTCTGCCTTCCAGCATATCAGTTTGAATAGTATCCAGCATGCTGATGACTTCTTTCAGGAAACTGTCTTTCGACATAACATTCTTTTCACCGGTCAGCCGTTTGGCACAAACAAGATTTTCACCTTCAACGTCACGGGGGCCAACTTCGACACGCAGAGGAACGCCTTTCATTTCCCAGTCATTGAATTTAAAACCGGCAGAGAGGGTATCTCGCATGTCCACATGAAAACGAACACCCTGGGTCGAGAGGCTGTCGGCGATCGTCTTGACATAATCCATTACCTTGGTTTTTGTCTCGTCATCACGGTAAATAGGGACGATCACGACTTGATACGGTGCCAGTTTCGGCGGCAGTACCAATCCTTTATCGTCACCATGAGCCATGATCAATGCGCCGACCAATCGGGTACTGACTCCCCATGAAGATGCATAGACATACTGTTGCTCGTTATTTTCATTTTGGAAGGTCACATCAAATGCTTTAGCGAAATTCTGACCGAGATAATGAGATGTTCCTGATTGCAGGGCTTTCTTATCGCCCATCATTGCCTCAATGGAATATGTGTCAATGGCACCGGCGAATTTTTCCTTTTCGCTCTTTCGGCCGACAATGACCGGCATGGCCATATAACTTTCAGCGAATTCGCGGTAAACATCAACCATTCTCAATGTTTCTTCGACGGCTTCTTTTTCAGTAGCATGTGCGGTATGACCTTCTTGCCAGAGGAATTCGGTGGTGCGAAGGAACAAGCGGGTGCGCATTTCCCAACGGACCACGTTAGCCCACTGATTGATAAGAATAGGCAGATCACGATAGGAATTGATCCATTTTTTATACATTGACCAGATGATAGTCTCGGATGTGGGTCGAATGACCAGCGGTTCTTCCAGTTTCTTACCGCCGGCGTGAGTCACAACTGCCAGTTCAGGAGCAAAACCTTCTACATGTTCCGCTTCTTTTTTTAGAAAACCTTCAGGGATCAACATTGGAAAGTAAGCATTAACATGACCGGTTTCTTTGAACATGGAATCCAGATTTTCTTTTATATTTTCCCAAAGTGCAAATCCGTAAGGGCGGATGACCATACAGCCTTTTACAGGTGAATAATCGGCCAATTCGGCTTTTTGAACGACATCCGTATACCATTTTGCGTAATCTTTTGATTGAGGGGTAACGCCTTTGCTCATTCTGTTCCTTTCGAATCGATTATAATTTCGTCTTTAACAGCTTGTAATTTAATGTGATTAGGAGGTGTTTGCAAGACGTAAAACGTAAGACCTAAGACGTGAGATGGCGTGAAAGTTTTTTCGCGTGAGTTGTAGAGATGGCATACACTGTCCTTGGCTCTTTGTGTAGGAGTTATTCTTACGTAAACAAGACATTTACAAATCCAAAAGCATTAATTTATAATTTATTATCCCAATACCTCCTGATTATTAACGATTTATAAATAGAATACATGATTTGTAAAACAAAATAAATAATTTGATTGAATTTTGTTGATTTATTTTGCAAATTCACCGCTTGATAAATTAATGGACTAAGCAGTATTTGGAGAAACAAACAAACGTAAAAGGAGCGAACATGAAGTTTTTGCGCCGTACTGGAAAAGACGTAAAAAGCGCTGATAATCTAAAAGGTTTATTTCCCGATTGGAAAGAAAAAGAGACCTGGCTATTTATTGGACCCCATGATGATGATATCGTTTTAGGTTCCGGGATCACCATGAGATCTGCGATTGAAGCAGGTATTGATGTGTATGCCCTTGTAACTACCGATGGAGGTATGGGATATTGCTATTTGGAACAGGAACATACCATTGGAAAGATTCGACAGGAAGAAACCATTGATTCCTTCAAGATCATGGGTCTGGATGATGACCATATTTTCTTTGCCGATTTTCCGGATTGCGATACGACATCCTATGTCGGTCGACGGAAAGCACAAGAAGGAGATCCCGATATTGGAGGATACACTGGTTTGCAGAATGCTTTTACATACTTTGTTCGTAAAGTAAGGCCGACTCGCATCTTTTTACCCACAGGTGAAGACCTGCACCCCGATCATAAGATCGTGTATCAGGAAGTGCTGATCTCAATGTTCCATGCCGGTGGTAATATCTGGCCGGAACTCGGTAAACCCACTCCGCCGCCCATGGCATATGAATTTGGTGTATATTGTGATTTTCCCGAAGCACCGAACCTGAAGATCGAAGCTTCCAATGAAGTATTCCAGAAGAAACTTAATGCGATCCTGGCTTATAAATCACAGGAACAGATCGCTTCATTAGTCGAAGGTGTTAAAGCCGGCGGGCCGATTGAGTATTTGCGTGAAATTGAATTTAGAATGTATTCTGTAAACAATTATAAGGATCTATTCTAAGACATGTTATATTAAAGGCGTCCGTTACCATCGGGCGCCTTTTTTTAGGAGTTTTATTTGGAACCTCTAGCATTAAGAAGATATTCGCAGGAATCAGGAAAAAGAATTCTATTTTGCGGTGATGACGATGTTGATATGGCTGCCATCTATCTGGCCGCTATTATCCATGAAGAAGGCTACAATCTGGACTACATACCCTCGCCATTACCCATTCCCAACAGTCTTGATTTTAAAAACTATGATCTGATCATTTTATCGGATTACCCCAGAGATCAGATCAAGGATAATAGACTCGAAGAGATCTGTGAATTCGTCCGTAAAGGCGGCTCTCTGCTGATGATTGGCGGTTGGGAATCTTTTACGGGATTGAATATTGAATACAAGAACTCGCCACTTGAAAGCATTCTACCGGTTATTTTGCTTGAAAAAGATGACAGAAGAAATTATGATCAGGGAATAGCTGTAATTGCTAATGAACCGGATCATTCGGTATGTAAAGACCTGAATTGGGAAAGGCCCGGAATTATCGGAGGATATAACGAGTTTAAAGTTAAAGACAGTGCTGCATGTGTTTTATGCGGTCATAAAATAAAGATCAATGTTTGCAATCATGAAATATCAGCTGAAGCAGATGAGAAAACGATACCTTTATTGGTTTTTGACAAAGCGGGCGATGGTAAAGTCGCTGCTTTGGCATTTGATCTGGCACCTCACTGGGTTGGAGGCTTTGTAGATTGGGGGCATGAACGCAAACATGTTGATTTTGCCGATGGATTTATTGAAGTTGGGGATCAGTACTATAAATTTGTGGCAAATTTGTTGAAATCGATGTTTTAATTTCTTGTCATCTCGACCACTTCTTCGCCCCAATGGGCTACGAAGTGTAAACTTCAAGCTGTTAGGTAATGAGCTTGCCCACCGTAGCTTTATGCGTAGGTGGGGAGAGATCCCAAACTAATCAACAAATGTCTTGAGTTTGAGATTTCCCCACTCTCCGCCATCTGGCGGATCGGTCGAAATGACAGAGTAATGTTAATTGAGGAGCAAACATAAATGAGAGGAATTGCAATCGTAGCACAGACCGGTGGCCCAACCTCAGTGATCAATTCGAGTCTTGCCGGTATTATTTCACAATGTCTCAAAGAAGAGAACGTTGATGAAGTCTGGGGATGTCATTTTGGCATGAAAGGCCTGTTGGAAGAAGATTTTATCGATCTGACGGAAGCTCCGGTCGATTTATTAAAGCAAACCCCGGGTTCTGCGCTGGGTTCTTCAAGAATTAAACTCAAACCCGAGAATATGCCTCGCGTTCTTGAAGTATTTAAAAAATATAATATTCGCTATTTCTTCGGGATCGGCGGGGACGATACACAATTGAATGTTTATGAAGTGGAAAAATATTGCCGCGAACAAGGTTATGAACTGGGGGGTATGGGTTGTCCCAAAACTGTCGATAATGATCTGCCTTTGACTGACCATACGCCAGGATTTCCTTCAGCAGCTCGTTATACGGCGCTTTCCGTTTTTCAGGGTGGACGCTTAACAAGAGATATGCAAAAAGTCGATCAATTCGTGATATACCAGACGATCGGGCGATCCGCCGGCTGGCTGGCAGCTGCTCCTTATGGATTTAAAGAAAAGGAAAGCGATCCACCGCATATTATTCTAATGCCTGAACGTCCTTTCAATGAAGAGAAATTCGTCAAATACTTTAAAGAATGCTATGATAAGTATGGTTTTGTCTCCATTATTTGCGGTGAAGGTGTTACAGATGAGAACGGAAATGCCGTGTCGGCAACCAAAGTTGAAGATGATTTCGGCAACCGGGAGTTCGGTGCTATGGGTGGTGTTTCGGTTGGTATGGAGATCCACAAGATCATCTCGAATCATTTTCCGGAAATGCGCGGTGAATTTCAGGTAACGGAATCACTTCCCATGTGTGCCGATGATCGTGTGGTTGATATAGATGTAAAAGAAGCTTTCGAACTGGGCGTAAAAGCCGTTGAACTGGCTGCGAACGGAGAAACAGGCTATATGACCGTAATCGAACGCATTGAAAGTCCTGAATATAAAACGACCATCGGCAAAGTTCCACTTTGCGATGTCGGCGGAAAACAAAAACCCATTCCGGATGAATATATTGCACCGAACGGCATGGATATGACGCCCAAGTTCAATGAATATATTCGTCCCTTGCTCGGCAAGAAACCAGAATATGCAGACTTGGACATATTGAAAAAAGTTGAAAAGAAATAATTAAGGAAAATAAAATGAAATTATCAGATCATAAATATGCACAATATGCGCTTTGCAAAGAAATGCTCGAGACCGTTGAAGTTATTCGTAATTTTAAAACCAAAGACCTTTCAAAGGCGATCGATTCATTAAAAGAAACGAAAAAACTCTTTATGACCGGTGAAGGTTCATCACGGATATTTCCGGCCAAGCATACGATTAACCTGATCCAGAAAATGGGATTTGACCTTACAGCTTACACCGAAGGTTCACGACAGGCTGCCGAATTGAAATTAAATGATTTTACTCTTTTCGGTGCTTCGAATTCAGGTAAGACCAAAGAAGTCATTTCATTGTTCAAAACCAAAGAAGCCAAAGGGAAATTTGCATTGATCGCTCACGAAAATACACCTTTGGGAGCCATTTCCGATGATGAATTCGTCCTGAACTGCGGCAATGAAGATGCCGTTGCAGCAACTAAATCAGTAATCGAACAGGCATTGTTCTATCATCAGCTAATAAAAACATATATTGGAGCAACCGCTGAACAATGCGCGGCATCAGTGGGTGAATTGGCAGACAAATCTAAAGAAGTCCTGGAATTGGAGATCGATCCTGAATTGATCGATGCCATTGCCAAAGCGGATGTGATCTATTTTGCCGGACGTAATGTGGGTGTCGCTGAAGAAGCTGCATTGAAAACTAATGAAATAACACGTAAAAAATCAGGATATTTGGAAGGAACTTATGCCGTTCACGGTATTGAAGAGGTCATGACTGAAAATGAAGTAGTCATTGTCGTTGATCCATACAAAGAAGAAGAGGAAAAATTCAAAGAAGTTCTGGTTGATGGCGTTGGATTGAAAGTGATCGCCATTTCAGATCACGACACAATGTTCCCGACCGTCAAGATCCCCAGCCTGGGTTGCCATGATGCTTATTTGCAACTTCAGGCTTGCTGGAATATCTTGGTCGAAGTCGGCATTGCTTGCGGTGTGGACCTGGATCACCCCACACGTGCCCGCAAAGTGGGTAATGAGTTTATAGGATAAATGTAAGGACTCAGAATTCTGAGCCCCAACAAAAACATAAAGGAAATAAAATGAAGTATTATGTAGGTATTGACTTTGGCGGTACAGGGATCAAAGTTGGGATCATTGATGAAACCGGAAAGATAGTCATCAAGGATTCTTTCGTAACAGATCCCGGTAAAAGCGGTGATGAAATTGTAAAACACATCGCCGAGTGTGCCCAAAAGGTCATGGATGATTCCAAATTACCGCAAGAAGACATTCTTGGTGTCGGTATAGGTTCACCGGGTCTCCTAAATCCGGAAACCGGACAATTGAAAATTGTGACAAATGTTCCGAATTTAAATGAAACATATTTAGCTCCCGGCATATCAAAATATTTGGGCAAACCGGCTTTTCTTGACAATGATGTAAATGCCATGTCATTAGGTGAATTTTACTATGGCGCAGGCAAAGGCAAGAAAGACGTTATCGCGCTGACAGTGGGAACCGGTGTTGGCGGCGGAATTATTCTTGATGGAAAATTATATCGGGGAAGTACTTTTACAGCCGGTGAGATCGGTCATATGTCAATTGACCGTGACGGTAAATACTGCGGATGTGGTAACTATGGGTGTTTGGAACGCTATGTGGGTAAAGAAGGTATTATCGAACGTTTTGAAATGTACAAAAGCAAAGGTCTTGATACATCAATAGATAAATATCTTGAAGATGGCAAGGTAACGCCTAAAGCCATTGCTATGGCAGCTAATGATGGTGATAAAATAGCCATTGAAGTCTTGAAAGAAACAGGTGAAATACTGGGTCACGCAATTGCAAGTCTTGTGAATATTCTAAATCCTGAAGTAGTGATCATTGGCGGCGGTATTTCAAATGCCGGTGACGTATTACTTGATCCGATCCGTATTGGAATGTTAAAACACGCATATACAATCCCTGCAGCAGCGGTTCAGGTCGTACGCGCCGAATTGGGTAACGATGCCGGTTTGGTCGGTTCGGCTTCTTTGGCGGTAGCGAATTTGAAATAGTGATCAGTGAACAGTAAACGGTGAACTGTGGTAAACAGTGATCCGGTAAATGGAATATTGCGAAGGCGGACCCGCG
>CAYVLJ010000077.1:5036-9328 GCA_964452375.1 uncultured bacterium | reverse complement strand
TGTTAAGGTCGCTTTTATTTTCTGCGGGTGATGAAAGTATAAGACGGATGAAGGTCTTTTTTTTAATCGATGATGTTAAGATGTCTGTGAAATTATGCATATTCATTTCCTGTATCGTAATTAGACCGTAATTTACAAAATAAGTTCATTCAAGTCAATCAAGTTTAACAGATCAGGTAAGTATTGAAAAGGTTGTTTTTAAGAGAAATTTGATGTATATTCTGTCAGTTAAATATATTTAGGACACTAATGACCAGAAGGATCTTAGAAAACGAACTTCCGCTCAGAGCTGAATTATTTAGTTCTTATCAGATGGAGCAGCACGGCAAAAATCTTGCTGTCTCACACAAGCTGAAAAAGGGCATTCCTTCAGACATGCTTTTAGCAAGGCTCAAAAGCAATGAAGAAGTATTAAAAAAAGTCTATAGGCTGCTCAGAGATACAGTCGAAGAAAACCGGGAGATCACACCCGCAGGTGAATGGCTGCTTGATAATTTCTATTTGATAGAAGATCAGATAAGAACAGCTAAAAGGCATCTGCCGAAAGGATACAGCAGGGAGTTGCCGCGACTGATGAACAGCGGTTCAAAACTTGGGTTGCCGAGAGTGTACAGTATAGCCCTGGAAATTATATCTCACGGTGACGGACGCGTTGACCCTGAAAATCTCGGTCGTTTTATTACAGCCTATCAGACAGTAAATAACCTTAAACTTGGAGAGCTGTGGGCTGTTCCGATAATGCTGCGGCTGGCTTTGATCGAGAATCTGTACAGAGTAGCGAACATAATAGCTTCCACGAGCAAAGACCGGGATCTGGCCAATAAATGGGCTGACAGGATATCGGATACTGTTGAGAAAGATCCTAAAAATCTTATTTCCGTTGTTGCGGATATGGCAAACTCGGACCCCCCGATGACTAGTACTTTCGTGGCGGAGCTCACGAGAAGAATGCATGCGCAGAATTCAATTTTCACCTTACCGATATCATGGATTGAGCAGCAGCTTGCCGAGAAAGGACTTACGATCGGGCATATGGTCCATGATGTTAATCAGCAGCTGGCCGCCGACCAGGTTTCCATAAGCAACAGTATCACCAGTCTCAGGTCCCTCGGAGTTACGGACTGGCGTGAATTTGTCGAAAAAATGAGTGCTGTGGAAAATACCCTGCGCAGTGATCCGTTCGGGGTTTACGGAAGGATGTCCTTTTCTACCAGAGACCGTTACAGACATGTTGTTGAAAGAATTGCCAAGAACAGCCCTTATTCCGAAGTTGAAGTTGCTCAAATGGCCATAAACATGGCAAGATCAAATGCTGAGCAGACTGACCCGAATGCTAAAAGAAGTCATGTGGGATATTATCTGATAGACAAAGGCTTAAGATCACTCGAAACCGAAACGCAAACTCATGTAAGCTTTTTGCAGCGGCTCAAGCGAATAGCTTTGCGGTTCCCTTTGTTTATCTATTTGGGATCGGTTACGATCCTCGCGGTGCTTTTTTCCTGGATCCTTTTATCGGGTCTGCAGGTCCTCAGCCTGCCTTACTGGCTGCTTGCTGTTTTGATCGTTCTTGCCCTTCTTAGTACCAGCCATTTATCTGTCGCACTGGTGAACTGGCTTGCAACTGTGCTTGCAGTACCATATCCTCTGCCATGTATGGATTGTTCAGAAGGAATTCCCGATAACGCTATGACATTCGTTGTGGTACCGACTATGCTGACGGGCATACAAAATATTGATGATCTGACTGAGGCTCTTGAAGTGAGGTATCTGGCTAATCAGGATGCAAATCTTTATTTTGGATTATTAACTGATTTTACTGATGCCGAAAATGAGGTCATGCCGGATGACGCCGAACTGGTGGATTATGCAAGTCAGCGAATTAAAGAACTGAATATAATGTATCACCGTCAAAAGAGCGATCCGTTTTTCCTGTTCCACCGTCCGCGTGTATGGAATGCGGGACAAATGAAATGGATGGGATATGAAAGGAAACGCGGAAAGCTGGCAGACCTTAACGAATTTCTCATAGGCGGTTCCGAAGCAAAATTCTCCTGCATCACCGGTGAAACAGCCATCCTATCGAAGATCAAATATGTTATAACTCTTGATACAGATACACAGATGCCCCGAGACGCCGCACACCAGATGGTCGGAGCTATGATACATCCCTTAAACAAGGCGATCTATAACGGATCTAAGCAGAGAGTCATCGAAGGATACGGCATCCTGCAGCCCCGAGTCGCCGTTAGTCTTCCGGGAGCCACCAGATCAGGATATGCAAAAATGTTCGGGAGAGATGCCGGTATTGATCCTTACACTAAAGCGGTTTCAGATGTATATCAGGACTGGTTCCGGGAAGGTTCATTTATAGGCAAAGGTATTTATGATGTTGATGTTTTTCAGCTGGCTTTAAAAGACAGGTTTCCCGAAAATAAGATTTTGAGCCATGATCTTCTTGAAGGATGTTACGCCCGGTCAGGCCTTCTGAGCAATGTTCAGCTGTACGAGGAATATCCTTCAAACTATATCTCTGATGTCAGCAGGCGCCACCGATGGATACGCGGAGACTGGCAGATCGGAAGCTGGCTTCTTCCCATGGTGACCGGTCTTGACGGAAAACATCAGAAAAATCCTCTTTCTGCTCTTTCCATTTGGAAATTGTTCGATAATCTGCGGAGAAGTCTGGCTCCAGCAGCTTTAATATCGATGTTTATTTTAGGATGGACGGTATTTGAATCACCATTGTTCAGCACAATTATTCTTATCAGTATTCTTCTGATACCTTCTTTAGTTACATCACTGATGCACCTGTTTCGTAAACCAGAGGAAGTTCAATGGCGCAGACATATCTCTGAATCGGCTGGCGTTGTCGGACAAAATTTATTTCAGGAGGGATTTAATATAGTATGCCTTCCTTACGAGGCATATTACAGTTTTGAAGCGGTGCTGCGTACTCTCTGGAGACTGAAAATAAGCAAAAGACGGCTTCTTGAATGGACATCGTCATCTGAGATGAACAACAAGCGCATCCCGCACCTGTCTGAATTCTACAGAAAAATGATCTTTGCTCCCTTGATTTCCGTAGTCACAATCACATATCTCGCCGGTTTTAATCCGGGAGTTCTTTTCACGGTAGGCCCTTTACTTCTGATTTGGTTTTTTTCTCCGGCTGCAGCCTGGTGGATGAGTAAGCCGATATTAAGGGCGGAACCGGTATTGACAACAGATCAAATAAGTTATTTGCATAAAATTTCACGAAAAACATGGCTTTTCTTTGAAACTTTCGTCGGTCCTGAGGATAACTGGCTGCCTCCGGATAATATCCAGGAGCATCCTTCACGCAGGATAGCACACCGCACTTCACCGACAAATATAGGATTGTCGTTACTGGCTAATCTTGCTGCATATGATTTCGGGTACATTCAGTCAGGAAAGTTAATTGAGCGCATAGAAAATACATTCCGAACCTTGAAAATCATGGAAAGATACCGCGGTCATTTTTATAACTGGTACGATACACAGTCACTCAAAATACTTCAGCCTGCGTACATTTCTACTGTTGACAGCGGTAATTTTGTGGGTCATCTTCTTACATTGCAGTCAGGATTACTCAGCCTTGCCGATGAACCCATTTTATCCAAAAGATGGTTGGAAGGAATAAATGAGACTTTCAAAGCCTTTAACGATGCGGATGCGACTGTTCCGGAGGTTTCACCTGCAGCTTTTAATGATGTGCTCAACTCAATACTGACTTCAAAACCCGTGACATTAACGGATGTAAGATCGAGTATCGACCGGCTTATATCCTCATTGGAAAACGACGAAACAGGCGAGCACGAAAATACCGTAAATGAGAACGCTGAACTGACGGAAATTCTTAGGCTTCACTGCGTTGATATGCGTGATGAACTTCTACAGGCGGCGCCATGGCTGGATGTTCCGGTTGAAAATGAAAATATCCGAAAAATTCTTTACGATATAGAAATTCCGACGCTGCGGGAAGTATCAGCGCTTTCTTCCGATTCACTTCCGGCTGTTGACGATGTGCTGAATCCGTTAATTGAGCAGGCGAGACTAAAAGCCCTTGAAAAGATCAGATCGATCGAAATTGCGGCATTTGATTGCTCCGAATTTGCAGAAATAGATTACGATTTTCTTTATAAAAAAAGCAGCAATCTCTTAACTATCGGCTACAATGTAAATGATAAACGGCAGGATTCAGGCTTTTACGATCTTCTCGCTTCGGAAGCGAGATTATGTTGTTTTACGGGTATCGCACAGGGGCGTCTTCC
>CAYVLJ010000077.1:0-5026 GCA_964452375.1 uncultured bacterium | reverse complement strand
GTTTCGTAGCTATTGCGCAGGACCAGCTGCCTCAGGAAAGCTGGTTCGCACTGGCACGCCTGCTGACTGAAGCAGGCGGTGATCCTACCCTCATTTCATGGAGCGGTTCGATGTTCGAGTACCTTATGCCTCTGATCATTATGCCCACTTACGACAGGACCTTACTTGATCAGACATACAAAGCGGCAGTTGCAGGACAGATCGAGTATGGAAAAATATGCGGAGTGCCGTGGGGCATGTCTGAATCGGGATATAACGCTGTAGATGTCAATATGAATTACCAGTATTGTGCCTTCGGAGTTCCAAAACTGGGTCTCAAACAGGGCCTCGGGTCAGAAATAGTTGTAGCTCCTTATGCTTCTCTGATGGCACTAATGGTTGATGCCGAAGCCGCATGTGTCAATCTGGAGAAGTTAGAATCCATCGGATTAATGGGTGAATTCGGGTTCTATGAAGCGATCGACTTCACTTTACACAGACTGCCGCGCAACAAAGAAAGCGAGATCATCAAATCTTTTATGGCTCATCATCAGGGGATGGGATTTCTGTCGCTGGCTTATCTGCTTTTAGACAGACCAATGCAAAAGCGATTTGAGTCAGTTCCTATGTTTAAGGCTGCTGAATTATTGCTTCAGGAAAGAATACCCAAAAATACACCACTTTATTCTCATAACGGCGACGAAATATCAGTTCAGCAGAAAAATATAGAAGGGCGCGTTTCAACTCTTCGAATTTTCGACAACCCGAATACTGACTTTCCGGAAGTTCAGTTGCTGACGAACGGCAGATATAATGTAATGATCAATAATGCCGGGGGAGGTTACAGTCGGTGGAAAGATCTGGCAGTAACCCGCTGGAGACAAGATACTACCTGTGACCCGTGGGGATCTTTCTGCTACCTGCGCGATTCGGAGACAGGCGATCTTTGGTCAGCTACCTATCAGCCCACACTCAAAAAACCTGATTTGTACAAAGCGATTTTCTCGGAAGGACGGGCTGAATTCCGCAGAAGGAACTTCGGGATCGAATCTTATAACGAGATCGCAGTTTCGCCTGAAGACGATATAGAACTTCGAAGGGTACGGTTGACTAACCGGTCAAAAAAAAGAAGGACGATCGAAGTAACCAGCTATGCTGAAGTTGTGCTTGCAACGCAGGAATCGGACGCTCTTCATCCGGTTTTCAGTAACTTGTTCGTACAGACCGAAATTCTTAATCAGCAGTCAGCGATAATGTGTACCCGCCGGTCCCGGTCAAAAGATGAACTGTCTGCGTATATGTTTCATCTGATGGTCGTGCGTGGAGCGGAAAGAGGAGAAGTCTCCTTTGAAACTGACAGGATGAAGTTTACAGGCCGCGGGAATTCAATCGCCGATCCTGTTGCGCTGAAAAATAAAGGATCACTTTCAAACAGTTCCGGATCGGTACTTGATCCGATCATCGCCATAAGATATCAAATATCGCTTGAACCTGGTGATTCCGCCATTATTGATATGGTGACCGGAATGAGCGATGACCGTGACCTAGCCTTAAATCTGATCGAAAAATATCACGATCAGAGATTAGCTGACCGTGTATTCGATCTTGCATGGACTCACAATCAGGTTGTATTGAGTCAGCATAACATGACTGATTCAGATGTCGTGCTCTACATACGGCTGGCTAATTCAATAATATACAATAATCCGTCGTTTCGCGCCGACCCGGGCATTGTTATTAAAAACCGCAGGGGGCAGTCAGATCTGTGGAGTCATGCAGTTTCAGGAGATATTCCTATAGTACTTTTAAAGATAGCGGATTCTTCCAATATTGAATTGGTCAATCAGCTTTTACAGGCTCATGCATATTGGAAGATGAAGGGGCTGATCGTCGATCTGGTCATCTGGAATGAAGACCATGCAGGCTACAGGCAGCTGCTTCATGATCAGATACTAAATCTGATAAATTCAGGCAACGAGGCGAACACGATCGGCCGAAAAGGAGGAATATTTGTACACCCCGCAGAACGGATATCAAATGAAGACCGTTTGTTATTCCAGGCTGTCGCAAGCGTAATTATAAGTGACAGAAGAGGTACTTTAAAAGAACAGCTGAACCGCAGAATAGTTTCTGAAAATCCAATTCCGCTTTTCAATAAAACTAAAGATCGGACTCAGGAAATACCTGTCAAAATGGTTCCGAGGGACGATCTTGTTCTGTTCAACGGCACGGGAGGATTCACACATGACGGCCGTGAGTATATAATTACATCTGATATAGAAAAAACTACACCTGCACCCTGGGTAAATGTAATATCAAATCAGATTTTCGGGACAGTGATATCAGAGAGCGGGTCATCATACACATGGAATGAAAATGCGCATGAATTCCGTCTTACACCATGGAACAACGATGCTGTAAGTAATGCGAGCGGAGAGTGCTTTTATATACGCGATGAAGAGACGGGGTATTTCTGGTCGCCATCTCCATTTCCGGTGCGTGGAGTGACGCCTTATATATGCAGACACGGATTCGGTTATAGTGTTTTTGAACATACTGAAGACGGTATAATTTCTGAATTATGGGTATATGTAGCTATAGATGCATAAATAAAATTTTCTGTCCTGAAGCTCCGTAATCGATCAGACCGGACCCGCCGTATTTCGGTCACAGGCTATGTGGAATGGGTACTCGGAGATCTGAGCTCAAAAACCGCAAAACATATAGTTACTGAAACGGATGCGAAAAGTGGCGCCATTATGGCCAGGAATCATTACAACACAGAGTTTAAGGGACGGACAGCATTTTTCGATACGGATTATGACAAGAGAACTTTCACCTGCAGCCGGTCTGAGTTCATTGGCCGCAACAGGAACCTCAAAGATCCTGCGGCAATGCATAACGAGAATCTTTCAAACAAAACGGGAGCTGTTTTAGACCCCTGCGCTGCAATAAGGATAGAAGAGGAACTTTTGCCCGGTCAGGAGCGGGAAATTGTTTTCAGGCTCGGGGTAGTTATTTCGAGAAGAGCAGACGATAAGTCAGCTTCAGTTAAACGCTGGCGGGGGACATCTGCTTCTCGAAAGGCTATAGAAGCAGTCTGGGATCAATGGCATCGTATCATGGGTGCAATTCAGGTCGAAACACCCGACAAGGCAACAAATATAATGACCAACGGATGGCTTACCTATCAGACTCTCGCAAGCAGAATATGGGCACGGAGCGGTTTTTATCAGTCCGGGGGCGCGTATGGTTTCAGGGACCAGCTTCAGGATATGATGGCCATTGTTTATACTGAACCGTCTCTCATGCGGGAACATCTGAAGCTTTGCGCAAGCAGGCAGTTCAAAGAAGGAGATGTGCAGCACTGGTGGCATCCGCCCGGCGGCCGGGGTGTCCGGACACGCTGCTCTGATGACTATCTCTGGCTGCCTCTGGCAGTCTGCCGGTATGTAAAGACGACAGGAGATACAGGAATACTTGACGAATCCGTGAAGTATCTTGAAGGCCGCCCTATTCCTGATAATGATGATTCTTACTTTGATATGCCCGGAGTTTCTGATGACTCAGAGAATTTATACCAGCATTGTGTCAGATCACTGCTAAAGAGTTTCAAATATGGCGAACACGGTCTTCCGCTGATCGGTTCCGGTGACTGGAACGACGGCATGGACAAGGTAGGAAATCTCGGAAAAGGTGAGAGTATATGGTTAGGATTTTTCCTTTATGAGGTGCTTGCAAACTTCATAGAACTAGCCAGGATGAGAAACGATCCGGACTTTGTTGAACGATGTGAGCATGAGTCGGAAGAAATTAAAAGAAATATTGAAAAAAACGGATGGGACGGAAACTGGTACAGGAGGGCTTACTTTGATGACGGGACACCTTTGGGATCAGTTGAAAATAGTGAGTGTCAGATAGATTCAATTTCGCAAAGCTGGTCTGTGATCTCGGGAGCTGGCGGTCCGGAGCGCGCAAGATCGGCAATGGAAGAGCTGGATAAGCGTCTTGTTTCCCGGGAAAAAGGTCTGATCAAGCTGTTGGATCCGCCGTTTGATAAAACTTCACAAAATCCGGGATATATTAAAGGTTATGTGCCCGGAGTAAGAGAGAACGGCGGGCAATACACTCATGCTGCGATCTGGGCTGCCATGGCTTTTTCCCGATTGGGAAATAACAGCCGTGCGTGGGAATTATTTAAGATCATCAACCCTGTGAATCATTCTTTATCGCCCGACGAAGTTTTAAAATACAAGGTTGAACCATATGTTGTTTCAGCTGATATATATGCCGTTTATCCGCATGTCGGAAGGGGAGGGTGGACATGGTACACAGGCTCAGCAGGCTGGATGTACAGATTGATCGTTGAATCCTTACTTGGGATCAGGCTCGAAATTGACAAGCTTTACTTAACTCCGTGTATCCCGGAGGAATGGGAAGAGTTTAAACTCCATTATCGTTACCGAAGTACAATGTACCATATCATCGTAAAGCGAAATACCGCAGATGAAGGAGCAATACGCATAACCACGGATGGAATTGAACAAACAAATTCGTATATTCAGTTAACGGATGACAGAAAAGACCATTCTGCTGAGGTAAGTATTTAAGTTGAAATGGTAGCTGATACGTGGAAAGTATTAACATTGTCAGAAGTAGAATCTCGCTCCGATCGCGGCATCAATTCCGAAACCTGAGGATGGTGTAATTTCAAGAGATGGTGCGACTTCCAGGAAAATGTCGAACGGATTATTATGGGGCATCCAGGCTATACCCAGAACACCGCGCACTGCGAGAGAACCGTCATCATCATGGCTGTTAAAGCGACCTCCTATCCCGTAGTAGATCGGGAATCGCTCGGTTGAATTAATTGCATTCCAAGCATGCCAAAGATAATCCATGTGAAAATGCAAATTGGTTTTTGAATCATCATGACGGTTGATAACCGACCATCCTAGACCGAAGTCAAATGCGTTGCTTCCGCCCGTCCAAAGTTTCGCGCTTAATCCTGTAGGT
This sequence comes from uncultured bacterium, assembly GCA_964452375.1. Taxonomy (GTDB): domain Bacteria; phylum Fidelibacterota; class Fidelibacteria; order Fidelibacterales; family Fidelibacteraceae; genus M50B103. The sequence goes on along the minus strand of CAYVLJ010000077.1, from coordinate 31 downwards.
TCTCCGACCATTATACCCAGCCCGAATCCTT
>CAYVLJ010000076.1:0-9649 GCA_964452375.1 uncultured bacterium | reverse complement strand
CGTTGTGACCTTTTCAAAAATGAACACTGTCTGTGCAGCCGGAACGGGGTCATTTATTGAAGAACAGGCTCATAAGCTCGGTGTTGGTTTAGCCGATTATTCGGGTTTGGCGGAAGGCGCCAGAGCACCTCTTGCCTCTGATCGTTGTACTGTATTTATGGAACGTGATATCAATCATTATTTGAACAAAAACTATACGGTCAGCGAGATCCTTGCCGCTGTTCTTTTTTCCGTTCGGGAAAATTACCTGTTAAAAGTTGCTTCCGGCGGGGCGATCGGCAAACGAGTTTGTTTTCAGGGCGCTACAGCAAAGAACAAGGCTTTGGTTGCGGCCTTTGAACAAAAACTCCAACAGCCTGTATTTGTATCGAAATATTGTCATCTTACGGGCGCTCTCGGTTGTGCGATCACTGCCGCCGAAGAAACAAAAAATAAAAGCATGTTCTGCGGAATTGATATATATAAGAAGGAAATTCCGGTCCGTACCGAAATATGCGAATTGTGCCTGAATCATTGTCGAATCAGGATCGCATCGGTAAAAGGCAAAGAGGTCGCATACGGATTTCTTTGCGGCCGGGATTATGACACCCAAAAATTTATTATTAAAGAGAAGGTACCATCCCTTCTGAAAATGCGTAAAAATGTGATGCCCAAATGGGAAAAAAAAGAAGTCCACAGAACAGCTCCGGTCGTAGGCATTCCCGCCGCTTTACAGATCTTTGAAGAACTGCCTATGTGGGAATACTTTTTTAACTCTTTGGGCATCAATACTATAAGTTCCGTTAATGAAAAACATGTTATCGAAAAAGGCAAGAAAGTTAGCGGGGCGGAGTTTTGTGCCCCGGTAACAGCATTTCACGGTCATGTTAAATCCCTTATCGATAAATGTGATATTCTTTTTCTGCCCATTCATCTTGAATCTGAAAAAGATCAGAGTAAACCTTCTCGCTTAAGAAAATACTGTTATTATACACAATTTACTTCCATCGTTGCATCGCTGACGAAACAAGACGGTAAAAGAATAAATAGCTTAATGCCCATTATTAATCATCGGCAAAATGCCCTTTTAACGAAAGCGGAATTATATGGTTCTCTCCATCAGGCTTTTCCCGGTATGTATGGCGTCCTTGCAATCAATAAAGCTTACGACGACGCCTGGACATACTATAAAAAATATAAAGAACAGCTTAAAACTCTTTACACGCCACCAGCAGAAGGAGATGTTGCGGTTGCTCTTCTCGGGCGGCCCTATACGCTTCTTTCAAATGCAATGAATAATGGTATTCCCAATTATTTTGCTCAGCTGGGAATTAAAACGTATTTCAATGATTCCCTTCCGGTTTTGACAGCCGAAGAAGATATGGAACTGCTCATGGATCAATTTCATTGGGCTTACCCTGCGGCTATACTTGAAGCGGCAGATCTTTGCGTAAAAACACAGGGGCTTTATCCCGTTTTTGTTACCTCATTTAAATGCGCGCCGGATTCTTTTGCTCTTGAGTATTTTAAACGTATCATGGACGCCCATGAAAAGCCTTATCTTATTCTGCAATTGGATGAACATGATTCCAACGTGGGGTATGAAACGCGGATTGAAGCCGGTGTCAGGGCTTTTAAAAATCATTTACGTTCTGTTGGCACAAAACCTCACTCAAAGAAAAAATACCCGGTTATCACAAAAATGGAGTCAAGCTATAAGGATAAGATACTTCTTCTACCAAACTGGGATCCGGAAGTTATCCCCCTGGTGGCAGCTAATTTAAGGTTTTATGGTGTTGATGCCCGCGTGCTGGAAGAAACCCCTCAAATGATCGCCGAAAGCATGAAAATGAATACAGGACAATGCATTCCGGTCAATGCTATCGCCCACGAATTGGTTGCTTATATTAAAAAATACAATTTGGATCCGGCCAAGACCGCACTGTGGATGGTACAGGGCGGATGGGCTTGCAACATACGCATGTACGCCCCTTATATTTTGACATTACTGAGTGATCTTGGCGGTGGCTTTGAAAAAACAGGTGTATATATAGGTGAAGTTTCCATGGTCGATTTCAATCCAATTATTTCCGTAAAAACCTATTTTGCATATATGTTCGGAGGTAATCTCAAGAAGATCGGATGTATGATCCGGCCTTATGAGATCGAAAAGGGGAAAACAGATGGGGTCCTTGCACAATGCAGAAATATATTTGCAGATGCTTTTCTTGGAAAAATGAAATACATGGAGGCGGTTGAAAGGGTCATCGAAAAGATAGATTCAATTAAAATTAAAAAAGACGCGCCCCGGCCTAAAGTAGCGATCTTTGGAGATCTGTATGTCCGGGATAACGAAGTAATGAATCAGGATCTCATTCGTGTTATTGAAGAAGCCGGAGGTGAGGTTCTCATAACCCCTTATAACGATTATGCCAAGATCGCTTTTGGTGCCTATTCAAAGAAATGGATAAAACAATTGCATGTCACCGAACTTGTGATTTACCATTCATTGCTGGCCGCCATGCAATTGCTTGAGAATAAATACCAAACATTGTTCAGTAAATATATTGGCAGTCCCATACCTGCAAAAAACCCCGACGCGGTTAAAGAGCTTTCATATTTTAATATTCGTATCGAACAAGAAGGTGAAAGCTATGAAAACATTTTAAAGATCTTCAGGATCATGAAAAGCCACCCGGATATATCTCTTTTTGTCCAGACGAACCCGGCTTTTTGTTGCCCCTCTTTGATCACAGAAGCTATGAGCCGCGATATTGAAGAAATAACGGGTGTTCCCGTCTTAACCATTACATATGATGGTACCGAATCGCAAAAAAACGACATCATTATTCCGTATTTAAAATACACCAAGGTCGCAAACAACGCCATCTCCGCAACTTAACCTTTGCTTCTAAACGGCAAATATGATTATATTTCAATTATAAAGGCAAACAATATGAAGATCAGTGCAATTCAATTCAGTGAGTCTTTTCCCCCCATTGTAGATGGTGTGGGAAACGTAACAAGAAATTATGCTTACTGGATCAAAAAAAAATATGGCAAAGCATATGTTGTGACGCCTGAGTATCCCGCATTTGTTGATGATGAGATCTATCCGGTCTTGCGTTATCCGTCTATCCCGCTTGTTATGCGAAAACCTTATCGTATGGGCATAGGGCAGCATAACCCTAAATTATGGAAAAAACTGGATACGCTAAATGTTGATATTGCTCATGCGCAAAGCCCTTTTTCATCGGGAAATATCGCACTTCAATTTGCCAGACAGAAAAAGGTCCCGTTGGTGGCAACATTTCACTCAAAATTCTATGATGATTTTAAAGAGGTCACACGTTCGGATGTTATCTCCATGTTGATGACACATCTCGTAGTAGACTTTTTCAATTATGCCGATGCCGTTTGGGCGGTGAATAAAAGCACTCGTGAAACACTGATCTCATATGGCTATAAAGGCCCGGTTGATGTTGTGCCTAACGGTGCCGATTTTGAGATACCGCAGGACCTGGAAAGGCTCGTGAAAAACACAAATGACCAATACGGCTTATCTCCCGATGATCTGGTCTTTCTGTTTGTCGGGCAAATGATCAAACAAAAGAACATACCTATGATCATTGACTCGCTGGCGCTATGAAAGAAAGCCGGCGTAAGTTTCACGATGCACTTCGTCGGTGAGGGAAAATCAAAAGAAGATTTTCAACATCAAGTTAAAAATTTGAAGCTTGTAAATAATGTTAAGTTCCTGGGCAAGATCCTGGACAGGGATATCCTAAAGGGTATTTTTGCCCGGGCCGACCTTTTTATTTTTCCTTCGGTATATGACAATGCGCCTGTCGTAACCCGCGAGGCAGCAGCCGTAGGAACCCCCTCCATCATCGTCAAAGGAAGCAATGCCTCCGAGGGCGTTGTCCATGGCGAGAACGGCTATTTGTGTGATAACTCTGCACAAAGCGTATCAGAAACAATCTCTAAGATCGTCTCAGACCGCGACGCCCTTAAAAAGGCCGGCGAGAATGCGCAACATACGATCTTTCGCTCTTGGGAAAGTATTATTGATGATATTGTCGTTCCCAAATATCATGAGGTGATCGAAAAATTCAAACAGCAATAACAAAAGGTTTGAAAATGAAATTTGTTAAAACAAGTTCTGCCGTTATTGGAACTTTGATGATAGTGCAATGGGTGTTCTTTATTGTCACGGGGAATGTTCCGCAATTTGAAAGCGCCCCCGTAGAGATCTCATTTCATATTAGTATAGAATTATTGACCGCTTTACTTTTGATCTATGCCGCCCTTATTTGTAAAAAACGTGTTATTCGCCAAACCCTGCTTTTATTCGGGCAAGGTATGGTCGCCTATACTGTCGTTAATTCCTCCGGGTATTTTGCTCAAAGCGGTGAATGGATCTTTGTCGCTATGTTCGCCGTATTGCTCGGAATATCGATCTATAATACATGGGTGTTGTTCAGGCAAAGAAAGGTTGAATAAGCCCGGGTTTAATAAAAATATTATTTCTTATAAATCGGGATCCCGTCTTTATCCTTGCTTTGTTTGAAGCCCATTGCCATTAAATATTTTTTATGACGTTCATTGGGATCTTTTATTACAAATTTCTTTTTTTTGTCAAATCCCAATTTTTTAATGCCCTCCCGGTAGAAGTATAAACCTGTTTTCAAATCGCGGTATTCCGGAATAGTATAGTCAAGTTCCACGAGCATTTCGTTATTTGCGATCTCAGAAAACAAAACCAAACCGACAGGCCTGATATCCCTTAGACAAAAATAGGCTCTGTATGATTTATCCTTTTCATACTTGAAATCCGGAAAATATTTTACAATATCATCCGCATAAAAGTCAAGGAAACGCATAGTAAAAACCGAACTTTTTATATCTATGTCCAACAGGTCAAAATATTCTTTGTGTCGATTCATGGTGACCAAATAATAAATGTCAACGATCGCCACAAAACCGTTCAGGGCAAAGACAGGCCAAGCTTCGATCAAGGCGCCATAGGCCGAGAATGTTGCCGCGCCGAAAAAATTCCACCAACGCAGCTTTTTAATGTTCTTCATGGTCAACGAGAAAGCAGTTACGGCCGAAGCGACATAACCGATGATCTCAAATATGACATTATCCATATTCATTTCCCTTTTGCATCAAACTCTTTGTCATAGGTACTCAGTCTGATATTGTTTTTTTTGATCGCATTCCTGAACGCTTTTGAATGTAGAACTTTGAATTCCGCCTCTCTGTGTTCGCTCATGTTCTTTGGTCCCGTTTCGTTCACATCTATCAAGGCGTCCATCTCCGGACCGGTTTTTCCCACATGACATACAAGAAGATTCACTCCTTTTTCATTCGTCATGTTCTCCAGTTGTTCAAAAATTGCTTTCTTCTTTTCTCCCGGTGGCTGTGAGTACATACCGTCCATGCGATAATCTGAAACAAATTCCGAGAAGATCAAGCCATATTCGTTGGCAAGCTTAACGACCAAATTGTGAATATCCTCCCTGGTGTCCAGGGTAGACATATGAGTATCGCAATATTTTATATCCAACCCGCTTCTTAGGGCTCTTTCTATTTGTGCGCGTAATTCAATTTCTATTTCGGCAAGTTGAAGATCGGCTGCATATGCGGTTCCCCGGGTCGGGAAAAAATATCCGTTCTCGTCTACCAGGCTCGATACTTTAGCCTGTACCGCACAAGGACCCCAGCGATAGTGTTTCCACTCGCTGTTCAACGTCAAATGTATTCCAAAACATACATTGTCAAAATCTTTCAGCATCTCGGCAGCCTCCTGATACCAAGGGCAAACGAACATGATGGAATAATTCAGCGGGATGCCGGTTTCAGCGAGTTCTTGTGCCGCAACATTTACGGCATGGCACATACCGATATCGTCACAACGCACCATTAGAGTCGTGGATTGCGGCTCAGCATGCAAACCCGTCAACATCAAAACGATAAATATAAGTGATAATGTTTTTTTCATACCAATACCTCAACATATTTTTTTAGTTTCAACTTCCTTAGAGTTGATATTTTTTCTTAAGACTTTTGTAGACGGGTCCATCCAGAAAAACGGTGAAAAGAATTTTGTCTTCTACAAAACGGCTCTCAAGGATCTCACCGAACCTGTGCAGATCCGCTATAAGTTTTCCCTCATGCGGATCAACATAAAAATGGTGAACATATGCACTTTCGTCAATACGCTTTTTTATGGCATCGATCAGTTTATCAAGTCCTATGGCTCTTTCGGCTGAGATACAATAAGCTTCAGGAAAATGTTGTTTTATATATCTGATCTCTTCCGCACTCTCAAGGGCATCCGTTTTATTGAAAACCGTAATAAAGCGCTTTTCGGGAATATTGAATTCTTTTAATACTTCGTCAATTGTTCCCATGTGTTCCCGGAAATTCGGATCAGAGATGTCAATGATCTTCAGGAGAAGATCCGCCGTTTCCACTTCTTTTAAGGTTGACCGAAACGATGCCACAAGCTGATGCGGAAGTTTTTGAATAAATCCAACCGTATCGCTCAAATATATGGTGTGAACTTTATCAAGTTGAACCCGGCGTACAGTTGTATCCAATGTTTTGAACAATTGGTCTTCAACTTCAACGCTTGAACCTGCAAAATAATTCATAAGGGTTGATTTTCCGGCATTGGTATACCCCACCAAGGCTACATTAAAGCGTTTTGATCGGGATTTTCTCTTTGTGTTCAGTTGAACAGCGATCTTTTCAAGGTCCAGTTTTAGTTTTTTGATCCGGTCCCTCAAAAGACGCCTGTCAATTTCGATCTGTGTTTCCCCGGCACCTCTCCGTGCTCCGATACCTCCGGTCTGCCGATCCAGGTGACTCCATTTTCGGGCCAATCGTGGAAGCAGATATTCCGCTTCAGCCAGCTGAACCTGTGTTTTGGCCTCACGCGTTTTAGCGTGCAAGGTAAAAATATCCAAGATCAGTGCAGATCGATCGATGATCTTAATATCTTTTAACTCTTTTTCAATATTCCGCTGCTGAGAAGGTGTGAGTTCGTCATCGAAAATCACCATATCGGCTTCATGTTCTTCCGTCAGTGCTTTCAGCGTGGAAAGTTTTCCGGCGCCTAAATAGAGTTTTGGGTGGACCATTTCTCTTGATTGTATCAAGCTGTCAACAACAACGGCACCTGCCGTTTCTGCAAGCCGTGCCAATTCTTTTATGGCATATTCCGTGTGTTCCGTTTTTCCCGGCAATGATACCGCACATAACACTGCGCGTTCCGGTTCTTTTTCAATTTTATGTCCCATTTATTTTGTTCTTTCTCCTTTTTGAAGCAATATCATTTCCAAGATAATGAAAATCGCCGCTAAAATTAAAAATAATGTTTGAGCCTGTCGTCCTCTTACCTGTTTGTCAATATCTGATATATCGTCACCGTCCTTAAACTCCAAAACTGATCCGCTTGGCTCAAAGCATTTCTGTACACATTCATCGGACGGAATATTAACTGCGATCAGTCGATTGTCCCGTTCATTTGTTATTCGATAAAAACCCGGGGTATTCGTTTCCCAAAATGCGTCTTTAACCCTGAATTTTTCTCCCGTTGGTGTTGTCACGGTGGAAAGAACGCCGTCAACTTGAATGGGTTCGCCTATAGAACAGGCCATGTCCTCAATACCCAGCATCAAAGTAAGCATTTCACTGACGGCGCGAGTAAAATACGGTGAAAGACCCATTTCGTTCCATTCAAAATGAAAAGGTGACAACATAATGAATATCTTTTTTTCAGCTTTTACAAATACAGCTTCCTTATTGTCACTTTCCCATATAATATCATTAAACGTTTTTGATGAATGATAATAGTTCAAGATCCTGAATGCGGGAAGGTCTGATCTGAGATCTTTTAATTCATGATAGCCTTTCTTTTTTTCATTTGATCTTAACGGGCCGGTTATTTCCTGCCATCCGTTTTCACTGCCGGCATTTAACCCGGCATTTAACAATATCGGTTTTTCATCGGCGTAATCAAGCAGAAGTTTTTTCATATTTTTACTTATCGGATATAGATCTGAAAACCATATGATATCATAGCTTTCCGGATTAGTTGACAATAATTGATCAGGGGAGATAACGGTTGTTTTGATGCGATCCATTGCTTTTAAAGCATTTCGGTGATAATATGCTGTTTCGCCTTTATCTACGATCAAAATGTTGATCTGGTTCAGGTCCTTTAATACAAGATATCGCCTGTTATCTTCAGGATAGTCATCGCCCGGAGCTTCGGCAACGCAAAGCTTTTGGCTGATTTCCGGTGCTGTAAAATTGAACTCGGCATATCCGTTTCCGTCGCTTCTTGTTTGGCCGGCTTCCTGTCCGTTCAATTGGATCTTTATTGTTCGCTCATCTTTCATCTCTGAACTGGCAGACAATTCCATTCTCACACTTTGTTTTCCCCGTTCATAATAAGAAATGGCACTCAAGTTCTTTATAGCGAAATTGGTCCTTAATTTCGGTGCCTTTATCATTACTATATTTTCCGAAAGGGGTTTAAGTTTCTCTAAAATATTTCTATTCAATTTATTGTCTTGTAAATCGCTTAGTATGTATATGTTCTTTTGATTAAGTTTTTCTTTTTCAATAATCTTTTCTGCATTAGCCTTCAGACTGTCGGGGTCGGTTCGCTCAGAATAATCCAGAAATGACCAATTGGAATAATGATCCCGCAAAGATATCTCTAGCGATAAATAATCCGGATCTATACTTGTACTATAACTTTTATCAATAATGAAAATACCCGGCTCCAGACTTCCTTTTGTTGTATTGATATAGGGCAGCGCCAAGGCAAAAACGATCATTGCGATCCATAAAGCCCGTGATGCCAGGATCAACCACTGGCGAAGGTGTAGTTTTTGCAGGGATTCCCGTTCGATCTCGCGTAGAAATTTCAGAGATGAAAACTTTAGGGGCTCATATTTTTTTTCACCCATAAGATGAATGATGAACGGTACTGCAACTAAAATTCCCAAGCCCAGTATAAAGGGATATAAAAAGGTCATCATGGCATAATATCGGAAATAATTGAGGTAATATCAATAAATGGATTACGGTATAATATTGATCATGTATGAAACGGGCATGCCTGTTCCGTACACCTCCTAATATTTTTTCTCTACAACCGATCCTCGAAAATAATGTTTTAAAATTGTTTTATATGATATTCCCGCATTCGCTTGCGCAATAGCGCCTGTTTGGCACATCCCAACACCATGTCCCCATCCGGCGCCTTTTATGATAAAGCTTACCGGTTTTTCTACGGGACCGATCTTGTCGATGATGAAGCAGGAACTTTTTAATGGAGATTCCCACAACATGCGGATTTCCAGCTCACCCTTAAGCCTGCAGTGTCCCTTTTCTCCAATAAAAAGAATATCATATATTCGTCCTGAAACGCCCCGCTCAAGCGGAATGATATCGTAAATAAGACCAATATCTTTTATTTTTTCAGCAACGGCGGAACTTAATTCTTCCGGTGTAATGCTTCGTGTCCAGCGGAAGTGCTGTTTACTCCATTCCGGGGTGGCATCCGAGGGTTTGCACCAACAATCGGGTTCGCTGTTGATCCATTTTTGTATATCGTTTGCCTGGGTCAAATCAAGATCGATCTCTC
>CAYVLJ010000075.1:7621-9739 GCA_964452375.1 uncultured bacterium | reverse complement strand
TCAACACCTGGAAAGGCCAACCCGCCAACTGGGAGAACGTCCGCTGGACCGGCGTGCTTGAGAAACGTGACGGCAATTGGGTCATTTGTCAGATGCATTTTTCGAATGCAAAATAGACCTTCCAGCTTGATGCTCCGAAGGAGTAATGCTGGATGGTCGAAAAGAACAGAGTTGAAGAAGGTTGAATTTGAGCTGAATTTAATGCCCATGTAGGGGAGGGACTTGGCCCTCCCTGTACACCAATCGCATCACGATGATCTTTAAGAGGGTTGAATCGTTGAAATGTTGAAGAAGGTTGAAACAAGAAATAACAAGACACGAAGTGTCATCTCGACCGAAGTGAACGAAGAGAACGCAGTGGAGAGATCTATTCATGTCACAGTGTTGTTGAAATGTTGAAGCGTTGAAAGGTTGAAATATTGTGTTATAGGGTGTTAATTGATACACATGTAGGGGACAGGCATGCCTGTCCCGGTGACAAGGGCGGGTCAAGCCCCGCCCGTACATGCGCACAGAATAGTATTCCGTGCAAAGTGTAGAGACGCCGATTTATCGCGTCTCCAATAAAAAGTTAATTGAAATACGCTTATAGTGGACGGTCGAGACCATCCTTTACACACTCATTCAAAAATTTGAGGGTTATATGAAAAGATCAATTTTATTTATCACACTGGCAGCCATCCTGCTGTCATCCTGCTTCATCCCGGACAATTACGAGGCGGAAGTCTGGGTGCATAAGGACGGAAGCTATGAGTTCTTCTATGAAGGGGAGCTGCATTACGCTCCGGCAGTTGAAAAAATTCGGAATGGCGAATTCGGTGAGGAGGAATTGGACGACATGCTGGATATCGAGGAAGACCTGTTTGAATCGGACGGTTTTATGGACGCGGAATATATCGGAGACGGAAAATTCCGTATCGACGTGGTCATGCCTTTGATGCCGGGCGAGGATTATCATTTTATCTCCGAGGATATCGTCATCTTCAGCTTCAAACATGATGAGGACGGTAATTTGGTCATTAAAGGTCATGAGCTAGATGAAGATAATCTGGCCGCGGTCAGATCTCTCGGTATCAAGATGGAGGGAGAACTCGTCGTCCGCGCGGACAAAGGGGTCAAAATTAAGTCCAACAATGCCGATCAAAAGAAAAAGGATAAAAAGAAGAGAACCAGCTACATCTGGAAACTGAATATCGATTCGCCGATACCGGAAATGAAAATAAAACAGTGAACCATAAGACGTAAGACGTAAAGAAGTATGAATTAAGTGCGACGATTTATGATTTCCCATAAGAATAGAAATTAAATGAAAAGAACTATCATACTAATTTTGTTAATATCAGGTTGTCTCTTTGCCAATCCGCTCTCTGTTTTTGAAGCTTATATGGGTGTTGTCTGGGAGGGGCATTACATCGATTCCGAGGATTCTTCCCTGACGCATTTCATATACTGGGAATATTCGTTGGATTCCTCTCGCGTTTTTCAGATCAAAACCGTCCCGGAACTTGATTTCAGAATGGTCACGACATATTATTGGGACGACAGAAAGCGGGAGATATCGGTGCTGACCCTGCTGGATGAAAACACCTATGCCATTGGATATGCTCACAAAGAACAAGTGCATATTGAGGTCTATTCAAAAAATTTTCATAAGGAGGGATTTCATGAGACCATCTCACACTTCGAATTGTGGGAAGGCAATCTCATCGATCGTTTCTATCGTAAAAAGGATGGTTTCTGGTATATCGGCCATCGGATCTTTTACAAAACCGTCCTGATATCCGAAGCATTTAAAAGAATGGAACAAATAAGCTCCAAGCTTCAGACTTCCGATTTTTGACACCAGACCCCCGACACCAGACCCCCGACACCAGACCTTCGAAATCTCTTCTTGTAATCATTCGCCAAAACAAGTAATTTTTATAAATGAATAATCAGGATCACATGCAATTGCAGGAATGCGCGGTCGTCTGGCTGAGGCGTGATTTGCGTCTGGAAGATAATACTGCCCTGAATAAAGCGCTGGAATCGGGGTTATATGTTTTGCCTGTCTTTATTGTTGATACTCTTATCAATCTTTACTATGAGTCGCAAAACAAAAAAGTGAAACATGTCAAA
>CAYVLJ010000075.1:0-7611 GCA_964452375.1 uncultured bacterium | reverse complement strand
CCTTAAACATCTTCAGAAGAACGTTCCCAGGGTGGAATGCAGTCATTCCAGCTTGCAGGCCATGCATCAAAAACTGAAGTCGCATGGAAGCGGAATACTGTGTCTGCATGGCGATCCGATCGCCCAGTGGAAAGTGCTTATACACACCTGTCAAGTTAGGGAAGTCTATTTCAACGAGGACTATGAACCCGCCGCGATTGAACGAGATGAGCATATCCGCCATTATCTTGAGGCGCGGAATATTCATGTTCATGCCTGTAAAGACCAGCTGATCTTCGCTCCGGGCGAGGTCATGAAGTCGGACGGATTACCCTATACCGTTTTTACGCCTTTCAAGAAAACCTGGCTGTCTCAATTTCAGGGGGTTTTATCCTCCAAGATGTCTTCCGGAAAATTCTTCCCGCATACGCCTCCGTTCCCGTCATTGGATGTGATGGGCTTTGAAAGTTCGGGAATTCCAGTTCCAAAATACGATCTGAGCAAGATCCGTGATTATGACGAAAAACGCGATATTCCAGCTGAAGACGCGACCACCCGCCTGGGACCTCATCTAAGGTTCGGGACGGTGAGTATCCGTCAGATCATTGAGCAGCTTCCACCCGATTCGGATGTTTTCCTCAGCGAATTGATTTGGCGCGAGTTCTTTATGCAGATCCTGTATCATTATCCGCATGTGGTTGCACGGAGTTTTCGAGAAAAATATGACAATATCGAGTGGCGGAACAATAAGGATGAATTCAGAGCATGGTGCAGGGGAGAGACCGGTTATCCCATGGTAGATGCCGGCATGCGCGAGCTGAATGCCACGGGATTCATGCATAATCGTGTCAGAATGGTAACGGCAAGCTTTTTATGCAAGCATCTCTTGATCGACTGGCGCTGGGGCGAGGCCTATTTTGCCGATAAACTCTTGGATTTTGAATTGAGTTCCAATAACGGAAACTGGCAATGGGCAGCCGGCACGGGCTGTGACGCCGCACCTTATTTCAGGATTTTCAATCCCGGATCACAACAGAAAAAGTTCGATCCCGATATGGAATATATCAAGAAATGGGTGCCTGAACTGGGTTCATCTTCATATCCGGAACCCATGGTCGAGCATGCCTTTGCCCGTCAGCGGGCTCTGTCGGCATATAAGATCATTAAAGAAAATTAGATCAATTATTTAAGCAATGTGATCTTCTTAGTATCGGCTATTTGCCCGTTTACTTTCAATCTTAAGAAATATATTCCCGTGCTCATCTCTGCATCGGCTGAATAGTTCACGGTATATTTTCCCGCTGAACGGGTGTCGTTGACCAGCGTGGCGATCTTTTTACCCGTCAGATCAAAAATGCTCAGATTAACCCTGCTGAAGGCAGGAAGGTCATAGCTGATAGCCGTACTTGGATTGAAGGGATTCGGATAATTGCTTAGCGAATAGTCTTCCGGGATCGAATTCACCGATTCGATCGCAACCACTTCTCGCAGATTTTCATAATAGTCAAAGGTGCCGTCATAGTTGCCCAGGATCAGGTCCTGATCGCCGTCACCGTCAAGATCGGCAAAGGCGGGAGCGGCATTTTGTTTGGCGACGATACCGCTGACCATGGACGTGTCTTCCACCCATGAGCCGTCAACATTTTCATAATAATGAACATCGCGGAATCCTTCTCCGGCCAGCAGATCGTAATCGCCGTCAAAATCAAGGTCCGCAAACGCCGGAACGCAATTGCTGCCGACATCCAGACTGTCGAAATATCCATAGATCTCAGACCAAAGCGGACTGCTTGCACTTCCCTGGTTTTCAAAATATACCAGGTAACCGTCGCCATTCCCGGCCACAATGTCATTGTCACCGTCTTTATCCATATCAATGAATAATGGAGCCGACCAATCGCCGATATCTTGAATGGGAATTGAACTGGAAGCCGGTAAAAAGCCCGTTTCAGTTCCGGGATGATAATAGATGTTCCCGCTCAGATCGCCGACCAGCGCATCAAGATTACCGTCTCCATTGACATCCGCCATGGTAACCGAAGAATAAATAGAGTGTTTTAAAGAAGCCAATGGGCTGACGTAGGTAAACGTTGCAGCCGTTGGGGAACCGTCATTCCGATAATATTTTATATCACCCATATTCGTTCCCGAGATCATATCCAGATCGCCGTCATTATCCTTATCGACGAACATAGGCGAACTGGCGCCCCCAACGTCGATAACACCCCCGAAAAGCGAGGTGTTTTTCGTCCAGGAAGGGGCCGACGTGGTGCCTGAATTTCGATAATAGGTCAGTGGACCGGTATAATTGCCGTAGATCAGATCCTCTTTTCCGTCGCCATTGATATCAACCATTGCCGGTGAGTTAAAATAGGTGTCGCTTCCCAAACCATAGAAAACCGTGGTGTTTTCCTGCCAGTTGCCCGAAGCAGCCGATCCGTTATTTTTATAATAGGTAAAATTATGACCGTCGCGTCCGCAGAGAATATCAAGATCTCCGTCATTGTCAGGATCGCAAAATACGGGGTAGGCATACAGACCGACATCTCCCAATGTTATCACAGAACTCTCAGAAAAAGCAGCAAGGGTATCAGTTCCGGTATTGGTATACAGTTTGACCGTACCATTCTCACTGTAACCGATCACAAGATCAAGATCTCCATCATTATCAATATCTCCGAGATCGCCGATCGGGTTGCTGCCCGATGTGATCGACCCGAAAAAGCCGTCGACTTTTTCAAAAGACGCCATAATGGGATTTCCTGTATTCCGGTAAAATTGCAAACCGGTATAACCCCCGCAGATCAGGTCCAGGTCTCCATCGGCATCAAGATCATATGCAACCGCAACTTCGGCATCAAGTTCGGAAACCGATGAGAACAGGTCCTCGATAAAAGTGAATTGAGGTGAGGTGGAGGTCCCGGTATTGGTCAGATAAACCGGTTTGTCTGCCGTAGAACCCAGGATCATGTCCTGATCGCCATCCGCGTCCAGGTCGGCAAAACGCGGTTGGGAAAAAGGCAGACTCGGTACACCGCTGGGATTGAACATACCCGGATTCAGACGCCAATCATCTGCTGAGGCGAATGAAAAAAGTATAATTAAAATGGTGACAGATAATTTTAAATACGATCGAACATTTTGCATGACTTCTCCAACTTTTTACAGCGAAAAATACTATGATATTTTATAAAAACATAACCCAAGATTGATTTATTTATATTTTCCTTGAAAACTTTCATTCTTGTGCTTATAAAATTTCAATGCGATTTTTTTATTTATAAGCTTATATTACAATATGTATTCCGATAAAGAACAACACCTCATCGACCGCATACTCAAAGCCAGTCTTGAACTTGCCAGGATGAAGGAACGTAACACTTATGAAACATTTGTCAAAATGAATGACAAATGTCGTCCTCATAAGCTTATGGAGAATTTGTTTTCAATAAGCTCTAAAACCATCCGGGGAAGAAATGTATGGACACTGGCGCCAAAGCAGGAACGGAATGGGCTCCATGTTCTGTTTTTGCACGGCGGAGCTTATGTTACCAATATGACGCCTGCTCACTGGTTCTTTATCGGATCCATGATCCAAAATTTAAAATGCACTGTTGTGGTACCCGATTATCCGCTGGCTCCCAAAAACAATGTCAATGATGTTTTTGATATGTTGTTGCCGGCTTATGAAGAACTCATTGAGCGGGTTGGCGCTTTCAGGGTAGCCCTAATGGGTGATTCTGCCGGAGGGGGCATGGCATTGGCTTTGGTCCAGCTAATAAGGAATAAAAAAATCGATCTTCCAACTAAACTTTATCTGCTTTCACCCTGGCTGGATGTGCACATGAGCAATCCGGGGATCAGAGAGATCGATGCTCTTGATCCCATTCTCAATATTCAGGGACTTATCGATTGCGGGTTGGCCTATTCGGGGGGAACTGAGCGTTCAAATTACCTGGTAAGTCCTCTTTACGGTTCATTTGAGGGTCTTCCAAACACGGCACTTTATGTGGGAACTCGCGAGATCATGCTGGCGGATGCAAGAAAATTCAAATTGGAAGCGGTTGAAGCAGGATTAAAACTTGAATATCATGAGATCAGGAACCTTCTGCACGACGGCATGCTTTTTCCTACGCCCGAAGGGAAGGATTGCAGGATGATGATATTCAGATCATTGAACAGAGAATTTTTAGAGACCGGAAAAGTTTAATTATCATTAGAAAAACAATCACTGAAGTCTTATATTCTTTTAGTGAATACTCAATTAATATTGGAATAAACACACCATGATTCAAAACGGACGATTATTCGGAATAATATGCTTCATGATCGCATTTCCCTTGTTGATATCAGCTCAACAATTGGACATGAACAAAGAATGTGAGGTTTCTATGAAGATCAGGCAAGAAAAAAGCTGGGTTACTCAACTGATAGAAAATACGATGAAAAGAGCGAATGTAAAAGAGGGTAATCCGCTCTATCGATTTATCAATGAAATGACCCGCACAACACCCGCACGGCCGCCGCAAAGCATGTTCCTGAAGTTTGATATTCAGATCGATGAATTGTTTGGACGAAATGTCTGGAATATTGAACCCAGAACGGAATTAAGCGACAAGATCGTCATATATTTACATGGTGGTTCATACAAATACAACTTTATGCCGCCGCATTGGACTTTCATTTCACATATATCCGACTATCTGAAAGCCCGGGTGATCGCACCCGATTATCCCCTGGCGCCTGAATATCATGCCACGGATGTTTTTGCCTTGCTTCTCAATATCTATTCAAAACTGATCAAGGAAGGCATTGATCCAAAAAATATCAGCATTATCGGGGATTCGGCCGGAGGTGGCATGACCTTGGCACTCGGTCAGTTTATTCGCGAAATGGATTTGCCTCAGCCGGAACAGTTGATCATGCTCTCTCCATGTGTTGATGTGACCATGAGCAATCCCGAGATCAAAGAGATCGATAAAGATGATCCCATTTTAAATATTGATTCCATCAAAGTAGCCGGTAAAGAATATGCCGGCCATCTGGATACGAAACATTATCTTGTCAGTCCTATTTACGGGGATCTGACAGGCTTGGCGCCTATGTCGCTTTATGTCGGTACGCACGATCTGCTCGTTGCCGATTGCAGAAAACTCTATTGTATGGTTACGGATCTCGGAATTGAAATGAACTATTATGAATATGAAGGCCTATTTCACGTCGGCATGCTTTATCCAACTCCGGAAGCCAAGGAGATCAGAGAAAAGATCATAGCCGACCTTGCTGAATAAGTATGGAGTATTTTCTAAACTCTAAACTCTAAACTTTTAAACGATTAAACGCTTAAACGTTAAACTTTAAACGTACTTAGATCCTTCTCTAACACTCAATGAATTTAAATCATTGTTATTAATAAAATTACGAACCCAATTGGGATTGGTTTTAGAGTACTCTCTCAAGGCCCAGCCGATGGCTTTGTTGATGAAGAATTCCTTGGTGCCGCAGTTGGCAAGTATTGCCGTACTTAGAAAATTCGTATCCGTTTCAGTTTTATACTTCAATTGATAGATGATCGAAATGCGTTTTAACCAGATATTTTCTTCTTTTATCCAACGGGCGATCACTTCGGATTTTAATTCCGGAAAGCGCTGAACAAGTCTGCCGGTCATTCCGACCGTGCCATCCACGGAATCCCACCAGGATTTCGTTACAATGATCTTTTCGATATTTAAAATATCTTCTTTCACCATGAAATCACTCATTGTCTCAAGATAGGCAAGGGCTAAATACTGAAATTCCCTTTCAGGTTGCTCCCATAAGGTCCAAACAATATCCCAATCCAATGTTCCCGATGCCTTTTGCCCTTTGAGGAAATCTTTTCTCAATTGTGCCCGCACCGGTTTTTGAAGTCCAAGAAACTCAAACTTATGCTTCATATAAGCCTTCATGCCTTCAGCTTTTTCAGGATTAAAGGCAGAGTGATAGGAACGCATGATCTTTCTTAATGCTTCTGACATAATAGCTCCATGATTTATGATCTAATTTACAAAAAAATGATCAATACTCCATTTTAATCTTAACCTTCAGGCCTTCGCCAAGGCTTCGCTGGACAAGCAACCCTAATTTTCTTCTTTCAACTCGAGCTTTTTATCTTTAGATTAAACCAGAGGTATATAGCAAATAAAAAAGGATGCTTTATGAGTAGGATTCTTAAAGAATTTGTTATGATACCTTTTCTGTTGGTCGTATTGCTCTTTGCAGAGACCGATACGGTATACACTTCACAATTAGATCAATATCCAATTTATCCTCAATTACTTGATCAAAAACCCGATCTGCCATCTCCCCTTATCACAGAAATCGATCAAGAATTTGTGATCGCGTTCAATAAATTCGGTAAATATGCACTAATACCGGTGACCCTGAGTGATCAGCGGGATATTGCTCCGCAATTATATGTGGATAAACTTGATTTTCCCCTGCTAGCCCGTTACGGTCTGCATGATGAAAAACTTCTTTATTCACTTTCACATATCACGGGGTGGGACTTGGATACGATCACTTATTTAGGCATGCCGGGAAATCTGTCCGAAGATGGATTTCTTGCCGAGGATGAAGATATCCGATCGGTGCTTATTCATGATAATTCCATCGTTACAGCGCTCGGCTTGACGCATCCCGATCTTGCAAAACCGCTGTTCCATGTTTTGAATATGATGGAGTGGGACTTGAAACTGGGCCGTTGGAACATGGCTATTCATAAATGGGATCATATCCGTTATTTTTACTATAACGGCCATAAGATCTATGTTGAAGCCGAAGATACGAAAGGCGGGCAAATGTCCATTTTCAATGACGGTATTCAAGGTGCCTTTCATATTAAATTATCCCGCCGGGCACAACCCGAAGAACTTGCTTTGCTTGCAAAGCAGTATCATTATTTATCTTCCACGGAATATGAAACTTTAAAGGAAGCGCTCTTCACTCTGACAACTGGCGAGATGGAACCCCAATACATTATGCGTTACGGTTTTTATGAAGGACATACCTACTGGCGGACAGATCCAATTGGTATTGCTAACGTATTCGGACTTATAGATCTGAAGGAACTGGAATCCATTTTTAATAATGAACTTTACAATGTTTTGACGAGACATGCTGTGGCCAAACCCCAATAAAAGGAAAAATCCAACATGAAAAAAACCTTAATGACTATTTTACTTTCACTGTTTTTGTGTTTATCGATCTCGTATGCAAGTGATCATCTAAAAGTAAGGCCTTTTCAATTAAGTTTCGGTTATCCTATCGGAACCAACGGATTGAATGCTTTTGAGTACAGTAATGTACTGTCATTTAATGTGATCTACGGCATGAACGGAGGCCTGGATGGAGTTGAATTCGGATCGGTGTTCAATTACATCCATCATAATGCAAACGGCGTGCAGATCTCCGGAGCGGCGAATATCGTTCGCAAGTATTCGAACGGTATCTTTATAACAGGTGCGGCAAACCTCAACTTGGGTCCTGTAAAGGGTGTGGATATCGCCGGCGGGTTGAACTTATCCGGTGGACATGCCGACGGTTTTTTTGTAGCCGGTGGAGCGAATATACATTTGAAATCGCTTGATGGCG
>CAYVLJ010000074.1:0-9796 GCA_964452375.1 uncultured bacterium | reverse complement strand
CACCTGATAATACCTGAAGGATATATACACCGGAAGTCATATTTGATGCATCCCATTCGCAAACCCGGGGTTCCACCCCGGGTTATTACTTACTTTAACCCCTCCATGCGTCGGGGTAAATTGATTATATAAAATTTTATTTGTGAACTTTTGATTCTTAGCGAATAATTGTGCCTTGATTAGCTTTGTGTCAGCTGAAAATATTCTTCTTTGTAGTACTTTGTGCTCTTAGTGTCTTCGTGTGAGGTCTTTCTACATCAAAACCAATGAAAGTCCAATAAAATAATATTCATCTATATTCCTGAACTGCCCGTGCGGATTGATGCCGTAATAGACCCGCAGGAATCCGCCGACCTTGCGGTAGCTGTCGGAATTATAGACCCACCCGAAATAGGCGTTCACGTTCCAGGTCCGTCGCTCGGGGTCATCTGCGGTATAGCCGTATTTGATACGATTTCTCAATTCAATGGAATTGATCTGGTGGAATGTTTCCGAAGCACCCAGACCGTGGGTTCTTCGCCAGTTG
This sequence comes from uncultured bacterium, assembly GCA_964452375.1. Classification (GTDB taxonomy): domain Bacteria; phylum Fidelibacterota; class Fidelibacteria; order Fidelibacterales; family Fidelibacteraceae; genus M50B103. The sequence goes on along the minus strand of CAYVLJ010000074.1, from coordinate 9,270 downwards.
AACTGGATCCAGTATTTGAAAAGGCGCTCACTTGGCAGCAGCTCCTGTTCCTGGGTTTCGCTGAGCTTGTACTGGTAAAATCCATCTTCGGGGAACCAGACGCCCTGCATGCCGATGCGTGTGGAAAAAACATTGCCTTTCAGGGTATCGGGATCGTTCAGGGTCAGGGAAAAAACCCAGGATTCATAAGAAACGTTCACACGGTAGAAGTCGGGATCCTCCAGACCGACTATAACCAGCTCGTCACCGAGATGCGTGCTTTCATGATACATGGGGATAAGATTGACGCCCACATTCTCTAACCCCAGCTTTTTGAGCCCGGGGTGATAGAACAATGTGCGTATCTCGGAACCCAGCCAGTAGTCGGTATTGATCACCATGCGGTTGCTGGGCTCCAGACTGTCGATGAGCAGGTTGAATGCGCCGGTAAGCATAAAGGTCGATTTAAACGATATTTTATTGATCTTTTTACGGTATGATACGATGGGGACATCGGCACCCACATGCGCTTCCGAAAAGGGGCGTTTGTCATAGTTGTCAAAGTAATAAAATTCTCCCAGATCATTAAGAAACCCCTCTTCGAACTTAATGACAGAGGAGCGAATATCACTGATAAAGGGTTTCCCGAACTCTTCCGGCGTAAAACAGGTCCATGAAGCCGCCATTGCCTGAGAGATGGTCATCAGGCAGATCAGCGAATATAAAAGTTGGCTTTTTCTCATGATATTTTGTTTCTTCCGCGAAGTCTGTTTATCAGCACGATCAGAGCTCCGACCCCGGAGAACACGGCCGTCAGCATCAGGACGAACAGGAGGTATCCGATCATTCCAAGTTCACGGAAATTTAGAAAATAGTAGCGGAACCGGCAAAAGAAAAGGCCTTCTACGATCGAAAAGATCAGATAGGCGAAAGGATAGATAAGCCATTTGGGTATGACCGACCAGGTATAGGTCTTGGCTTTGACCGTGATCAGATGATCAATAAGCAAAAGCAGAGCCGTTCCGAGATGATTGATGTAAAGCACAACCCTGCTTAATCCGCTGTCTTCCATGATCGGGTCCAGCATGATCAGATAGATCGCAGAGGTGATAACGATGTAGAGCAGCGCGCCGCCGCGAAAGTTCGCGGATATGATCTCACCGGGTGTGCCTTTAAGCTGTTCGATCAGCAGTGAAACGAATACAAAAAGAACCAGCAGTCCGGACTGTATGGTAAAATATCCCAGCATATTGATGAACTGCGAGAGGCCTCCGTCCGAAAACGGAACATAGATCAGCCGGTATCCAAGTCCGAACAATGAAACAAGCGTTGCGAAGATCCTGAATATTAAAAGGCCGTTCCGTTTCATCAATTTCCCTGCCTCGTATGAAAGGGGTCTTCATCGAGTTTTTTTCTGAAGACCTTATTGATGAAAATGATCGTGACCGCACAGAGTAAAAAAACCATCGCCATCAGAAAGATCACATAGGGATAAAAGGATTGGCTGGTAGTATCCAATACAATAAAATAATAGCGATTAATATGAAGCACCAAACTTTCGTAAATCGTGAAAATAAGATAATACAGGGGATAGATCATCCAGTAGATCAGCAGGTCGAATTTATAGGTTGCAGGCGGAACGGAAACAATATTGTCGATCATGATCAAAAGGGTAAGTCCCACATGATTGATATACAGCACGACCTGGTTCAGGCCTTGAAGATCAAAGGTCTGGGCGAAGAAACCGCCAAAAAGAATGCTGGTCAGGAGCCCGTAAAGCAGTGCCGCTCCGCGGAAAGCCGGCGTCGGCCAGGCATCTTCTTTTCCTCTGAGCTGATTGATAAGCAGCATGACGAACATGAAGGTAATGAACAAACTGCTTTGCACGGAGAAAAATCCAAGTTGAAACAACATGCCTTTCAGGCTGTGTCCGTGCATCGGTTCGATGAACATGCGGTAGAAAGTGCTGAACAGTGAAATAGCAACAGCGACGATCCGAAAGATCAATAACGGCTTATTTTTCATTATCACTCCTATTCGAGATGCAAAAATAAATAGAAATACAGTTTTATGCAAAGCATTATTGGATACAAGATATGCCTGCGCGCCGAAGCACTTGACAATTCGGGGCAAAGGAGGGAGTTATGAATTTTAGATTTTTGGCTTAAAATTCTTTGGATTATTCCTGATATAATTTCTTTTGATCTCTAATTCATCATCTCGGATGATCCTATCATGGAATGATCTCTTCCATTTATAATTTTTATATCCGAATTTGCGGATTTTAGTACATGATTTGCTTTTAAAAGCGCTTATTATTTGTGATAAGGTATATCTCTTCTTGTGCTCATTAAGATGTACGGGCGGGACTTGGCCCGCCCGTTGCTTTTGAATTGCAAAATTACTCAAGGGCGGGCCAAGTCCCGCCCGTACATTTTGTTGGGGATCAGGGAGAATTCTAATGATTCCATGAAAATGATCCGGCATGATCACATATTCATCCATTTTGACATGATCATAATGCTCAAATATCCATTTCCATTGACCATCTATGATCTTTCCGATTTTATTTAAATGGATTTCTCCATCAATAATCTCGCAAAAAGGATATTCACGATCAAAAGGCTCTATCGTTACAAAATAATATCCTTTTTGCGAATAATCATGCCCTTTTAATCTGATGATCTTACGCTTTCTCATGAGAGAATATAATGGAAAATTCTATGAAAATTTGAGCATAAGCAGATATTCGTGATCTATTTCACATAAATGAATAAAATTATTTTAAAAATAAAAAAGGCTCAATGATATGAGCCTTTAATTGAATTTTTAAATGTATATTTTATTTGAAAATTATTTTATGATCGTCCATCTCGAATCGATCTTCGCATCCGGGCCGACTTCCACGATGTAATTTCGCAGGGCCTCGCGCATGAGGATACCGGTATTGTTGCGGTAGCGTATATCGATCTCGGTCAGCAGATCATAACCGGAATTGCCCTCGGCCAGATAGTCCGAAACGGCCAGCTTGTATACCTTGTCCGGATCATAAGGTTCACCGCCGATCTTCTTGATCGTGACGCGTTCGCCGTCGGGCCTGGTTTTGTCCACAATGATCTCGGCGCCGCCGGAGACCAGCATACCGCGGGAATTGCCGCGTACGCGCTGTTCGACCAATTCGTGGATCTGTTCACCCCGCATCTGAAAAACGGTGATCTGATTGCCGAAAGGTTCGAAACGGAACAGGTCCTGATAGGTCAGGGGACCGGCTTCCAGATCCGAACGCAGTCCGCCGTAATTACTGAAGGCGATGTCCGCGTCAACAGACCAGGCCAAAGCGTCCATGAACAGATTGCCCACGGCGGATTGTCCTTCGTTGGCCCGGCGCAGGGGAGAGGGCAGGACGGCCAGGACTTCATCAAAGCCTTTCTCGGCTTCCATGCGGTAGGATTCCACCAGACTGTCAACCTCGGGGTCGATCCAGAATTCATCTTCCAGCAGAGTAATAATAACGGAGCCGTCTACGGCAAAATCGTAACCGGCGAGGGTTTTGCTTTTTTTATGAATATAAAAATTGACCTGTCCGACATTGGTGCCGTTGGCGTAGTTCTGAAAGATCAGTGTGTGGTTGATAGGGTCTTCGTAAGGCTCGTCAAAACCGCGGTGAACGTGACCGGTGTACATGATATCGATATCCGGCACCGAAACGGCGACTTCCATTCCCGGAACGCCGATGCGGTTCTCATCCGGGAAAATGCCCTTTTTTAAATTTTCATGCAGCTCCGCGGCTTCCGCTTCGCGGTCATAGGGTGTCCAGGTGTGCGTGGAGGCAATAATGATATCGGCGCCTGCTTCTTTTATGCGCGGCACCCATTCTTTGGCGGTCAGGATCTCCGGCCGGAAAGTCAGTCCTTTCACATTTTCCGGAAAGCTCATGGAGGGAGTTACCGAGGTTCCCAATCCCAGGATACCGATCTTGATGCCGGCGACCTCTTTGATAACATAGGGTTTGATATAGGGCGGAACATTTCCGCTTTCGTCGACAATATTGGCGGCCAGAAAAGGGAAATCCGCTTGTTCGGCACGCGCTCGCAGCACATCCAGGCCGCTGTCGAAATCATGGTTTCCGACAGCCATGCCATCATAGCCAATGGCGTTCATCATTGCGATAACGGACTCGCCGCCCGTTTTATTGCCCACCGGTGTTCCGGAGAAAAAATCACCCTGATCCAGCATGATGACCTCAAAACCTTCTTCAGCGGCACGCTCACGGAGTTTTTTCACGTAATGCGCCATGGCAGGTGCCGACCCGATCTTCGGGGGGAACTGCGGATTCATGAATGTGGCTTCCGTACGGGTAATGCCGCCGTGGATATCGTTTGTGAATATCACCGTGATCCGCTGGAAATCCTCTTTGGGAAAGTCCGCCGCCATCGCCATTAGTGACAACAGGGTTAATATGAAAATTTTATTGAGTAACTTACGCATAAATGGCCTTTGATATAGTGTTTTTCATGTTTTATCTATGTTTCTTCCACCTTTTCCGGCCTTTTGATTCGGTTGCCTTAAAACATATAGGACAGCGAAACATTTATTCGCAGTCCGTTCTCTTTGACTTTATCAAGTGTTGCCCGCACCTCGTCTTCCACGGGGAACAGGTCGGAATAATAGTACATGTTCTGATAGATGAGAATACCGATATCCAGACTGAGATTTTCTCCTTCCCAGCCGGATCCCATATTGATGGTCGAGCGGTTCATATCGCTGTTCATGGGATTCTTTTCATATGTAAAACCGAAACGCAGGGGAACACCGGTAAAAAAGACATGCTCCACGCCGGCTCTCAATGCCCATGAGGGAGAATAATTAGGTTCGAACAGCGAGACCAGAGAGTCTGCGGAATCGAAATAACCCGCGGCATAACTGCGCCAGTCGGTCACATCGAATTGCGCGTATATGGTCGTTTTCAATTCATTCCCGGGTATATATTTCATTGACAACGAATAGGTGTTCGGGCGGTCAATGATCACCTTCCGCCCTGAATCGGGTTCAACGCTGTAAGCCGGTAGTAATAAGGATGAATCCATGCCGGCGATCATATGTGTGCCTTCCATGCTGTAAATGCCGGCCAGGGTTCCCGACAAGCCCAATTGCAGTCGTTTTGTCACTTTGGCGGTGATACCCAGATTTACGTTGGAACCGCTGCCATTGACGGGTGAAACGGGAAAGAAAGTTGTATCGGAAGAAGAAAGTTTGGGATCGTTCAAAATGGGAATAACGCCAAAGCCCTCTTCAAAACCGGAACCGAAATACTTGGTATAAGCGTAACCCACGGCAAAACGTTCTCCTATATCATGAGCCAGCGCCAGGTTGAAACCGTGAGTCATACCGCTGAAACTGATCTTATGATAACCGGCCAGCGGATCGCGGTTGTAGGCGCCGCTTCCCATATCGGAGCGGATCTCTTCCTGATAATCGTAGTTGAAATTCTCGAGGGTATACCAGCCGGCAGAAGCTGAAAAGCCTTTCTGTGAATAGTAAAGCGCCAGATCGCCCTCAAATTTTTGATAGCGGTTCGAGACATAATCGTTCTCGGCAAGATAGTCGCCAAAACTGTCCTGAACGGGAAAAGAACGGCGTTCAATGAAGCTTGCAATATTCAAATTGCTGTGAATTCTCAAGGCATCTTCCGCTTTGAACAGCATGGCCGGGTTGTTCAGTCCCGCAGCCGGATTCAGTTCAAGCGCCATGGCATTGCCGCCGAGCGCCAGCGAACGGGCCGAGTTCTTGGGCGTGTTCACAAGTCCCATATACTGAAAGTAAGCCTGTCCGAACAGCGAAAAGGCCCCGAAGGTTAACAGGAATATGAAAGATATAAGTTTACGAGTCATACTCATTCCTTTATGAAATTAAAATCTATAATCAAGCTGAAGCCTGAAATCATTGGTTGACTGACGGTAATTGAAATTGCTCAGCTGAAGCTGACTTCCGTCATCGAGTTCTATATATGCTTCAACGATATTGGTTTGGTCCAAACGCGTATCTATCGTGTATTTGAACCGCAGCGACAGATTGTCGGTTATGCGGGTATACAGCGTGAGCCATCCGCGGAAAGCATCCACGGGTGAATCGGTGACGCGAAAGTCGGTGTCCTCAAAGTTCCAGATGAAACCGTTGTAGACCATGCCGGATCCGATGATCTTGAGACGGTCGTTGAAATTATGTGTAAATCCCATACGGATACCGCGTGAAGGCGAGCCGGCGTTCCCGACCATGGACGATCCGCCGGAGGTGGTGTAAACCAAACGCGCTCTCGGCGAAAATTCGGTATAACCGTAGATCAGGTCGAAGAACAAACGGTTGAAACGCGACATTCTGAATTCGTTGGTCAGAATGGTCTCGTATGAACGGTAGACATTCGAGGTAAAGAAGTTCTCGTTGTAGCGGCTTTGCCATTTCTGACGCAAGCGGATGCGGTAATTGAAGACCGGCCGGTATTCCATTCGGGCCACCAGGCGATTGTATTTTGCACGGTCCGCAACGCGTTCCCAGATATCATGCTCCACGGTCGCAATGAGCGAGCGTGAAAGCTGATAGCGCATGGAGTAGTAGAATCCTTTTTCCGATTGCGGCTGTGAAGCTCCGGAATAGAGGAATCCGTAAGCGTCGTCCAACAAGTAATAGATATCTTCGTAGATGGTCGTTTTGTAACGCGCGTAGTTCGAAAAAGAGCGCTGATAGGGATTGTCGTATTCCAGTTCATAGTTGCGGTAGAGAGCCAGGAAATTGAAATTCTCGAATTGCCAGTACATGTTCACGACCCAGGCAAGGGCATCGCTTTCGCTGATGTTAAAGGCCTTGCCGTCTTTATCCAGGATACCCAGTTCACCCTGAAAGACCACGTTCTTGATGGACCATGAAAAATCCGCGCCGATCACACGACGGTAAGCCCTTGCTTTATTCCAAAGCGCAGAACGGGCGTTTGATTCGTAGGTCGCCGCGATCTCTGCGTCAGCGGAATTACCGATCTGCCGCAGGTATTTTTCCATGTTGGCGATAATGACCTCAGGCTGGAAATCCAGCTGGCGGTCGTAAAGGGTTTCGTAAAAGGTCAGGCCAATGTGACCGTTGGGTACGGGTTTGAAACGGATATTGCTTCCGTACATAAGCTCATGCACGTTATCCAGCAGACCCATAGAAACTGCGCCACCAAGACCATTGTCAAGCCGGGGTTCCATACGGATAAACGTCGAAAATGACGAATCGGGGTTCAGGATGGCATCGCGTGTATTGTAGCCGAAAAATGGCGTAATGAACAGCGATCTCAGCTGATATTCGGCTGTGAAGCCGTTCTGGGAATAAGCGCGCGCCCTGGAGGCGTCGCCGCTGATCCCGATCAGGCGTTTGCGCCAGCCGTAACCGGATTTGCGCGGTGTGAAATAATCAACGGTTTCCAAAACCACGCCTTGTCCGAAGGAAGCGATATAGTTACCGGCAATGATCTTGTTGAACTTGCCGAGCTTGCCCAGGGATATGTCATTGATCTGGCCATATGCTTTTACTTGCGGTATCTTTGTGTCGCCGAAAGTAGGTACCGATTCACTTAAAGACTGGGTGTAAGCCAGTCCGAAACTGATCTTTTGACCGTAGTTCAGGTGAAATTTATAGTATTGGTCCAAAGGATATTTGTCATAGACGACCTGGTCCATCAGGCCGCCGTCGTCATCAGGTGATATTTGAGCGGCAAAATCTTTGACGGTAGCGGTCATATAACCGTTCCATTTCCGTATTCCTTCATCCGAGTAGCGGACATAGTCGGAAATATTGCGGTAGCCGTAATAACTGATCCCTTGCAGACCGCGAAGGTCGCGCGCTGAGTTGACAGCGTTGCCGTCGGCAAGATATCTCATCACAGCGGCTGCATCCAGCGGAGAAACGGCCGGCAGGTTCACCAGGTCGAAGTAATGCATATTGTTCACGTTCCTTGGGTTCGTGAACAGATCGATCCAGCTTTCAACCAAGCCTTCGGAGGCGCCTTCATCGTTCATCATGCTTTCCAGACGATAATAGCGGTCCTCGATCTTGTTAGCCGTTTCATCGGCGGAGATCTTCGGATAGATGAGCAACCGGTCCTTGAGCAACAGAAATTCCTCGTAGGAAAGCCCTTTGATATCCAGGAGCTCATAGATCGAGGTGATCTCGCCGTGATAGAGCAAGTGTTCTTCCAACAGAAGAAGGCTCTCTTCAGACAAGGGCAGTTGCCGCAGTTCCTCGGGTGACGCATTGTTGATATCGATCTTCTCGACCGCCATCAAACCGGCAGGCAGAAGAAAGAGGATCAGAAAAAATATGATAAAAAGTTTTTTCATAGGATGCCAATGCAGGTTTATGGTTTACTGATCTCCAGTGTAAAAAAGTGCGTTCCGTTCAGCACGGGGTGACTTATATAAGCGTAATCAAGTCTGAAGAACGACTGTTTTACGCCGAAGCCGAAAGTCAGCTGAGAAGGATAGGTCGAAACACCCGCACGAACATTGAACCATTGCGTAATGGCGTAATCCAGTCCCATGCGGTATTGGGCATCGTAGCCCGCGACTTTTTCAACTTCAAAGGAAGTGGTCAGGCCGTAGTAGGGCATATAACCCAGACCCGCCACGAATTTCCTGGGTGCCTGTGCCTCGGATTCGCTTGATCCGAAATTAGGGGCGTTGATGTTCTTAACAGCCACACCCATCCATGCACGATCACGAAGAGAGCCTTGGATACCGACATCCACACCCAGTCCGTAAACCGAGCCCAGATCGATACCGTCGGAACCGTCGCCGGAAAGGCCGGCCGACTGTCCGTAATTGACAAAAAGGAAATTCAGACTGTAACCGACACTGAAGGAAGAACGCAGATCTTTCAGCAGGTGAAAGGCATGGGTCACACCCAGAGCGTTCTCGGAACTCAAGATGGTTTCCCCGTTCTTGGTTCTCAGCATGTCGCCGTGAAAGGAAACGGCTCCGAATTTTTCATTGATCGGTAAGACGGCTGTGAACATGGACAGATAGGCAAAGCCATAGGAACCCGGACTGTTGAAAGCGAATCCGCCGCCGACATTATCGGCAAAGGCGAGTCCCGCCGGGTTGTAGCTGTGCGCCCACATGCCTTGGTTCACGGCAACCTGTGCACCGCCCGATCCGGCTCCTGCGGCCGCTCCGGGCCAGGACAAAGGTTTTACAACAAAAGTGGCCTTAAGAAATATAATGCGGGATCGTTTGCCGAAAAGAGTCGTTACAATGGGAAAGA
>CAYVLJ010000073.1:0-9995 GCA_964452375.1 uncultured bacterium | reverse complement strand
ATCCGGTCTTTGCGGCAGATCATTCCCAGAACATCAACCCATTCGGACGGTTTGTATGTTTTTCCGGGATCAAGCAAAGCGGAAATGTCATCGCGCATTCCGATATCTTCAATTATTTCAGCCAGGGCTTTTGCAGCATAGATCTTCAACGCCAGATTATAGTATTTTGCGGACGTCTTCATCATCAGGCGACGAATATGAAGACCGTTACGAAACACCGTTTCTCTCGATTTTTCTGTTGTTTCATAAAGTTCTTTCAGGATATCGTGTCCCTTTCTTACCCTGTCCATAATATAGGGATTGTACAGTTCAAACCGGATAAGATCGCGCTTGTTCTCTTTTCGTTTATCCCGCTTTGGCCATTTTTCGCTGTCCCTGCGCGTTCCCACGGTCAGAAGGTTCATGGCGGGCGTTAAATAACTGCTGCCGTGTTCTTCCGTAATATAGGAAAACGGGAAATCGGACGCATCGAAGTTGACGAAATGTTTACCGATCACGACGGAAAACGCGCCAACTCGCGAAGGAGCCAGGATGTAAGAAAAAGACCCCGTTTTGCTGCCGCGCTCCAGGATGCTTTGATGGATCGGACCGAGTTTGTACATGTGATTGCTCATGTTGGTCCCGGAACCTGCATTATAGAACGAATAAAGCCCGGCAATAAGCAGGGAAGATTTATGATGACTGACGGTATAGGGGCCGGCGAAAACCGAGCAAGCCTCGCCATGAAAGCCTTCGCAATTTGCAAAGAAGGCAGAATTCTCTGCCGAGAATTGTTTTCCTAATTTCACTGCTTGGCCCACAAAGCATTTATCCATGACAACACCGCTGTCAATTTTCGACCCCTCCTGTATGATGAAGTCATCGGCAATGACACCCTCACCGATAACGACCGGAGCATTTTCACTGCTGATAATGCTTCCGTTCTTAAGTCTTTTTGCACCTCGAATACTGGCATATGATCCAACGTTAACATCCCGTAAATAGGAGCAATGGCGTATTTTTACGTTATCTCCGATCTTTCCTGTCTTGGATGCTTTGGTTGTTACTTCTTTGTTAATGACCGACTGCAGTTTTTCCGAGAATTGCTTATTGTGTTTGTACAATACCTGAAGATAGGCGATCTGGGATGTCAGATCATCAAAGATCGTAAGTTCCCTGCCCCCGCCTTCATTCAGAATATCCAGCACAACGCCATTTCCAAAACGGCTTTCAGGGCTCATGCCTATCTCTCCAACCGCTTCAAGAATGGATGAATCTCCAATGTCGTAATCAGCTAACCAGGCAACATTAGAGATCCGCACATGGTCGCCTATACGGCAATTGTGGATCCTACTGCCATAAAGTTCGCATTTGTGGTCCGCGCCTGTGTTCTTGCCAATTTTAATATCACCGCTAAAAAGACAGCTGTTAACCAGCGCGGGATCAAAATCCCGATTTACTTCCACGCGGTCCCAGTCTTCAGCACGACAATTTTGTTTCTTTAATATCTCAATTTCTGCTTCAGTAAGTTTTCTGAATGACATAATTTCCTCACCATTTTTAAATTGGTTTATAAAGGAATTTTTATCCTATTCAATACTTTTCCCGTTACCCGATATCAGGCAGATTCGCAATCGCATCCTTTTCGATATCTTTAAAGTATCTGACCGTTCCGACTTTCAGGTCATAGGTGCTTTCATCATCACAAACGATCATTGCCTTATTGTGCAACTGAAGCGCCGATACCGTCCACATGTGATTGACACCCTGTTCAACAACCATATGCAGGGCGCGAGCTTTTTTATATCCGTTGATCAAGATCACAACTTCTTCCGCGCCGAGCACCGTTCCGACACCTACGGTCAAGGCGGTTTTGGGCACAAGATCAATATTGTTGTCAAAGAAGCGCGCATTCGCCAGGATCGTATCGTGCGTTAAAGTTTTGATGCGGGTCTTTGAAACAAGAGAGGAGCCGGGTTCATTGAAAGCAATGTGACCGTCCGGACCAATACCGCCGAGAAAGAGGCGTATGGGACCAAATTCGGTGATCTTGTCTTCATAGCGTTGACATTCCGCTTCAAGATCGTCGGCATTGCCGTTCAGAATGTTGATGTTTTCTTTTGGAATATCTATATGATCGAACAAATAGTGATGCATGAAATAGTGATAACTTTCCGGATGATCTTCGGAAATACCGACGTATTCATCCATGTTAAATGTGACCACATTCTTAAATGATAATTTTCCTTCTTTGTAAAGTTTTATCAACTCTTTATATGTCCCGATCGGCGATGAACCGGTCGGCAATCCGATGACATAGGGATTGTCGGGTGTCGGATTAAATTCTTTGATCTTCTTTGCTATATAGCGAGCCGTCCATTTGCTCATTTTTTCATAATCGTTATGAATGACCAATCTCATTGTTTAACCTTTCTTTTTTAATTGAATGTTAATGTCCGCGACACAGCACCCCTTGCCCTCGGGATACAGAATGAGCGGATTGATATCCAGTTCGCTGATCTCGGGTATTGATATCGCCAGGTCAGAAACGGTCATCAGGGTCTTTTTCAGCGCGTCCAGATCCGCCGGTAAAGAACCCCGGAAGCCTTTCAGCAATTTTGACGCCTTGATCCCGTGGATCATGTCATCGCAATCCGCTTCGGTCAGCGGTGCAATCCTAAAGATCACATCCTTATAGAGCTCAACGTGGATACCGCCCATGCCGAACATGATAACGGGGCCGAATGACGGATCGCGTTTTGCGCCGATAATGACCTCCGTTCCCGAGTCGACCATTTCCTCCAGAAGGATCCCATGCAGGTCTGCGTCGGGATGGACCTTTACAACGGAACGCATGATATCATCCCATGCCGTTTCCGCTTCCGGGATGCTGTTTATATTCAGTTTCACGCCGCCGCAATCCGTTTTGTGCTGAATATCCGGACTCATGATCTTCATGACCAGTGGAAATTTGAAACCTGCCAGGGCAGATTTCAGGTCAAATTTTTTGGCCACGAGCCGGTGTTGCGGCATTGGCAGTCCGCTGTCTTTTAGAAATTCAAGCGATTCTATTTCCGTGAGACCCGTCTTTCCGGCTGCGGCTGCATTCCGGAATGATGTTTTACATGCATCACTTGTCGTGAGCGGAGGTGGTGGCGGTGCATTGATGATCCTCTGTTTTGTCTCATTGAATTTCGTCGATACGGCAAGACTTTTGTACATGTCTTCGGGAAGTATGTAGTGGGGGATCTTGTGAGAGAGGAATTTCAGGACACCGCTGCGGACATCCGCCTCACCCATGAATGAACAATACAATGTTTTCTCAAAACGCTCCGCATCCGCGATGATCCCTTCGGCAATTTCATCGATATCCGTCATGGACTGTGGTGTTAGGATAACCCCAACACTGTCGACATTTTCATCCGTCATGACGGCGCTGATCGCCGCATCGTATCTGTCTGCCCGGGCATCGCCGATGACATCCACGGGGTTTTTGATATTCGCGGTAGCCGGAAGCGCCTTTTTCAGCGCCAACGTGGTCTCTTCCGAAAATTTTGCAAGCGTCAGTCCCTGTTTGATCGCCATATCGGTCGCCAAAACCCCGGGTCCGCCCGCATTGGTGATGATCGCCGTCCGTCGACCTTTCGGCTCTGCCCGCCATGCCAAAGCTGTGGCGTAGTTGAACATTTGTTCAATATCATCACAACGAATAATGCCCGCCTGCGTGAATGCCGCATCACAAATATCATCCGATCCGGCAAGGGAACCCGTATGCGAAGAAGCGGCTGCCGCCCCTTCGCTTGTGCGCCCGCTTTTCAATACCAGCACGGCTTTGCCCGTGTCTTTGATAACGCTTCTTGCCGCTTCCATCAGAGCAGGTCCGTCTGTCACTTCTTCGAGATACAGCAGAATAACTTTCGTCAGCGGATCATCCTTCAGGTAATTGATCAGATCCACTTCGTCGACATCCCCCTTGTTCCCAAAGGAGACAAATTTTGAAAAACCGATGTTTTTCGGCTCCGCATAATCCAGTACGGCAGTACAAAGCGCCCCGCTCTGGCTCAGGAAAGCGATATGTCCCGCCCGGGGCATTTTTCTGGCAAATGAGGCATTAAAATGAGAGATCGGGTCCGTGTTGATCACCCCAAGGCAATTCGGTCCGATAAAGGACATGCCGTATTTGTCCGCTATGTTCTTTAATTCCCGTTCCCGGTCAAGGCCCTTGCCACCGACTTCCCGGAATCCCGCAGAAATGATGATCATGGATTTTATGCCCTTTTTCCCGCATTGCTCCATTGCAAGGTGGGCAACAGAAGATGGGAATACCAAAACGCCCATATCTACATCATCGGGTATGTCTATGACATATTTATATGACTTGACGGAACAAATAGATTTCTCTCTTGGGCTTACCGGGTACAGAACTCCTTGGAAATCATCCTTCAATATGTTATTAAATATATCAAATGGAACGCTTCCCTTAACATTGTTAGCTCCAATAACTGCTACAGATTTGGGATAGAAAATTGCGTGAATCTGCTCTCTGCTTTTTCTTGTTTTTCCCATGGGGGCTCCCTATGCGTTTACAAGCTTGCCAATATACTCCACTGCTCCGGAGACACTTTGTACTCCAAGCGCTTCATCTTCTTCCATCTCGATGTCAAATTCTTCTTCAAAGGCTGCCACCAATTGCAGACTTTGCATCGAATCCGCTCCCAGGTCAAAAATGAAATTTGCATCATCAGAAATATCTGATTCGCTCATTTTAAGTACCTGTGCAATGACTTTCTTAACTCGTGATACCAGTTCAGCTGTTTCCATATTTCATCCTTTCTTTTGTATGAAATAGTTTTGTTGGTTATATCTGTTAACCAACTGAATGCTTATGATTAATATCTGCGTTTCTTAAAAATAATAATATCCTGTTTGCAGATACTGTTCGAAGCGGCTATTTATTAAGTGAATTAAATTATACTGTGTTTTGTTTACATTGTCAAGAGTTTGATTTTAGAGAAAATGCAAGTATATAGATAGTGTAGATGGGTTGTGATATTCAATACAGGAAAGAAAATCATCTTAGGATTAGGTCTATTGTAGCTCTTGTGTTCTCGCTTTGCTATACGTGATTTCTTAATTTCAATTCATCGGGATGCGGGTGCAAATACCATTGCTTAAGCAGATAGGGTTCCTGGTATTTTCGGATATAATGCTGCATCAGCACCATAGGAACGATCAGTGGAATCAGGTTATTCCTGTAGCGTTCGATCACTTCCAGTAATTCACTTTTTTCGTCAGGACTTAAGGTTTTCTTGAAATATCCCATGATATGATGTAAAACATTTGTATGTTTTCTTGTTGTTGCTTTCAGATTTAATGCGTCCAGCAGCGTTCTTTCATAACGGTCTAAGCTTTCGGTGTGGTTTTGTTTGCTGATACTCGCAACGATCTTTCCGAGTTCTTTCAACAGAGCCGGAGAGTGTGACATAAGTAAGTATTTTTGTCTTGTATGGAAATTAACCAAGCCTGCCGTACTTTGATCCTTTTCTCTGAACGTCAGCCAGCGATCATAAACATAGATCGTTTCAATAAAATTCTCTCTTATCCCGGCATCATGTAAACGGCCTTCGTCCTCAACAGGAATATTGGGGAAACGTTTCAAAAATTCCCTGGCAAAGATCCCGGCTCCCCGGTGCGAGGGCATGCCGGCTTCCGTATAGATCTTTACACCCCTCATGCCCGAAGTCGGTGATTTTGTTTTGAAAATAAAACCTCGCAGATTCTGCTTTTCCAGTTCGTCCAATTTTGGAAATGTAAACTCGAGCATTTGCTCTGTTTTGTCAATAAATGTTTTATTGGTAAACAGCCGGGCGCTTTCGGTATCCTTGCCGATAAGACGCATGGCTTCTCTTGGAATTCCCAGACCGCATTCCGTTTCCGGACATACCGGCACCCAATCCACGTAAGGTCCCAATTCATCCCTTAGAAAACGATCCAGTTTATGCTGGCCGTCATATCTTACTTTATTTCCCAGTAAACAGGAGCTAATGCCGATTTTCATTTTTTAACCCTTTTTTTCTTCTTTATGAAACATAGCAATAATTCTTTTATATAATAAGTAAAAATTTTTTCGTTATTTTAAAAAAGATGTGTTTGAATTATTTGCGGATATTCATAACATGCAAATAGGGTAAATTTTGCAATACCGAATATTTGTCGTATATTAAACCCTAACTAAATGGAGGAAAACATGATAAACAAAAAACTCGAAGATCAGATAAACTATCAGATCAACCGCGAATTATATTCAGAATATCTTTATCTTGCCATGGCGGCGTATCTGGAAGATAAAGGTTTGGCGGGAATGGCTCACTTTATGATCGTGCAGGCTCAGGAAGAGCATTTCCATGCAATGAAGTTCTTTAATTACGTGAATGAACGTGGCGGCCGGGTTGTATTGGATGCAATTGAGCAACCCCCTGTCGAATTCGATTCTCCGCAAGCGGTGTTCGAAGATAGTCTTGCACATGAGAAGATCGTTACCGACCTCATTAATAAACTGATGGATCGCGCTATCGAAGTCAATGATCATGCGGCAAAGAGTTTTCTTAACTGGTATGTTGACGAACAAGTGGAAGAAGAAGATTCTTTTCAGAAGATCATCGACCAGCTGAACCTTGTTGGAGGAAAAGGACACGGTTTGCTTATGCTGGATAAAGAATTATCAACCCGGGTGTTTACCCCGCCAACAGAAGAATAAACTAGGAGGTATATATGACAAAATTACGTGAGATCTATTATTGCCCGATCTGCGGCAATGTGATCGAAGTCAACAACGAAGGCGCATCCGCTTTGGTTTGCTGTAACCAAAAGATGCAACTGCTTGAAGCCAAAACCGAAGATTCAACTCTGGAAAAGCACGTCCCGTACGTTGAAGAAGTTGATGGCGGAGTTTTGGTAAAAGTCGGCCAAAATCAGGCTCATCCGATGAGTGAAGATCATCATATCAAGTTCATCGAGGTTCATACGAAGAACATGGTTCTGAAAGCGGAACTTAATCCCGATGATGCACCGGAAGCATTTTTCCCGGTCAAGAAAGAAGATGTCGTGAAAGCCCGCGAATGGTGCAACATTCATGGTCTTTGGGAATCATAAGGAGAATTATATGGAATTTAAAGACAGCAAAACCTGTGAGAACCTGATGAAATCCTTTGCCGGCGAAAGCCAGGCAAGGATGCGTTACACCTATTATGCATCCGCTGCAAAAAAGGAAGGCTTTCTTCAGATCGCCAATATTTTTATTGAAACGGCAGATAATGAAAAAGAACATGCAAAGCTTTTCTACAAACAATTGCTGGCCAACGGCATGAATGAATCGACAGTTGAGATCAATGCCGGTTATCCGGTTGGTCTCGCCGACACCCTCAAGAATCTTGAATACGCCGCAAATGGCGAACAAGAGGAATGGGAAGAGCTTTACCCAACATTCGCTGATATTGCGGACGAAGAAGGCTATCCTGAGATCGCAAATGTCTTTCGTGGTGTCGCTGAAGTTGAAAAACGGCATGAAGACCGGTATCGCAAGCTTCTGAAGAACGTTAAAGAACATAAGGTCTTTAAAAAAGACGGTAAGGTCCTCTGGATATGCAAGAATTGCGGACATATCGTTGTAGATATCGAAGCTCCGGAAGTATGTCCGGTTTGTGCTCACGGTCAAAAATACTTTGAGCTGTGGGTGGAAAATTATTGATCCGCGATCGCTAATCTATGATCGGTAATTATTGGGCTCTGGATTATTCAGGGCCCTTTTTATATTGTGTTGGGGTTCGGAGTTCGGAGTATTAGTGTGGAGTGTTAGAGTAATGCTTTTGCGCTGCTCTGAATTCCCAACTCCGAACCGTATGCTTTTTATGCTTTTTCCCTTTTCCCTTTTGGCCTGCATTCGCCATATTATCACGGCTCGGGCGGGCAGGCTTTTCAATTATTGGCATAATATTACTTTTGCCTTTTATCTTTTGCCTTTTGCCTTTTATCTTTTGTATATTACTTGGCTTATTTAGTTTATTTATAGGAGATTGTATAAATGGGAATTATGGATAAAATGCGTGAGAAAATGGGGATCATTATGATCATCCTGATCGCAGCATTCGTTATCACCATTGTTTTTAACTGGGGCGCCGGAGGTGTGGACACCTTTGCGAAAGACGGGGATGTTGTCGGCGTTGTCAATGGCGAAAAGATCACGATCAAAAGTTTTTATGAAGCTTATAACGCCGCGCTTGAGCAGTACCGTGCAGCCGGCGTGACGGTTGATGCCCGTACCAGTGAAGCTATTTTGAAACAGACCTGGGAAACGGTGGTTTCTCAAATCCTTTGGCAGCAAGAGATCGAAAGACTGAATATCACGGTCTCGGACGAAGAGCTTTACCACTATCTGGAGGTAAATCCACCGGAATTTTTGAAAACACAGGAAGTCTTTTTGACGGATGGTGCATTTGACTATGGAAAATATCTTAACGTCTTGCGTAACCCTCAGGGTAATGAGTGGCTTGAGGTAGAACGTCATTTGCGTGCCAATGTTCTTCCTTATCAAAAACTCAACGAAATGATTGTTTCATCTGTTGTCGTTGACGAAAATGAGATCCTTCAAAAATTTACGGATCAATCCGTTATCTATTCCGCGAATTATCTTTCGGCTCCGGTTTATCTTTTGCCGGACTCAATATTCTCACTGTATGAAGAAGACTTGAAAGACTATTATAACGAAAACAAAGACGAACTTTACAAGCGAGATGAAAGCAGAAGCATTCGTTACGTATATTGGGAAAAAGTTCCTTCTTCTGAAGATACTGCAGCTGTGATGTTAAATCTTGAAGATATTGCTCTTCGTTATCAGGAAGGTGAATCTTTTGAAGATCTTGCGCAGATATTCTCCGAGGATATAGAAGAAGGTACAAGCGGTGATCTGGGCTGGTTCTCTAAAAGCGATCTTCGCAAGGAATACCGTGAACCTGTTTTTGCCGCAAAACCGGGAGAAGTTCTTGATCCCATTATCATTGGTGACGAATTCCATTTGATCAAAGTAACGGACAAGAAAGTTGAGGACGGAGTTGAAGAAGCAAATATCTCTCTGCTTATCCGTCGGATCGACCCCTTGAACACTTATGATTATTTTGCCACGGAAGCTGAGGCTTTTACGCTCGATTTTGAAAGTTACGGCTTTGCTAAAGCTTATGAAAATGTTGATGCCGGACTTGATACCATCAATGGCGGTTTCACAAAAGAATTCCCGTATTTTTGCCAAATCGGCGGAGGAGGTTATGCAGTGCGATGTGGTGATGAGAGTGGCCCCGCTGGCTCTGCGTGATATACAGAAGCTGAAGGGGAACCAGATTGTTATCTCATATCTCAATGTCCTTAAGCAGACCGAGGAAAACGTAAAGGCTCTGATCAAAAAAAATATCACCGCTCTGGCTTTTGAAAAGATACGTGACAGTAATGATGAACTCCCCGTGGTTGAGGCGATGAGCGAAATCAGCGGTGTAACTTCCGTGCTTATAGCATCTGAATACCTCAGTAACCAGCATGGAGGTAAAGGGGTAATGCTGGGAGGCATAGCAGGGGTTACCCCAACAGAAGTAGGCAGAATAGGAGCAGGAACAGCCGGTGAATATGCTGCCAGGGCAGCTCTCGGCCTCGGTTCAGTGGTAAAGATTTTTGACCACTCGGCACATAACCTGCGCAGGTTTCAGTCAGCTGTCGGGCAGCGACTCCAGTCGTCAGTATACCACCCCCAGGTGCTGCGTAAAGCTCTCAAATCAGCCGATGTGCTGATAGGCGCCATACAGATAGAGGATATCAGACCATGGTACCATATCTCTGAAGAGATGATAATGAATATGAAAAAGGGCTCCGTGGTAATAGACCTCAGTATAGACAGGGGTGGCTGCATAGAAACTACCGAGTGCAGGGAACTGCGCGATCCTGTTTATGAAAAGCACGGAATTATACACTTCTCC
>CAYVLJ010000072.1:8960-10000 GCA_964452375.1 uncultured bacterium | reverse complement strand
CATATCCACTCTCAAGAAGAACGTCTTTAAACTTAAATCCTTGATCTTGTTCACTGCGACGTTCAATTCATAATAGGTTCTATAGATCTCTACTTCTGTTGCTTTCGATGGTGCAGTCGCGATGATCTCGTGTTTCATTTCAATGGACATGACGATGGCATTGGAATAGATGATCTTGGTATTATCGAATAACCAATCCGGATCAACAGGTGTAAATGCAATGTTTCCCATACCGATCTTTTTGGCAAAGCTTTTCAGGTCATTCAGATCCTGATCCGATATCTTTTTGGATGGTTTATCGGGTTGTTCGTAAAGTCCCTTATATGACTTTTTTATTTCCTTGATCGATCCGACACCATATTTCAAGAGGTGCGGCAGGGATTTCATTTTGGACAGAACACTTCCATATGTAAACACAATTTCCGGTACGCATAAACCCTCATGGGCATTTTTACCGGGAGAAATATGCGGCAGATCATCTTTGATATGTTTTGTAATATTTGGCACTATTTTTTTGATATTCATAGCTATTCCTAATCGTTGTCTTCAAGCATATTTTTTGAGTTTTTGTATAAAATATTCAAATATTGATAAAATTGTTTTCTATCATCTTGCTTCATACCCTTGAAAAGAGTTTCCTCGCTTTCCAACCTGACTTCAACAAGGTGATTGACGATATCCTTACCTTTTTTACTAATATAGCATCGAATATTACGACGATCCTTTTCATTAACTTTTCTTTCAATGAATCCTTCATCTTCGAGGATCTTAAGCGCCTTGGTCACACTCCCCTTGCCTACATTCTTCAGTCTGGCAAGCTCCAGTTGATTAATGCCGGGAAATGCATAAATGTGCATAAAATATTCATATTGTCCTTCCTTAATACCGTACTTCGAAATTTTGGATCCGATAAAGGTATTTACATTCCTTGTAATGCCTCTCACCAACTTACCGTATTCTTTTGCGTCCATCTGTGTTCCTTTAATATAGTTCACCGGTCAACTATTATATTATAATACATAATAGTTTACTGTGCAACT
>CAYVLJ010000072.1:0-8950 GCA_964452375.1 uncultured bacterium | reverse complement strand
ATAAATTGTTGATAGTTGATAGTTGAAGGTTGAATACATTGAAATCTTTATTCTTTTAAGCGTAAATTACATCATATTATTAATATCCTGTAAACCCGTCTAAATAAATCCATATGATCCGGTACCAAAGGTATCCCTATGAGATGATCCTGTCAAAAATTGTCAACTGCTGATTATATCAGATATCCAATACTAAAGAACAAACTCGGATTGAAAAGTATATCACTTTCAGGTGAGATACCGTTCATTATACCAAATTTAAAAGGTCCTATGATCGTTTGATATCCGATATCGACACCGAAACCGAAATGCGGGTTAAATTGATTTTGATCTTCCAGGTCTTGAATGGAATATGAATCAAAATGCAGTCCAATACGAAATTCATTCTCAAATTCCCTGTAGAACGATAGTCCCGCACCGAAAGCATTCCTGCTTATGAATTCATTGGATCTAAAGCCCCAAAAGGGCAGAGAGTATTTATTATTGATCTTCTCTCCGCCAATGGGTGCATAGCGTGCAATATCCTTGCTTCCACTATAGGTAAATACGGTATTGGCACGCAGTCCTAAGGTGCTTTTGCCCAACTTAAAATAATGTCTATAGCGGAAAAAAGTCTGAATGTAGCTTTTGAATCCTTCCAATTCACTGACATCGTGCACCACCGAAGAGAGGTAAGTATAAATTGGCCTTACAATACTTTCCCTTAGATAGAATTCGGCACCCTTTGTAGGAAAATAGTAATCATCCAGCGTATTGAATTCATAGGTCAAGTTCAGAGCAACCTCGTTAAAGAAAATATACCTGAGTGTATCATTATCGCGGTTAATCGGACTTAAATATGTTGTATTATCTGATACATTTAAACTAATCCTATTGTTTTCCATTGGGAAATATGCTATACCGGTATAAATATCCGTATTGTAATAATCATAGTCTATTGTTTCATCTAAATATGTAGCGGTCCTGTTTTCTCGTGACGTCTCAAAGCTAACATATTTCCAAAATTTATGATTATCACCAATATAAGCCCCATATTCTCCATAAATTCGATAATATCTCGATAAATAGGCAGCTATGGTCAATCTGGAATTATCTTGCCATAAATTTCGATGTAAATATGTAAGGTTCAGACCAAATGCCAGAGAGTTACTAAAATAAAGAGAAGTATTGAGATTGCTCGCCGCTTTTTCGGTACACCTGATAAAAAGTATATTGTTACCACTTTCTTTAGAAATGGCGTAATCGATCTTATTAAAGAGAGATAAACCATAGAGTTTATCCATTTTTTCTTTCATCATATCCTGATCAATATGATCACCCGGTTTTATTCCAAGATGTTTAATGATCTGAGAATCATTGAGAAGCTCGTTGCCATCAACATGGATCCCGTCGATCATAATTGCTCTGCTTTTCAAGTCAGATACCCGATAAGAATTTCTTGATCTCACCTTTTTCAGTTCATGTATTTGTTTTTGCGAGGATTCATAACCGAGTTTGATCAAAGAATCCGCCATATCAAAATCTGTCAGTGAAATATCCCCGAATTCGTGTTCTATGAGTATATCGACCTTAGATTTTTCTTCCTCTGAATCCAGAATTCCACTAAAACTGGAGATCTGAGCCATGATAGCGGTCATGCTGTTTAAATCTTCTTTTTTAAACAGTTCTCTACCGGTATAAGAACCTATGATAAAATCCGCTCCCATATCAAGAGCCTCTTGAACGGGAAAATTATGCATCATACCGCCATCTACAAGCAGTCTGCCATTAATTTCAATTGCAGAAAAAGCAGAGGGTATAGCCATACTTGCCCTGAGTGCATCGGCCAGAACACCGGAATCGAATATTATCGGTTCACATTTTTCAATATCAACCGCTACCGTTTTAAAAGGAATATCAAGAGAATCAAAATCATTAACGGTAGCAACAGGAAAAGTGTAATATTGTAACATCGCAGATATTTGCTGTCCCTGTATCAAACTACTGGGCGGACTTATTTTCCAATTACGGACCGGCATAGTGAACAATTCTTGCCGAAAGGCCCTTTTTTCTTCAAAGATGACATCTTTTTCAGAAATATCACCGGACAGGATAGCCGACCAATCCGCATTGCGAACAATTTGTTCAAGACTATCAGCTGAGTATCCGGCGGCATAGAGTCCACCTACGATACTACCCATACTCACACCGGTAATGTAATCGGGGACAATACCTTCTTCTTCCAGAGCTTTTAATACGCCGATATGCGCAATTCCGCGTGCTCCCCCACCGCTCAGCACTAAACCGATCTTGGGTAAATTGTTTTCTGCGCCAAATAAAAAGACAAATAAAAAGACTGTAATGAACTTTAAAACAGATATAAGGTTTTTCATTTTACCAACTCCGGGTCAAGCTTAGCATAATTATAATTCAGCATTAATTAGATTATATTAATGGATGTGTTTGAAAGCAAGAATTTTCTTAATAGAGGTTGAATTGTTGAAAAATTGAAATGTTGAAATGTTGAATTATCCGGGTGAGTTAAAATTAAAATACTTAGTCTATGATATATAACCGCCCCTACACCCTTTACTTACGCACTTTCACGACGTTTTACATCTCACATTTAACGATTTACATCTTAAAACAAAAAACCCCGCCGAAGCGAGGTTAAAACATTGTGCTTTAAAATTAGATTATAAAGCGTTAACGCGTTTGGCCAAGCGTGATTTTTTATTGGCAGCGGCGTTCTTGTGAATAATGCCTTTCTGGGCAACAGTGTCAATAACAGAAACGGCTTCTTGCAGCAATTTCAATGCTTCTTCTTTGTTCTGAGCATCATCTACGCGGCGGATAGCTGTCTTCATCTGTGATTTAAACTGACGATTGCGCAGATTTCTTGATTTCGCCTGACGAATTCTTTTCTTTGTTGATAATGGATAAGCCATGTATGTCCTCTTTTATCTCATATTAAAAAGCTGAAAAAGATACAATCAGATAATTCTAAAGTCAATGTTTTTAATTAAAATGTAGCAAAAATATACATGTTGACATTATAAAGACTTCAGGTAAAAGGTAAGACGTGAAACGTAAAACGTTAAACGTGGTGAATCGTTAATAGTGAATCAAAACCCCGATGAATGGAGTGTTGAACCCCGCTTGGGTCTTCATGAATTATTTTGAGAATTCTTCTCTCACCTTATCGGGCATATAGCAGGGTTTTCCCTTCTCATTCACAAACACCATCAGCGTTTCAGCGTTTGCGACCAGGGTACCATCATCTTTTGTGATCTTATATTCGTATACACAGGATGATTTACCCAGATTCTTCACGATTGCATCGATATGTAAAACTTCCTGATAATAGGCCGGGGCTTTGTATTCTATAATGACCTTTGCGATGACGGGAAATTTCTTCCATTTTCTGAAATCGTCAAAATGGATGCCCGCTTCTTTAAGATAATCGCAACGAGCGGCTTCAAGGTAATGAGCGTAGTTTCCATTGTTAACATGTCCAAAAGAATCAAGCTCATATGATCGTACTGTCAAAGTACTTTTCCATACTTTCATACCGCATGCTCCCCTTTTTTTAAATATAAATACAAAAAACCGATAAAAGCCAGCAAACCGAATGATGACATGCTCAGCCAGAAAACTTTAATATTGGGAATCAAATCCATCATGATCCCGCCGATAAATGGTCCCAATGACCATCCCAGAGTAGAGATCGAGGAGTAAATACCTTGATATCGGCCATAAAGATTACCTTTGGCCATATTTGACGCTATGGTATTGCCGCTGGGACCCGCAAACATTTCGCCTAAAGTAATAAAGACCAGAATGACCATCAGCATTCCGAAAGAATTGATCCAACCCATTACGGCATATGATCCCGCGAAAAGAAGGGCGCCGATCATCATCAGTAAAAAATGGTTCTTTTTCTTTGTCCATTGTGTGATCAAATATTGAAAAGCGATAACCAAAGCCGCATTAAAGAAATATAACCAACCGATCTGGCTTGATGAAAGTCCCACATATTTTTTCATATAGACCGATAAAGTCGATACAAATTGTCCCCATGTCAGGAACAGCAAAAGCGCAACGATACAGAAGAAAAGAAATAATTTATCTCGTTTGAATGCCGCAGCCATCGCCCCGAATCCTCGGGGCGCCTGCCTTTTGGCAGGTTGCCGTACGGTGACGGCGGTTTCTTTTACAGAGAATGCGACAAAAAGTCCGGAAACAAGAAATGTAACAGCAGTAAAATAAAATAAGGACGAATAGGATATATCAAAAAGGAAACCGCCGATGGCGGGACCTGTGCCCCAACCGATATTGCCGGCCATGCGCATGAGCGCGTAGCCGTTGCTGCGTTCTTTCGGCGGCAAAATATCTGCGATCATCGCTGATGCCACAGGTTGAAAAAAAGATGAAATCAGGTATTGTGACAACAAAATTGCCGCCAATACCCAAATCGTTGATCCTTTTGAGATAGCATAACCGCCGGCAAGGAATATGACGGATCTACTCAGCTGGCTCCATATCATAAGTCCCTTGCGTCCGATCTTGTCAGACAGTGTCCCGCCAATACTCTGTGACACCGTACGGCAAATGGCTGCGGCAAGAAAAAAGAAGGAAATGTAAGTCATTGACACATCACGCACCGTATGGAAATATACGGTCATGAAAGGTACGACCGCACCAAAACCCAAAGAATTGATCAACCAGCCCAGCATAAGTGGATAAAGGCGTTTGTCGATGTTCTTTAAAGATAGTTTTGGCATTGTACCGTTAAAATATGTTTAGCATTTAAGCGTTTAAACGTTTAAGAAATGCGAATTACCTATTAAACGTTAAACGCTTAAACGTTAAACCTCCCCTTGAAGAAGTTTTTTTAATATTTCAGGATTAATCTCATCATATGAGTTTATAATTAAATCAGCCTCTTTTATAACGTCACGTGGAAAAGTCGTTGTAATTCCAACCACTTTAGCGCCTGACGCTTTACCGGAGCGAATACCGTTAACAGAATCTTCAATGACCACACATTTGTTGATCGGTATTCCGAGTTTCTTTGCCGCATTTAAATAGGGTTCAGGGTGCGGCTTTGTATTCTCAACCTCATGAGAAGTGATCATCCCTGAAAAAATATTGTCAACCGGTACATTCTCGAAAGTCCACTCCATAACATCGCGACCTGTAGAAGTTACCAGCAAATCGGCAAATTCATCACGGATACAAGCATAATAAAAATCAAGAAAACCCGGAATATACCTCATGTTCTTTTTAAATTCGTTCAAGAGATCGATACGGTATGCCTTCTTCACTTTTTCTACATCCATATTGGAATGGTATTTCTCATTAATGTATTCAAAAACGGATTTTACATCTTTTCCTTTAAAAAATAGCCAATCCTCCGCCTTGACCTCAACACCGTATTTGTTAAACTGGATCATCATTGCTTTTTCGTAAAGCGGTTCACTGTCAACCACAACGCCGTCAAAGTCAAGTAGTAGTCCGTATTTTTTCTGCATTTAATCTTTTTCCTCCAAATCAAACAGAATATAAAACCTTGTGGAAAAAGATAAAAGATTAAAGAACACAAAACATGTCAATCAGGAATCCAGACTTCGGTGGATCTGGAATCTAAATTATTTTTTCTCCTCAATATTTTGACCTGATTGTAATCCGGCATATCCTGAATCGATTTCATGATGGCATTCCATTTTTTAGATCCTATAAAAAAAGACACAAAATAATTTTGTGCCTTTTAATTATTTTCGCCTTAGTGTGAGATTATTCTACAGAATTCTTTTTCTTATACAATATTGACAACGGCAAGATCACTACATACCCGATAGTCAGAATAATAGGTGATACGTAAAGTGAGAGGGCATCATAAGTATCACCGATCGCCATAAAAATATAACCGATTATCAATGTACCGATCGCGGCAAGAAAGATATATAAGTTCGTTTTCGTTAAACCAAGTGATTGAAAAAATTCGTTTGATTTCATGTGTAATTCCTTATTTCAATTTCGACTAAAAATTACTGTTTAGTTGTTTAATTTGCAAGCGATACTTGATGTGTAGTTTAGAAGTTTAGGTGTTTAGATGTTCAGAAGCACTTATAACTTATAATTAGTTCGTATAGCTTATCAACAATGCCTTCAATCGGTAAAAGTCCTTTTTTGTTCCCTTTTTCAAAAAGCATAACCTTTCCCTTTCCAGCACCTGCGATCCCCAGATCCGCTTCACGCGCTTCACCGGGTCCGTTGACCACACATCCCATGACAGCAACGGTCAGTTCTTTATCCAATCCTGACACACGGTTTTCCAGTTCCGTAGCCACTGTTGCAACATCAAAGTTCGACCGCCCGCAGGTTGGACAAGCGATCACACGCACGGCATCATGTCGCAGCCCAAGCGCTTGCAGGATTTTTTTTGCCGTTGTGATCTCTTTGACCGGATCGGCGGACAAAGAAACTCTGAGGGTATCACCAATTCCTTCAGCCAGTAAAGTCCCTATCCCAACAGCTGATCTAAGCGATCCTGATTTTTCGGTCCCAGCCTCGGTCACACCCAAATGCAGCGGATAATCATATTTTTCAGAGAACAATCTATTTGCATCGATCATGGTCATTACATCAGAGGACTTGATGGAGACGATCACATCCTCGAATTCATATTTTTCACAAAAAGCAATATGCCGGGAGGCCGATTCCACCAGCGCCTCGGGAGTCGGATGTCCGTGTTTTTTCAGAATATCTTTTTCCAGGGAGCCGGAGTTCACACCGATACGTATAGGCACATGCTTTTCCTTACAGGCATCCAGAACAGCTTTCACTTTTTCTTCCGAGCCGATATTTCCGGGATTGATCCGGATCTTGTCCGCACCGGCATCCAGCGATGCCAATGCGAGCTTATGATCAAAATGGATATCGGCAACCAGCGGCATTGCAATACGTTTTTTTATCTCAGCAAATGCCGGAACGGTACCGGAATCGGGCACAGCCACACGTACGATCTCGCATCCTGCCGTTTCCAGCTGCCAGATCTGATCGATCGCCGCTTCAATATCCTGAGGTTTGGTATTGATCATGCTCTGGATACTGACGGGTGCATCGTCACCGATAAAGAGTTTGCCGACCTTGATCTTTCGGGTTTGTCTTCGCTTAATCATGCAAGAATATAAGTAAATCAAAAGCCAGAAGCCAGAAGTTAGAAGTTAGAAGCCTGAATTCGAAATCAGCTTGAAGAGCGGGAAAATGAATTGTAAATAATTATTCACCATCGTATCTTAAAAAGCATAAAGTCCATTAAACATGAATAGGTACAAATAATGACAGCACGTAAAAACATCCTTATTTATTTCGTTCTCATTGTGATTGGATTAACGGGATGTGCACCGACTTCTGACAAACTTTATCCCTCCGAAGACCAAGTGATCCAATATCATTCCAAATGGACTAAAGTCTATTATCCAAAACGCATAAAGGTGTTTATGGAAAATCCTTTACAGCGCGGGGATATTGTATTTTTGGGTAACAGTATCACGCAGCAAGGCGGTGACTGGAGCGATAAGTTCGGTCGTAACGATATCAAGAACCGGGGTATCGGCGGTGATGTGACGGACGGTGTGCTGGCGCGGCTCGGTGAAATTTGCCATGCCAAGCCAAAAGCTGTTTTTCTGATGATAGGGATCAATGATATTAACAATTGGCACAATGATTGGGGCATTCCTTCTCCCGAATATGTGGGGCAGAATATTCCCAAGATCACCAAAGCGATCCACAAGGGAAGTCCAAGGACCAAAATTTACGTTCAGACAGTCCTCCCTACTGATCTTCCACCGGTTAAAGATGCCATTGTAAAGGTTAATAACATGATAAGATCAGCTGAAAAAAAAGGACATTACATAGTTATCGATCTTTATTCGGCATTTGCCGGCCCGGAGGGATTTATAAAACCGGAACTTACAACTGACGGAATTCACTTAACACAGGCGGGATATGATCTGTGGGTCAGCATGGTTGAAAAATATTTGAATAAGGATTTGAAATGAAGATGATCACTTACACCCCCATTGGCGTTATTCACTCGCCATTTAAGGAAGCAAAGGGAACACCAATTCAATTCTCCTCAGCGGGAAAAAATGATGGGAAAATTGAGATTTTTCCGGATTATATTGAAGGCCTTGAAGACTTAAATGATTTTTCACATATTATCCTTATCTATGATTTTCATCGTGCTAAAAGATCATCTCTTAAAGTGATTCCGTTTATGGATACTGAAGAACGCGGTGTGTTTGCAACCCGTGCACCCCGTCGTCCAAACCCAATAGGATTTTCCGTTGTTCAGCTAAATAAAATAGAAAATAGTATCCTTTATATAAGCGGTCTTGATATTCTTGACGGAACGCCATTACTGGATATAAAACCTTTTGTTTCGGATTTTGACAATATCAAAGCAACTAAAAAAGGATGGTTGGATAAAAATGTAAATAAACTGCCTGAAACAAATGATGATGGAAGATTTACCTAATATGATAAGACTAAAACGCATTCAATTCTGGGGCCGTGACAAAGATGACGACAGTCTGATCCTGGAGATCCTGGAAGGCAAAAAGACAGCCACGGTCTGCAAAGCCGATGAATATCACCTGCCCGAAGGCGAATATGACGACGGCGGTTGGGAGGTTGGCGATATTGTGGAAGTTTACGATCTGCGAGAACAACTGCGTTGTAAAATCGAGATCACCGAAGTCTACAAATGCAAGTTCGGCGATTTCCCCGACAAGCTTTGGCAGGAAGAAAATTGCATCTCCGCCGGGCATTTTCGTGACGCGCATCGCAGATGCTGGCCGGACTATGATATTACAGATGATTTCGAGATGATGGCGACGCATTTTAAATTAGTTGATAGTTGATAGTTGATAGTTGATAGTTGATAGTTGATAGTTGATAGTTG
>CAYVLJ010000071.1:9493-10025 GCA_964452375.1 uncultured bacterium | reverse complement strand
CTGCTCATATAAAGCCTTGTCCACCAGAGATTGACCAGGGACCTTTTGATCGTAGTCAATTTACAGTTGACTATTCACAAATAAATGCCCAATTTTCAATGAAAAATTATTAGGATTAATTATGCGCGAAAATATGAATGCTTTACATATAGCACCTTGCGGAATGAATTGTGCTTTGTGTATCGGTCATATTAGGGAGAAAAACCCTTGTGACGGCTGTAGTGGAAATGATCTTCACAAACCGATCTATTGTCGTACATGTAAAGTTGTGGTGTGTGAAAAGCGAAAGGCTTTGCCGTCGCAGATGTGTTACGACTGCGATGATCTTCCATGTGCACGCATAAAACAACTCGATAAACGCTATCGCACCCGCTACGGGATGTCAATGCTTGATAATTTAGCTTATATACGGGAAAACGGCCTTGAGGCATTCCTTAAGTATGAGGAGGAGAGGTGGGCTTGCCCGGAGTGTGGCGCCACCTTGAGAAACCCTCTTTTTAAGTGGATCAATCGAGAAGTTGAAAACAGCACA
>CAYVLJ010000071.1:9078-9483 GCA_964452375.1 uncultured bacterium | reverse complement strand
GAAATTATGAATTATGCCTGCTCACCGAAGCTTTCTTGACCACCGTAGTCTTAACGAAGTTGGTAGCGAAGTTGGGGTCGAGATGACAGGCTCTTGTTCGCTATTGCACTACCGCTCTATTGCTCTTTCAAACCGACCCCAGACCCCGGAGGTAATATGAAAAAACTGATCGTTATGTTTGCTTTACTGGCGGTCTTGACCCTTTCATGTGATATATACAGGGTCATTCAGCGTGACCCCGCGGTGCTTAATTCATCCGTTCAATTATCCGGCGAGGTCACCGGCGATATTGTGCCGGAGATCCGGACCATGCGAATGCACGTGACGGGACAGGCGAGGAATTACCTGCTGGTGGAGGTCTACGGCATGGAGACCTATCAGACGACACAATCCGTCACCCTCGAC
>CAYVLJ010000071.1:8355-9025 GCA_964452375.1 uncultured bacterium | reverse complement strand
AGGGTCCCGTCAGCAATGAACGCTGCTACCGAAATATGCAGTTCTGGGTCGGACCATTTGAAAGAGACGAATATTACACCCTGCATCTGTCGGAGGCCGAAAGCGCCTTTCAACAGGATGAACTTGTGATGACATTTTCATACGATCAATCCATTGATAGTACCATCAGCGCCGGCGATCATTATTATCTTCTTAGCGATATTCCCTTTGATACGGTATCGGTCAGTCATTATGAAGGCAATGATGTGCCGGATTTCGACTACACGAGTTGGGGTTATCACGACACGCTTCGTTTTTTCGATACCGATTCGGGGCTCTTGATACGCAGTATTTTGGAAAAGAACAGCAGTGTAACGCATGATGCCGATTATGAGATCGTGGACGACACCCTGGTTATGAACATTACTCTTGGTCCCGCCGGCGTGAACGATGCCAGTAAAAAGATCTTCTTCGACTACCTGATCCCGAACTACGAAGACCAGATATTCTACTATAAATTTAATCTGACCAATAGTGACTGGTCTATGTTTGAGGGATTTTATAATCTGCCCTAAAAAACGCACTGGTCACAGGTTACCGATCACAAAACATAAAGGAGAGAACATGGAAAAGAACAATAGCAGGCACACTTTGTCCATTGTAGGATGGGCGGTGATCTGGGCGATCACCA
>CAYVLJ010000071.1:0-8345 GCA_964452375.1 uncultured bacterium | reverse complement strand
CACCCTAAACGGGAACAGGTTACTGATTACTGATTACCGATTACTGTATTTCGGGGGCGCCTCAGCGGCGACGCCCTCCTACGCTAAAGCTTCGGCAGGGCAGGCGTTAAGAAAGCTTGCCTGTTCAACGTAGCCTTGGCGAAGTTGAAACTTTCTTTTGTTACTTTTCTTTGGTCAAGCAAAGAAAAGTAAGGCTTCAATTAATACTTATTCAACCCCGCCGGGGTTGGTATTATTGTAGATAACTTGTTATATTCTTCTTTGACCCCTCCGGGGTCACAGGTTACCTGTCACCGTTCAGCCATCACAAACCATAAAGTAGAGCACATGGAAATTAACAATATCAGTCACACCTAGTCCAGTGTAGGATCGGCGGTGATCTGGGCGATCACCATTATAGTGTGTGCAATTATATTAAAAGGAACGGAGATCAAGGGCATTATGCTTTTAGTAAGCACAATGGCAGTTTTTCACTTCTTGTTCATGATCATCATGTTGGGGGGTAAAATGAGAAATAAAAATGAATAAGATAGACCAATACATTTCAAAATATCCATCCGCAGTTCAAGATCGTCTTGAAAAATTGCGCAGATTCATCAGGGAGATCATACCGGATGCGGAGGAAGTGATGTCCTACGGGGTACCTGCTTTTAAGCTCAATAAAGTCGTTGTGGTTTACGCTGCGCACACGGGGCATATCGGACTTTACCCCGAGCCGACGACCATTCTTGCTTTTAAAGACAAGCTGAAGGATTACTCCTGCTCCGAAGGTACGGTTCGCTTCCCGCATGATAAAGAACTTCCGCTGGAGTTGATACGGGAAATGGTTCACTATCGACTGAGCCTCCTTGAATAATGAACACCGAACATTCGAGTAATCGAACAATCGAAGTATATGATGAAGGAATGATTAATTCTTAATTGTTAATTCTTAATTACCCCCGCGCTATTGCGCTATTGCCCTAGTACGCTTTAAAGGAGGCACTGACATGAATAAACGCTTTCTCGACCCCAAACAGCCCTTGCACACCTGCAAGGAAGAAAACTGTGACGGTTGTCACGTTTCCGAGAGTTTGGTCTGTCATTTTAACGGCAAGCAGCTCGGACTGTTCTTAGCTTTGTTCTTTCCACTTTTCATTTTTGGCGGCTACGGCCTGTTCACCTGGAAAATTTGGGTTTTCATTGCCTGGCTGGTGTTTATTCCATCCTTTTTCGGCTTGATCGAGATCCGCGTGTTATGTTCGCATTGTCCCCACTACGCCGAACCCGAATTAAGCTCCTTGAAATGCTGGGCCAACTACGGCTCTCCCAAGATCTGGAAATACCGACCGGGACCCATGAACTTCCTTGAGATCCTGATCTTTTTCCTGGGATTCGTTCTGTTAATGATCCCTCCCGCTCTGGCTTATGGACTTACGCAGCGCTGGTGGCTAATGGGCATCTATCTTGCCTTGCTGGTCATTGCCTTCCTTTGCCTGCACCTTTTCTACTGCAAACGCTGCATCAATTTCGTCTGTCCCCTGAATGCAGTAAAGAAAAATGAACGGGATAAATTCTTGGAGAAAAATCAAGTTAACTATAAACTATGAACGATAAATGATGAATGAAAAATTATGAATGTTGAATTATGAATGTTGAATTTGCTGCGGCTTATAGCATACAAGAAGGATCCTTATGAAACGAATTGCTGTCTTTTTATGTTTGATCATATTTACTTCTTCGGTTTTTGCCGAAACTAAGATCATTGCCCATCGCGGGTTTTCCGCGAAAGCCCCGGAAAACACACCTGCCGCTTTTAAAAAAGCTATTCGCTCACATGCGGAATATTTCGAACTGGATGTTCATAAAAGCGCGGATGATTCCTTAATGGTCATTCACGATCCTTCGGTAGATCGCACAAGTTCTAATGAAAAAACCGGCAAGATCACCGAGATGAGTTATGCGGAGATCCGTGATGTAAAGGTCGGCTATCCCGAATATTTTAAAAATAAATTCAAAAATCAGGGTATCCCCACTCTGAAAGAATCCCTGGCTCTGGCCAAAGGCAAGATCAAAGTTTGCATCGAGATCAAAACACGGGATATTGAATCCGCTGTATTGAAAACGGTGAATGATCTGAACATGAACGATGAGGTGATCATTTTTTCTTTTTACTATGATGTCCTTGAAAAAATACGAGAATTGGATCCCGATATTCCCATTCTTTACCTGAAAAGCATCGCCGATGACAGCACAATTAAAGAAGCTGTGGCAATCAAAGCAATAGCTCTTGGCGTCAGCAGCCGCACCGAGATAGATAAAGATTATCTACAACATGTTCATAATAATGGATTGGAGCTTTGGCGCTGGACGGTCAATAAAGAAAGTGACATGGAAATATTCCTTCAGCTGGATATCGACGGACTGGTCACCAATTATCCCAATAAAGCTATAAAGCTTCGAAAAAAAATCCAAAATCAGGGCTGGGGACTTAGGGCTGAGCTGCGATGAGAGATGAGTGCCCCAATTAACGATGAACGATAAATGTGAAACGACAGGTCACGGGTTATCGGCTACTGGTTAACTTTATAAAATCTTGCTTTTAGATAATAACTTTCATAATTTTATCCGAGCAAAAAATAATACTTTGATATAAAAAGAAACTGCGGAGTTTAGTGTATTATTATTTGCTCTGAGTTTTTTACTATTGTAAATATACGAAAGGAAATAAAATGAAATTTTTTATCAGATGCCAATTCTTCATTATTGCCTTATTCCTATCATCTTGCTGGCTTTTCCCGGAACC
Organism: uncultured bacterium; assembly: GCA_964452375.1. Taxonomy (GTDB): domain Bacteria; phylum Fidelibacterota; class Fidelibacteria; order Fidelibacterales; family Fidelibacteraceae; genus M50B103. The sequence goes on along the minus strand of CAYVLJ010000071.1, from coordinate 5,560 downwards.
TGAGCGCGAACCGCTGACTGGACAAAATTACTTACTCATTGATCACTATCGCATACAGAACGTTAACAACTATGATCATCATAATATTGTTTATCAATCATATGCGGATTGTTATATGATGCGTCATTACGTTCTGGATGTCTCTGATGATGGACAATTATTGCTTTACAAACAGATAAATACTTATTCAGCTTACAACAATTCGGGGGAATATCAGGGAGACTCATCGAATTATATCTTAAAATTATATGATATTCCCAACGATAGCTGCCTGTGGACCCTGGATACAAATATAATCCATTATGCTTGCTTTACTTCTGACATGCAAAATATTATCGTAACTATGACACCAGAATACTATGGGTACTGGGGCATTGTCTATCCATATTTAATGAACATAGATGGTACCGGCCTTTGTCAAATATCTGAAGCACGCATATCTACTCTGCCAATTCAATATATTCCTAACAGCAATTACTTGTATTACATTTGTCATGACCCTTACGCCTATCACGATTTTGATATTTATAAAATGAATATTAATACCGGTATCGAAACAAATATTACCAACAATGAAGATGAAGAATTTTTCATTGCAGTCAGTTCAAATGAAGAATTTATTTGCGTTTGTAATGGTTTTCGTGACGGAGGGAATGCATATATTATTGATCAATCAAGTGGCGAAAAAACTGAAATTATACCACCCAATCCTTCATTTGAATATTACACATTTCCACCAATATTATCCCCCAATGATTCACTTGTATTTGTCAATTACTGCGACGAGTCACACGATCATCATACATTTTTATATGATGTTGAAGCTGATACGTTTGTTTTAGATAACCTGCCTATAAGAACTGCTCAATTTTCACCTGATAATAAATACCTGTTTTTCATGATCAATGATTCTTTATGCAGACATGATCTAATCAGCAATAAAAGTGAATTTCTCTATTATACGTTTGGTAATATTGATTGGGTTATATTAAGCGAATAATTGACATTATTTCTTTGCCGCTGAAATTGACATAGGAGATGCTGGGATATAAATTAAACTCCTTGAATAATGGACATTAGAATAATAGAGCATTCGAACAATCGAAGTAAACTGTGAATATCGAATAGCTAAGAAATTATTAATTGTTAATTCTTAATTTCCCTCGGACTCTATCGCACTACTGCTTTCGCATCCAATTTATCTTTTTAGCTCCAGCGGAGCGAAAGCTTTGTAGAATATAATTACCATACAAAACCAACTCTGTAGGAGTGACACCTTTGATACAAGACAAACAGAGGTGGCGCACCTATGGGGCTTAATATTATATCTTACATTATGTCCTACAAAGATTTCGCACCTTCGGCGCCCTATTGGGCTTAAACCCTTCTCCCCTTCTCTATTTTTCTTATACCTTTTGCATATTATTCCCTATATTTACGGCAGTCAAAATTAATCAAAACTACGGTGCATTATGTCTTTCTTGCCTATTCGCAAATGGATGATCCCTATCTTTATCCTGATCCTCTTTTCAGCTTGCTCTTCAAACAAACTGAACCATAGCTTTAAGCTCAAATCCGAATACAGTCTGAACGGCGAATTCGAGATCTTGGTGAAACTACCGTCACATTATTATGAAACGGATAAGGATTATCCGGTTTTTTATATGACCGATGCGGACTGGTTTTTCGGTATTGCCACGGACATGGCCTATGCCATGGAAATGGGAAATATCGATTTCATTCTGGTGGGCATTGGATATGGTGACAAGGTTGCCTGCCGTGAAAAACGACTTAAAGATCTGGGCAGCGATCTGAACGCCGACAGCATTCCGGCCTATACTTTATATCAATCTTTTCTTAAAGAAGAACTCTTCCCCGCCATTGAAAAACGCTTTCGCGCTACATCCACGAACCGCACTTATTGCGGCTGGTCCATGGGTGCGCTTTTTGCCAATCACATGCTTTACGAACAGCGCGATCTCTTCGATAACTATATCCTTGGCGGAACCCGCTTTCCTCTGGATTGGGCCGAGCACATGAAAAACTCCGTGCGACAGCCGAATAATGACCGTCCCCTGAGCCTCTACGTGGGTCTCCCCGGCAATGATGCCACCCGTGAGGAGTATATCGCAATGATCAAATCTCTCGAGGACGAGGACTTCGGCGATATCTTTCTGCACTGGGAAATTTATGAAGGCCAGGGACATGATTTCGAATCCGCCGCCGACATGATCAGCAAGGGCATGGATTATACCTTCGCTCCCAAGCAATTGACCCCGACACTCATGTATCGTGTTGAGCGTGATGGATTGGACAAAGCCCTGCAGCATTACGAAGCATGGAAAACCCTGCGCCCGGAGATCACGGATTTTTCTCCGCACAATCTCCTGGATTTTTCAAAATATCTGAACGCCGATCAACAGGAAGAATTTAAAACATACTTCGGTAAAAAGTATCCTCCCAAGATCATTACGTTTTATCTCAACAGTAAAACCGTACCCGTAGAAAATGCCGTGCATATTACAGGTAATCAACAGAACCTGGGATTCTGGGATCCGTCGGCAGTCGCCATGAGACAATTCCCCGACGGGCATTGGGAAAAAAGCATCGGCGTGTTAAAAGGAACACCGTTGGAGTATAAATTCACATTGGGAAGCTGGGAAACCGAAGCACTTGACGAACAAGGCAAGGGCCTCCCGAATTTCATTTTGGACGTTGAAAAGGATACGGTTATTTCCATAGAGATCCCCAAATGGAAAGGAAACAACCCGTGACGCGTTAAAGACGTCGAGTGTCTAGAGTTGGGCAATTACAACGCTTAAACCTCTAAACTTCTAAACCTTTAAAGCACACACCGGGTTTAACCTGGGGTATGTCTGAGTTAATTTGACACCCTTGATCAATCGAATAATCATTTCTTGCTTTAGATAATTCATTTGCAAATACGGACATTTGTCCATATATTATAGACAAATGACCGGAGCTCTTATGAATAGTACATTGAACACCGATAAGAATGAAAAGCCGTTGTATGCCGTGGTTAATTCATTTACCGGGCATCGGGTCAGTGAGCCGCTGATGGCGGAATACCGCACCTTATTTGTAAACAAGGTCAAGCTCAATCAGCTTATCACATCGGGCCTGTCTTATTCACTTTTTGAGACAATGCAGGACAATACGCCGTTTTCCAAAGACGAGTGGGCGCGTTTTCTTGACGTATCGGTCAAAACGCTGGACAGATACAGGCAGGACAATAAGAGTTTTAAGGCTTTCCAGTCCGAAAAGATCATCGGCATGATCGAGGTCATTGAACGGGGGGTTGATGTGTTCGGGGATATGGATATGTTCAAACGATGGCTGTACGCCTCGATCCCCGCCTTAAGCGATTCAAAACCCATCGAATTATTAAGCTCTTCCTATGGGAAAGAACTTGTTCTTGATGAACTTACCAGGATCGAGCACGGGATCTTTGCCTGATGTTTGTCTACCGCTTATCCAAGAAGAACTATGCCCGGCTTTCCGGAGACGGGGCAGCGCTTGCGGGTGGGCGCTGGAACTCTAAAGGGACAGCCATCATCTATACATCCGGCAGCCGTTCCCTGGCAATGCTGGAAAAATACATTCACCTGCCGTCCGGCATTCTGCCAAAAGACCTCGTTATGATATGTATTGAAATACCCGATACCCTTATTAACAAAAAAGTAGAATTGAAAACGCTGCCTTCAGACTGGAAAAATGATACGGGATTATTAACAACCAGAAAGATCGGTGATGATTTTGTCTCATCGAACATGGCATGCGTCCTACAGGTCCCTTCTGCCATCGTGCCGGGAGACCACAATTACCTCATCAATCCAGATCATCCGGATTTTCCCAAGATCGGGGTGGTTGAAATGGTTGATTTTCCTTTTGATGACAGACTGTTTAATAAGTAAGGGGTAACTGGTGACAGGTAGCGGAGCGCGCCTTGAATAATGAACCCTACTTCGCTCCTGCGGAGCTACGAAGGGTTTGCATTAGAACAATAGAGTATTCGAACTACCGAGATGACATACTCTTTCGCAAATCGTGCTTTCCTCCTACTCCACAGGCCGGTAGATTCGGAAGGTCACGCGGCAGGCAGACGAAGTAATTATTAATTTTTAAATTCTAAATTGCCCCATCGCCCTATCGCCCCATCGCCCTATCGCCCCATCGCCCCATCGCCCTATCGCCCTATCGCTCCTTCTTGCTTCTGACTCCTGACTTCCGGCTTCTTATTATTCTTGTCATCATGCCTTCAAACACGTAGATTAATTCTGATATCATAAACAATGCGGAGGATCAAGATGAAACGCAAGATGTTAAGGTTTTTTTCTGTGCTTTTTGTTGTCGTGTTGATTTTCGGATTGAGCGGCTGTTCGAAAATGGAACATGATGCGGCGATCAGGGAATCCCTGGCCGATATGGAGGCCCGTGCACTGAAACTCGGTGAACCGAAGTTGATCGATGATATGCTGTATTTCGGTAATTACAAGATCAACGAGAATTTCGAGATCGTGGATGCCATTCAGGCAAAGTACGGATGCACGGCCACATTCTTTGAAAAACAGGGCGACGATTTTGTCCGCGTCAGCACCGATGTGATGTTCGAAGGCCATCGTGCCGTTGGAACAATTCTGGATCCCGACGGTCCGGTCATTGTGAAGATCCGAAAAGGCAAGCCCTTCTACGGTACCGTCGATATTCTCGGCAGTATGTACGAGACCGGCTATGAACCCATTATCGATAAAGAAGGTGAGATCATCGGCGTGTATTACACGGGATTTCAACTGGAGAAGTAAACGCTTTGTCCGGTTGTAGAAGTACTTAGACTACTTTTTTATGAAGTTTTTGAATAGATATTTTACCGGATCAATATTTAGTAACATATGATCATGCGGAGGCGTGATGAGTTTTTTATCGATTATCATTATCTTATTCCTTATCCTTGAAAGCCTTAATGTGATATTATTGTATTTTTCACCGGGCGCTCATCAGGGCAATGCCCTGGGTGTTTTCAAGGCTTATGAAAAATCAAAATGCGATCCGGAGGTCCACCGTCTGGTCAGATATCTTGTCAACTGGGTTGCGGGTACAAAACTGATCTTCATCGCCCTGCTGATCGTGATCCTGATCATGGGCAGCGAGATCATGAAGGTTTATGCCATCCTGGCACTGGTAATTTCCATCTATGTCTTTTATTGGCGCCTTTACCCGGCCATCAAAAGAATGGATCAGGACGGAGAGATCACACCCAAAGGTTATTCAAGAACTTTGGGCATTATGATCGGGATTTTTCTAAGCATATTTTGCATTGCGCTTATTGTAAAATGCGTATACGGTTTGTTTTTCTTCAATAAGCGGATATGTGACCTTCTTCCAGTAGCGTGAGGGGATTTCCGGCGCCTGCATCAGCAGGGTGACTGCGACATTTGACTCGATTTCCGCAGAAAACAAATAATCCTGATCTTCCTCGACCGGGAACTGGCTGCTGAAGGTGCCGTAACCCTGGATACTTTGCAGTTGCCGCCGGACCTGA
>CAYVLJ010000070.1:0-10106 GCA_964452375.1 uncultured bacterium | reverse complement strand
GGATCGTATTAGATGTACTCAGGAAGGCTGGCTGATGCTGGATAGTATATTGGTAGATCTGATCTGAGGATGGGTGTTCAGAGTTCGAAGTTCGGGGTGATGGAGTTATTTCAAAGAAAAAAAAGACGCGATGAATCGCGTCTTTACATATTCATTAATATATTACTTGTCACGCAACTCCTCGACGTAATCAAATAATGCCGCCGCATCGCCCGTATGCCAGAACAGAATAGTTTCGTTTTGCCATTTTCCGCTTTCGATCTTGTCGATAAGGGCGCCCATAGCACGTCCCGTGTAAACAGGTCCGACAAATATTCCTTCTGATCGTGCTGTCATGCGTATTGCCTTACGTTCATTATCGGTCACAATAGCATAGCCTTCTCCAAGATAGTCATATTCCAGATCGAAATCATCAGGTGTCAGTTTGATATCAAGCTCTAGCAATTCTGCCGCTTTATTGGCCAGATCAGCCAATTCCGGTGGGAAAGCGCCTTTACCTGTTTTAACACGATCAATGCTTATTCCGGTAATTTTACCTTTATAACCCGATAATTTAGCGCCAAGCACCATTCCCGCTAATGTACCCCCTGATGAGCTCGCCACTACGATGCGATCACATTTGATATTCATTAATTCCATCTGGCGAACCACTTCCGGCATAGCCATCGTGTAACCGACTGTTCCAAGAGCATTCGAACCTCCAACCGGGATCACATAGGGATGTTTTCCCGCTTTTCTCAGCTCATCTGCCAATTCATGCATTTTTGTATCGCGATCAGAACGTTTTACATAGTGAACGGCAGCACCTGTCAGCATATCAAGAAAAAGATTGCCGTTCGGCGCATCCGGTTCATCTCCGGAAAGCACCAGATGGCAATCCAAATTTAATTTCTTAGATGCTGCAACGGTTTGAATACAATGATTTGACTGTAAACCGCCCGCCGTAATGACTGTATCGGCGTCACGTTTAAGGGCTTCCGCCATCAGGTATTCAAGTTTTCGGGATTTGTTGCCTCCGGCCGCCAGACCTGTCAGGTCATCGCGTTTAATATACAACTTCCCTTTATAGCCCAGCTTTTTAGCGAGATTAGGTAATCCATGCAAAGGGGTTGGAAGCTGAGCCAGTGTTATTTTCGGTAAGTATTTCACTTATTCCTCTTCGATAAGCTCGTATTTCATATCTATACCTTTCTCCATAGCAGAGATCCCTTCCTGCATCCATCGCGGCATGGGTTTATCCATAAGATAATGATCAAAGAACTGCTTCATGCGAATGGTCAGGTCCATTCTGTTTCCCCATTGTGCCCGACCGAGGTTATGATTTGTATTATTGTAAACCAACATCCAGGCAGGTTTCTGGAGACGGCGCATGGCAACCATCATTTCAATACCCTGCGTCCATGGAACGGCTCCGTCTTCATCGTTATGCATCATCAGCAGCGGAGTTTCGATCCTATCGGCAAAGAAGACAGGTGAATTTTCGACATACAGGTCGAAACTGTCCCAAAGCGTCCCTCCGATACGGCTTTGGCCTTGTTCGTACTGCATCATACGGCTAAGACCCGAATACCAGCGTATTCCGCCGTATGCGGAAGTCATATTCGATACGGGCGCTCCGGCCATGGCAGCGGCAAAACGATCAGTTTGCGTAATGAAATAAGCCGTTTGATAACCGCCCCAGCTCTGTCCCTGTATACCGATCTTGTCTTCGTTGATGAATTGATATTTTTCAAGAAGCATATCCAAACCGGTTTCAACGCAATCAAGTCCGGATCTGCCGGGATGTCCGGGTTTGTATACGATATCGGGAATGAACAGAATATAACCGTTACTGGGGTACATGGTCTTGTTTACGGTTGAATAACTGGGAGTTGGACTGAAATACTGATAGAGGTAATCAGAGTATTTTTCATAGTAATATATGACCATAGGATGTTTTTTGGTTTTATCCAGATCATCCGGTATATAAAGCATACCCTGGAGTTCGACACCGTCCGAATTCTTCCATTCAACCAATTCAACACTTGCCCAGCGGAACTGAGATTGCTGCGGATTCAAGGCTGAAAGTTTTACGATCTTTTCGAAATCAAGATCTGATACGTAAACATCCGGATATTCCCTATAAGTGCCTCTTCTCCAAATAACGATATCGGCACATTTTGCTTTCTTAACCGGGTCGTATTTATTTTCAGTATATAACAGTTTTTCCGGTACACCGCCCTCATACATATTGACAGAGGCATAACCGTTCTTTTTAGTTTTTTCATTGAAAACAGTAAGTCTGATCGGTGCTATCGGAACGTAATCCAGATCGGAATCCATCTCCATATAACGGTAAATATCTTTATGCATTCTACCGTCTCCGGCCGTCACATTTAGAGGTGCTTTTTCGCTGGTCAGGTCGAATTTCCAGATATCGTATTTATCGTAAATATAGGCATAGCGATCACCCAGTCCCCAGGCACCAAAACCATAGGGATCGGGAGGCATGGGATGATCATCGTCCTCATCATAGAATACCACGGGCATATCTTTGGTTAAATTTGTTTTTTTACCGCTTTCGATATCCATTGAATGCCAGTTCAGATCATTATGATCGTACCACAGCATATATTTTTGTTCAGGCGACAGACGAACTTCAGAGTTCATCTTTTCAAGTACTTTCTCTTTTTCACCTGTCCTGACATCCACCAGGTAATAATCATAATAATCAACGGATTCCCAGGATATCAACTGGCGATACGGTAAATTGCTTGAACCTAAGGCGATCTTATCCATCAGATCATAATCCATGGTCAGTGTCGGCACATTCTCATCGGCCAATTGAACGATCTTTTTGCTTCCGACTTTTACCATTGCTATATAATTTCGTTTCTTTTCGCGGGACAATTCTTTTTTCTGTTGTGTTTGAAGCAGAGGATCCGTCCAGGACCACAAATCAAAGACTGCCTTTTCATTTTTAAGTAGAGTATCTTCAGGTTCCTCTACGGGAAGTGGAGCCGTGCCGAATGAAAGATATTTGCCATCTTCCGAAAAACGAGGGAAACGAATATTACTTAATCCCCAGCCTTCTTTAATGCCCGGCGAATCATCGGTCAGATAGCATTTCGCTTTGGACCTGCCGGTTTTCCAGTAATAGATATCATATCTTTTTTCATCGGTCGTATCATCGCTGAAAAGGAATGCAAGCTGTTCACCTTTATCATCAAAACTGAATGATTTTGCCTTTCCGTATGTTTCTAAAATGGTCTTTACCGTACCTTTGCAGGCATCAATGATAGAAATCCTGACAGAATCAGTTTTTAGCTCTGTCAAAGCAACAACTCTTTTACCGTTCTTGCTCAGTTTATAGGACTCAACATATTCCATGATAACCGTATCTTGTGCAATCGGGTTCCACACCCAGAACGGTGTGCCTTTTTCCCTGACTTTCTTTTCATTTTCCTCTTCTTTTTCTTCAGCTACATTGATCTTCTTTTTTGATGTGTCGACAAGCGCTGAATCAGCAAGTGCCAGAGAATCCGTTTCGCTGGAATCCTGAACAGCAGTGGTGTCTTCTGCCGGTGGAAGAGGTTTTTCAAGCAATAACGCTATCCATGGAGAACCTTCATCGGAAATATCAAAAGATTTGATACGGGGGATCACGATCAATGTATCTTCAGCAAATAAATATACCCCCAGCGAATCTTTTGGCATTTTATCTTTTTTAACTTTATCCAGCTTAGCTTTACGTTCTACTTCAAACTTAGGGACTCTTTCAAAAACGAGAAAATCATTATCGGGCGAAAAAGAGGCAGATTCAGCACGTTCAAAATCATGTCGTTTGCCTGTTTCAATGTCATGCAGTGAGAGCAAGACGTCTCCCCTGTTTGGTTCCGCTGAATAATGAACCCATTTCCCGTCGTTTGAGAGCTCATATTTGCCCATCCTTTGCCATTGAGCATAATCGTCCGGCGTCAAAGCTCGTTTTTCTTTAACGTCTTCCTGGACAGTCACGGTTTCCGGCTCTGCGATGGTAACCGGTTCTTTAGTTTCCTCTTTTTTCCCACAGGAAATAAGAAGCAGCAACAGAACAAATATCGCTGAGAGTCGTCTAAACATAAAAATTCCTTTTTGTTTATTCTTTATTACTTAATATCAAGCTAAATCGGTCAAAGGTATAAAGGTCATAAAGATACTCAACCTCAATCTCAACCATAAACTTAATCATTTTCCTTATCAAAATAATGCTTTAGCAAGAACGGGTAATTGTAGAATGTCCCGCTTTTACAGCTTAGGACACCGCCGCATTCGCACTCGCCGCACATGCCGATACCGCACATATTATTTGTTTCCAGTGATGCATAGCAATATTCGGGAGCACAACCTTTTTCAACAGCAAGTTCTAAAGCTTTTTTCATCAATATATCAGGACCGATCGTATAAACGGTACAATTGTTTGTTTCAATTTCATCAAGCATTTCCGCCATGGCATCCAGGACTCTGCCCGGTTTTCCCTCGTCGGATACGACTTTCAATTTTGCATAAGGTTCGATCAGATCTTCGTAACATATTTCACATTTTTTTGAAGAACCGTGAAATACATTGACGATCCTTCCGACCGATGCCAGACTTTCCGCCAGTTTAGGCACAAGCGCCAAACCGGTGCCTCCACTCAGAATCATCACGTTTGACATTGAATTTTTAGGCATTAGCTTACCGTATGGTCCGCGAATATACAGCTTGTCCCCAATTTCTTTTTTAAAAAAGGCTTTCGTAAATTTACCCTGCTTGCTTTTGGTGTCCGTTCCCCGCAATCTGACAATAAACCTCAAAGGAGAGGACGAAACGATGCCAAAAGGTTTCTCACCTACTCCGGGAATCCAAATAAAAGCATATTGGGATGCTTTGAATAATACCGGGTCACCTTCCAAAACCACATCCCACATACTGTCACTCAGTTTATTGATTTCAGAAATCGTGTATTCTTTATACTTCGCAAGATGTTTGACAGAAAGATATGCTGCAGCGGAATCTGTGTGGTTTTCCGTATCAAAGCGAAGGGCTTCGAAATACTCTTTGTATTTTTCATCATTTATCCGGGCAATAGCAGAACCAATACCGACGGCATTAGCACCTGCACAACGCATTGCACGGATCTGAGACCCCCTGCTGACGCCACCCATACCGATTATGGGTACATCGGGACCTACGGCATCGCGGATCTCTTTGATCTTTTGAAGGGCTGTTTCGAAGATATGCTCTCCGCTCTTTCCGCCTTTATGTCCATCGGGATTATACAGAACCAATTCTCCGCTGACAGGATCCCGGTAAGGATCCGGTCCGACCGTATTGATAGCAACCAAACCGTCGGCTCCCGCATCAATGGCGATTTTGGCTATTTCACCAATGTTATCGACATTAGGTGTCAATTTGGGAAATAGAGCAACTTCAGTTACCGGCCGTATCGCTTCCATATATTCTTTTACAAGTTCCGGACTGACACCGATGGACGCACCGTAACCCGGTTTTGCATGCGGACATGAGAAATTTAACTCAAATATGTCTGCCACGTCTTCAAACTTTTCAGCAAGTTTTATAAAATCTTCGGGAGAATTACCTGATATTGATACATTTAATATCGTTCTCAACGGTTTTTCTTTTCTGAGTTTTTTTAATTCTTTGTAAGCGGTTCTCATTCCGGGATTGCGTAGGCCGACCGCATTGACATATGATCCGACCTCAACTTCCGCTATAATAGGTTCCCGATTGCCGGGAGTCTGGCGTACCTGAAAACTTTTTGTTGTTATGATGTCAATATCAGGAACAGTGTCGTCAACTTTTCGGATCAAATTAGGTTTGGTCGTCCATACACCCGAAACGGTGGCGAATTTCAATCTGCTGTCAAGCAGAAACTCACGGATCTCTTTAGCTGATTTCATAGCTCCCTTATACTTATGTCAGGTTTTTAAGATAATATATTTTACCTGCAAATGTTAATTAAAAATAACTCAAGAATAATGGGTTTTCCTTTATAATTTATAATTTTATTCTTTATATTTCAATATTACAGATATCTGGAGGATAAAAATATGAAATTACTTGGCAATATTATCTGGTGGATCTTTGGGGGTTTTATTACGGCATTGGAATATTTTGCGGCCAGTATTGTTTTAATGGTGACGATCGTTGGCATTCCTTTCGGAATTCAAACATTTAAGATCGGTATTATGACCTTACTGCCCTTTAATTCCACGATAAGGGCAAACAAAAAAAGTAACGGTTTCTTATCTTTGATCATGAATATCATATGGTTCTTTATCGGAGGTATTTGGATCACACTGACTCATATTATTTTTGGGGTTTTACTTGCCATTACGATAGTCGGTATGCCGTTTGCCAAGCAACATTTTAAATTAGCATCGATCTCTTTAAGTCCGTTTGGTAAGGAAATCGTCAGCAAATAACAGGTGTTTATTTTGATCACTTATGATCTTATTACTGAAAATAACATACTTGAAACCATATTTAAAGATATGATCGATCCTCGGGATATTATCGATTTCATGAAGGAAGTTAATAGCAATAAGCAATTACCTCGTAGTTTGAATGTCATCATCGATGTTCGAGATGCGGATTTTGTTTTTGAACCTATCAAGATCCAACATATTGTGAAAGCGAATTTCAGGATGAACAGATCATTTAAAAAAATAAAAAATGCGATCTTGACAAATAATCCCGACGATGCGACCCTTACCTTGTTCCATCAATATGCCAAGGGATCTCAAAACTATCATGTGAAGTTATTTAAGGATAGAGATCAAGCTCAACAATGGTTGAAAAGCTCCGACTGATAAATATCCAAATATTTGGTTCTATAAAAAAAGAGGACTCATTATGAGTCCTCTTTTAATATAATAATTCAGATTACCGATTATAATTTACATTCCAGGATAAGAGCTTCGAGTGCATCCGCACAGACACTTGCCCAATTTTCGGGAATATGACCTTCCTTTTTCCAAGGATGTGTCAGACCGCTGGATGAATTTATTCTGGCAAGTTTAATATCGTATTTTGCTTTTATCAGTGTTTTCATCACATCCGATGCCGATCCGCCCTGAGCTCCCACACCCGGGATCAATAGCGGTATTTCAAATTCGGCATATTGTTCAGCCAGGGTTTTTAATTCTTTCAATGAAGTGGCTCCCACAACAGCACCGGTTCCGGGATACTTTTTAGACCATTCAATAAGTTTGTCGCCGACGGCTTGATAAAGTGTTCTTCCATCATCCAGTTTTAAATTCTGAAGATCTTTTCCGCCCACATTGGAAGTTCGATTTAGAATGTATGTTCCCTGTCCTTTTGAGGTATATTCAAGGAAAGGAATAACCGAATCCGAACCCATGTAAGGTGAGATCGTTACTGCATCGGCCACCCAGCGTTCAAAACCCTCCCGGGCATAATTTGAGGATGAAGACGCGATATCGCCGCGCTTATAATCCATGATAACCGGTGTATGGGGAAAATACTCACGACAGAGTTTTATCGTTTTAGACAAAGCCAGAGAACCGCTGAAATCACCCTGAAGGGGAACGTCATGTTTAATATAAAACCCCTGATTGGGTTTAAAGGCCGCCGGTTTTAAATATCTATTGCTCATTTCGTCAAAGAGCTTTTCAAAATAATTCGGAATGATCTCATCAATCCGATATCCCAAACGAGCCGGCAAATAATCCATGACCGGATCAAGTCCCATGCAAACGATATTACCGGCCCTCTCAGCCGTATCTCGTAGAAAATTTAGATAACTCATATTATTTCCTTTATTTAAACCTTTCACCCCAGGTAAAAGGTGATCTTTTCCATTCTCTCAATAATTCGATCTGCTTGTCGTTGAAATAATTCTCTTCCTTAACAACCGCGATCAAAGTATCTAAACTTATCAATGAATAATAACTGGCCCCTACTGCATTAAAGGCATCTTGCGATTTTTGAAAACCGTAGGAAAATATTGATAAACAAGTATCGACCTTAGCTCCGGCATGTTTAAGTACTTCAAGGGATTCTACGGAACTGCCTCCGGTAGATATCAGATCCTCGATCATCACAATGTGTTTATCCTTTATCATATCCGGATGCGGTACCCCCTCGATCTTATTATGCATGCCGTGGTCTTTCTTCCATTTTCGCGGATAGATAAAAGGTTTACCAAGGATATCCGCCAGCAAAACACCGTGTGGGATACCGGCTGTCGGGGTTCCTGCTATCATATCGCAGGGTATGTTCTTTTCTTTTATCAATTTTACAAAACCTTCAGCGATCAATCGTCGATATTCAGGGTAGAATAAAAATAGACGATTATCATTGTAAATCGGCATTTTATAACCGGATGCCCAGGTAAAGGGATTATCCGGTTGAAGTTTAACGGCTTTGATCTCAAGTGCGGCTTTTGCTATTTTGCGGGCAATGTTCTCCATGGATCTCCTCAGAATTAAATGTCCCAAACATCTTTATAATTGTGGTCTTTATCACAGTATTTACAGATAAATGTATTTTCTTCAGTTTTATAAAAGAAGGGGGTCGCGTTTTCATGATGACTCGGATGCGATATGCAATCCGGGTTTTTACAACTGATCTCGTCAAAGTCATAGATCTTGGGTGGGAAATGTATCTTGTATTTTTTCTTTACCAGACTGTCTTTAATGATATTCAGTGTGGATTCTGGTGCGATAGCAGATAATTTCTTCATTTTTACAAGATCGAATTTCTCCAGACCGGGTAGAGAAAGTACGCCCTTGAATTTGCCATCCTTATGTGATTTGTAAACACCATGGGAAGACACAACGTTCAAGTCGAGGATCTTCCGGGCTTTATAGATATGTTCCCAGATCGTGGATATATCCTCCCCTTTTCCGATATGATCGATGACAATACCGTTCTCAACCGGTTTAGTGCCGATCTTGAATTCCTTGGGAACGGCTTTAAAGTTGTGTTTTTCCTCTATGTAGTCAATATGAGGCAATGTGATATTGGGCGATTCACCTTCAAAATCTTCACCCAAACTACCGCCCAGCATTCCTACAAGGGCAGCTCGGGTATAATAGCCATTCATGGCTTGAACGTCCCAACCATTTAATGATGTCTTATCGAGAAAAAATGGAATAGTGGGATACTCCCGGTTCCTTGGCAAAGGATGATAGAATTTGGTACCGTCTTCCATGTCATCGATCCATTCCCGTTTAAAGGTCACCGAATCGGTCAGTCTTTCTGCATGCTGAAGGACATCCTCACCCATTCGCTCCAACTGAAGACGCGTAAAATACCAGATATTGGCTCTTTTTTTCTGAGAAAGATAAGACTCGATCGATTCAAATTCGCGGATCTTATAACCGTTGGCTTCCATTTTGTGCTTATAATAATCAGGCATACTAAGTTCATTAGGCGCCACAAGATCAACCTCGACATTTTTAAAGATCCTCAGTCCATCGGCTTTGGAATGAACGGTTCGGCCGTGGAACAAGTCTCCGACCAGCGCAATATGAATATGATCCCGATTGAAGTTATTTTGTTCAAGAAAAGTGTATTCATCCAGAATTTCCTGAGTGGGATGTTCGTGTTTTCCGTCTCCGCCATTAATAAAAGACGGTTTCTTCAATCCCATTCTTTCGGCAAACTGACCAAGATCATAATCCAGCCAGCGTGTTACTCCTTCCAGCTTTGTTCTAATGATATACAACGAGTAAGGACTATAGGTCGTAAGCATTCTGAACGTGTCGGAATAACTTTCCTTTTTATTGAATGAAGAGGTTGTGGCATCAAAAATATTGGTCTTGACATTATGGAATTTCACTGCATTGAGAAATGATTCTTTTGTGCGGGTACTCGGCTCAACAAAAACCAGGTAAGCCCCAACATCACTACTGTTTATTTTGAAAGGTGTAAGGTCATGCTTCTCATTAATAGCGTCTTTCAAATGACGGGTCTTATTGTAAAGATACCATTGCTCATCCGAAGAAAGGTCATTGATGACGGAGACGGACCGTCCCATAAATTTACCCCTCAATGATAAATCTTGATACTTTTTCATTATCGGAGATCTCCCCTGTTGATTGTTGAATCCATGCTGT
>CAYVLJ010000069.1:0-10262 GCA_964452375.1 uncultured bacterium | reverse complement strand
CGACGAACAGGAATTTTGTCGGCAGAATGGGTTCTCCGGAATCGGAAGTTTATCTTGCAAGTCCGGCAACTGTTGCAGCCTCAGCCGTAAAAGGCCATATAACCGATCCGAGAAAAGCGTAGGAGCTTAAAATGAAAGCACATGTATATAAAAAAGATCACATAAACACCGATGAGATCATTCCCGCCCGATACCTTAATATGGATCAGGAAGCCGATCTGGCAAAGCATGCCATGGAAGATATCGATACTGAATTTGTTAAGAATATTACGCCGGGCGATGTGATCATCGCAGGTGAAAACTTCGGCTGCGGTTCATCCCGTGAACACGCGGTCTGGGCTCTTAGGGGTGCCGGTGTTAAAGCCGTGATCGCTGATTCCTTTGCAAGGATATTTTACAGAAACTGCATTAACAACGGCTTCTTAGCGATTGAATGTCAGGGAGTTAGTCAGGATATTTCAAATGGCTCAAAAATCAAGATAGATATTAAATCAGGTATAATAAAAGACCTGGATACCGGTAAAGAATACAGCTTTTCGGCACTTCCGGAATTCGCCCAGAAAATGCTTGATGCCGGTGGATTGCTAAAATTGATCACGAAATAAATTAATAAGAAAAAAATTGTATGAATCACGCCATCGCGTGATCTCTTGCAGAATTTAAAAATATATTTTTTGAACCAGCGATCACATGGTTTTTAATATCACGCATGGCTTACTCATTCAGAATATAAAAAAAGACGCGATTAATCGCGTCTCTACATTTAGTAATCAATTTTTATATCGTTTTACGTTTTACATCTAACGTATCACAACTTTTTGCCTTTATAATTCAGTTCCGGCACCAAAATAATTGGTGGAATCATCACCATATTTTTCGACTTGTTTACCGTGGATGATATATGTGCAGCGTTCTCCAACGATCTCTGAGATCAGGACGATATTCTCTTCACCGTATTCATCGATCTGAATGATTCGGGCAAGATTGTTATTATAATTTTGCGCCATGAGGTTTGAATGACAGATGGGACAATATAGGTCTGTTTTAATACCATCTTTCAATTTGAAAGTACGATGTTTCCTGACGGTATAATTACCGACCTCAGGGCTCAAAAGAAGAATTCCCCGCTCTCCGTCGGGAGTTCGCGCGGAGAAGATAACGCTGTTTTTTACTTTTAAATGGCCTCTGCAAAAGGGACAAACATAATCATTTTTCATTTTTCACCTCGATCATTATAGATTTCATTTGGAATTTATGGGTAATAAAAAAATATATCAAGATTAATTATTGCTATAAAGAAGATAAAAAGTACTGTACAGATAATTATTTATTTTCCATTAAATTATAACCAAGCCCCAATTAATGAAAATAGAATTTTGAATTTTACCGAAATATTACCATTTTTACAAGTCATCATAAACATGGAGAGGAAATGAAAAAGATCATCTTAACAAATGAAGCACCGGCACCTATTGGAGCTTATTCACAAGGCATATCACTTGATAATCTGATATTTACATCGGGACAATTACCGGTCGATATGGAATCCGGAAAATTGATTGAAAATGATATTGATAAAGCGGCGGAAGCCGCATTATTGAATGTCGTTGCCGTTGTAGTAGCAGCAGGCGGATCTAAAGAAACCATCCTCAAGACGACAGTATTCTTAAAGGATCTTTCACAATTTTCCAGTGTAAATGCCGTATATGCAAAGATCTTTCCTGAAAATGCGCCGGCCCGCTCGGCCGTTCAGGTTGCCAGGCTGCCAAAAGATGTCGATATAGAGATCGAAGCAATAGCTTATAAAAAATGAAGAGTTTTCGTATAATAAGCTTGTTGATACTTTGTGTTGGGTTTGCTTTAGCAAATGAGCCCGACACATTGCAACAGGTACAAGGTAAAATGCGATCGCCTGCTTTGGCCATCGGGTTATCCGCGGTCGTACCGGGCGGAGGTCAGCTTTATAATCAAAAATGGTTGAAAAGCGCTTTTTTTATGAGTAGTGAACTTGCATTGGGAGGTATTGCAGCCTATCACTATTTTAATTATTCAAACGGAGTAAATACAACTTTATTCGGGGGAAATGATCCCCTGACAACCGCAAAGCAGTTTACATGGTTTTTTGCAGCTGTCTATGTATATTCGCTCATGGATGCCTATGTGGATGCGCATTTGAGTAATTTTCCCGAAGATCGACTGATCCTTGAACCCGATCCGGTCGTGAATGGAGTAAAACTTAGTTATCAATTTTAAGATGAGGATGATATGGAAGTGACCAGAGAACATTGGGGTAATAAGCTTGGATTTATTCTTGCGGCAGCGGGTTCGGCTGTCGGACTGGGCAATATTTGGAAATTCCCCTATATCGCCGGTGAGAATGGCGGCGCAGCTTTTATTATTATTTATCTCATTTGCATTTTGATCATCGGTTTGCCCGTCTTGATCGCAGAGATACTTTTAGGCAGGAACTCTCAACTTGGGCCAATTTCAACTTTTCGGCAACTCGCTTCAAAGCATAAACCCATATGGGTTATTGTCGGCGGGATGTTCTTTGTTACCGGATTTATTATTCTTTCATATTACAATGTGATCGCCGGTTGGTCGGCCGGATACATATTTGAAGCGGTAACCGGAAAGATCATGGCATTTACCTGTTCTGCAGACGCCAGTACGCATTTTGAAACCCTGGTGGGTAATCCCGTATAGAGCATGTCATGGCAGCTTGTTTTTGTCTTGATGGGCGGACTTGTAGTTTATTTTGGAGTAAGGAACGGTATTGAAAAGATCGCAAAATTACTGATGCCCATTTTCTTTCTGATCCTTCTTTTTCTGGTTTTCTGGGGTATATCCCTGGACGGTTCGGAAAAAGGTCTAACGTTTTTACTTAAACCCGACTGGAGTACCATAAGCTTTAAAACTGTATTGGTCGCTTTGGGTCATGCTTTCTTTACGCTTTCAGTTGGAATGGGTGTCCTGCTGACATATGGTTCTTATCTGAATAAGAACGACAATATGTTCTTCAGCGGGATCATGATAGCTTTATTGGACACACTTATTGCACTGTTGGCCGGTTTGGCTATCTTCACCTCTGTTTTCGCTATGGGTTTTAATCCTGCAGAAGGTCCCGGACTGGTCTTTAATGTCTTGCCGGCGGTATTTTCACAAATGCCGGGAGGCAATATTTTTGCAGCACTCTTCTTTATTCTACTGTCTATTGCTGCTTTGACATCAACCATCTCGATACTCGAAATGTTGGTGTCCACATTAATGGATGAGTTCAAGATGAAACGACATACTGCCGTGATATTGCTTTCAGTGACCATTTTTATACTGGGAATACCCTCCGCTTTATCATTTGGCGAACTCAGCAATTTCAAGTTATTCGGATTAACTTGGTTTGATGCTTTAGATTATTTGTCGGCAAATATCCTCTTACCGTTTGGCGGAATGATGGTTGCCATTTTTATCGGTTGGTATATATCAAGAAAAGACATCATGGGCGAGCTTTTTCATGGAGTTCGAAATACCAACTTCAACCGTGGAGCGTCAAAAGTTTGGTATGTGCTTGTTAAATTTTTAGCCCCTATATTGATCTTGCTGGTATTTCTCAGTTCGATCGGAGTGATCAAATGAAACGTATCTTAATTTTTCCGGTTATTATGTTTTTTTGTCTTTTTGCTGAAGATAATATTCCCGATACAACAGTGACCATTGTGCCGATGTCCGACGTGAAGTATTATGAGGTTCGCATCTTGGATGATAAAAACGAGATAGACCATGAAATCTCCGATAAACCCTTCGCGCTCATCCAACCCAATGATAAATGGTTTTCAAAAGACAAATGGATGCATCTGACCTCAAGTTATTTTTTAACACTACAAAGCTCCTTTGCTATGGAAAAAATGTTCTACACGAAAGCTGAAAATGCAAGATATGTTTCCGTTGGGATAAGTTTGACCTTTTCTCTGGGAAAAGAATTCTACGACACTTTCGGTAAAAAAAGCATATTCAGCTGGAAGGATCTTTTTTATGATATTCTGGGCACGGGTTTGGGTTATCTGACATCAACCGCCCTGCAAAAATAGGTGATAATGATGATTATTTCTCTGGATCATTGTGATCAGTGCGGCACATGTATTGCAGTTTGCCCGGTAGATGCTCTTATGCTGACGGAATTCAAGGTTGAGATCGACCATCAAAAATGCACAGCGTGCGGACTATGCGTAAAGATATGTCCCATTGCAGCATTGGAAGTAAAAAAATGAAAACTGATTGGGATATAATAGTAATTGGTGCCGGTCCCGGAGGCATTTTTACAGCCCTGGAAGCTTCAAAGGCGGGCAGGTCAGTTCTTCTTTGCGAGAGAAAACGAGAGATCGGTGTTCCCGTTCGTTGCGGTGAAGCAGTGGGACATAACGATTTTACGAGTTATTTGCCTGTCGAAGAACGCTGGATAAGTTCAAAGGTAAATACATTTATTTTGGTTTTGCCAAACGGTAAAGAGGTTAAATTAAAAAGCGACCTTTATACCGGTTATGTACTGAACCGTGATCTGTTTGAGTACGATATGGCTGCAAAAGCAGCGCGAGAAGGTACGAAGATCATCATGAAAAGCAATGTAACCGAGCTTATACTTGACGATAGGGGATATGTTAAAGGGGTTAAAGTACTTGAAGGCGGAAAAGAAAAAGAATATTATGCTTCGGTTGTTATTGCTGCTGATGGAGTCGAAAGTCGAATTGCGCGGCAGGCGGGCATTAAAACCGACCTCAAACCCGAAGATATAGAACCCTGCGTTCAAGCAACGGTTTCAAATGCCAATTTGAAAGAAAATGCATTATATCTGTATATCGGTATGTGTTATGCGCCCGGCGGTTATGCCTGGGTGTTCCCAAAAGCCAACAATTGTGCCAATATTGGATTGGGTATAAACGGAAAATACGCGCGGGAAGATAAGCATGCCAAAGATTATTTGGATGATTTTCTAGAAAAAAACTTTTCACAGGTTTCGGTTCAAAGATATATCACCGGGGGAGTGCCCGTAACGATTAATTTAAAACCACTTGCCAAGGGCAATATGCTGATCGTCGGTGATGCAGGCAGGATGGTGAATCCTCTGAACGGTGGAGGGATCACACATGCTATAGACAGCGGTATCTTAGCCGGCAAAGCGGCTTCAAAAGCCTGTGTCGAACCGACTAAAATGGCAAAGGTTTTTGCAAAATATGAAAAGGATATACAGAAAAGATTCGGCAAAGTCCACGAAAGCCAGTACAGGATCAAAGATGTTGTTTATCAATTAAGTGACGAAGAATATGACCGTATCGGTGAAGAAATATTGAAATTGCCCGAAACAAAACGAACCTTTTTACGCGTATTCACACAGGTTGTAAAACATAAACCAGAATTTTTGGTTGATGTTGCAAGAGCATATACCGGAATCTGACAGAAGGCAGAAGATAGAAGTTAGAATAATGTAGAGACGCGATTTATCGCGTCTTTTTTATATAGATTGATTCCTGAGGATTTACGGGTGACTCACGAGTCGCCCTCGAATCGCAGCGAGGCTTCAGAGCCACCTGTACATTTGCGAAAGTAATCGATATTTATGGAGTAATTGCATATTGTTTATTGTCTCTTCTCTTCGTAAATTTGCGCGTTAAATAAAAAAGGAAGTATATTGCCACTTATTAATCCCGAATTGTTGAAAGATCTGCATCTTGAAACCTGTGTTGCCTTCGATGTTGAAACAACAGGCCTTGATCCAAAAACAGAAGAGGTTATCCAATTTTCCGCCGTCAAATTCGAAAATGGAGAAAAAACTGAAGAACTGAATCTCTTTTGCAATCCCAATAAACCCATTCCGGCTTTTATCGTTGAACTGACAAGAATTGACGATACAATGGTTGAGAACGAACCTCATTTCTCAGATAGAAAAGATGAAATATTGGAATTTTTCGCCGATCATCCTCTTATTGCACATAATGCTCGTTTCGATATCGGTTTTCTTGAAGATAAATTCGGTCTTCCTCTTGAAAATCCTATAATTGATACTCTTGATATTGCCAGAATATTCCTTTACTGGCTGCCCGACCGTAAACTTGAAACTCTGTCTGCCCATTTTGATCTTGAAACCGAGGGGGCTCACAGGGCGGATGTTGATACTCGTAATACGGGCCGCTTGTTCTTCAAACTCCTGGAGATCATGCTTTATTACGACATGTCGTTATACAATGATATTATTTTTATTACCGATCCGTTAGTGAATATCCCGAATTTCGAGCTGTATAGATGGATACATGATTATTATCAGAAGATCGGCCGTACCAAAAAAGAAAAGGTAAGACCTTATCATCCCGTGCCGGATAATAAGTTGGGAGATTTTAAGAATCGAATGGTATCGGATGACCTTAAGATCAAGAAAATATCCAGGCAGAATATCGACCGGGTATTTGGCCTGAAAGGTACACTGTCCGAAACACTACCGGGATATGAGATACGTTTGGGTCAGATGAAAATGGCCGGAGATATCGTTGAAGCTTTTAACGAAGAAGAGTTTCTGGTGGCAGAGGCAGGAACCGGAGTTGGAAAATCGCTGGCTTACCTGATCCCGGCCGTTAGATGGATGAAAAAAAATCGTCGCGACGGAATGTCAATTGTTGTTTCGTCGTATACCAAGACTCTTCAGGAACAGCTGTTTTTCAAGGACATTCCTTTTATACACGAATTTATTGATAATGATTTTACGGTTGTTATGCTAAAAGGCCGTCAAAATTATATTTGTCTCACCAAATGGCATGCATTGATAAAAAATCTTGATAATCAGATCAACCTGTTTGATCGGGCTCATCTTTTACCCTTGCTTGTTTGGCTTAGGGAAACAAAAACCGGTGATATAGAAGAGAACAGCGGTTTCCAGATCCGTCGAGTCCCCCATATCTGGTCTAAATTGCTATCTGAGACGGGTTATTGCACGACCAAGAAATGTGCCGAGTACAATGGTTGCTACTTAGGAAAGATCAGAAAACTGGCCTATCATGCCGATATTATCATTGTGAATCATTCACTGCTTTTATCAGATGCGGCTTCTGATAACGCCATATTGCCTGAGCATCCGGTTGTAGTGATCGATGAGGCGCATAATCTCATCAGATCGGCCTATCAGTATCTTGGCATGGAGATAAGTCCATGGCGTATCGAACGTACTCTGAACAAGCTCTATACACCCGGCAGACTACGTTTGGGCGCCCTGGTGAACCTCAGTCGCTATGTCGGCAAGGGAGAGGAATGGAACAAAGAACATGCCGATATGATCATCAAGCGTCTTTCACAATGCGAAGACGACATTTCGGCTATGATAAAAGCCTCGAATGTCTTTTTTAAGGCATTCCTGAAACTTGTCAACGCCGATGTTCGTAAAGCAGACCAGAAATATATTCAGAAAGTACGATATAAATCGGATTCATCTCCATTTACGGATATGAAAGAATGCGATGAGCTGATGAAGATCTCCGCCAAGGTAGATCGATCGCTTGCACTTTTGCTTAAAGAGCTCAATACTCTGGATGCTAAGGAAAAAGCTTCCATTTCCGATCAGGGAGATGATCTGGATTTGGCGATCGGCGCTTTTGGAGAAATGCAGGCGGAAATGCGCACATGTTTTTATCCCGATACTGACGAACTTATTTACTGGTACGAACTGCCGGTAGATCGCGACAGCGTTCTTATGACTATAAAAGCTTCTCCTTTGCATGTCAATGAACAGCTCTACGAGAAAGTATTCAAAAAGAAAAAAGCCGTCATTGCCACATCGGCAACATTGACCATTGCGGAACGTTTTAAATATTTTCTCAAGCGGAGCGGGCTGGACATGATGGAAGAGGGGAGAGTCAAGAGTGAGATATATGAATCTCCTTTTAATTACGAAGAACAATGTGAGATATGGAATGTCACACATCTCGGTCAACCCGGGAATCAGGCATTCGATGAGAAAGTTGCTGAGCTTGTCGGAACTTTGTCTTCAAAGCACCATCTTGGGACGCTAATCCTGACAACTTCATATGCATCGATCAGAAATATGAAATCGATCATGGAAAATATTTCAAAGCAAAACGGATTCAACTTGATCACTCAGATGGGTTCCGCATCCAGAACCGCACTGCTTCAACGATTTATCCAGGAAACGAATTCTGTCCTTATCGGCACGGAATCTTTTTGGGAGGGTGTGGATATTCCGGGAGAACCCCTGGAATTATTGGTTATGACAAAGCTCCCATTTGCCGTTCCCACAGAACCGGTTGTTCAGGCAATAACCGAAGATATTGAGAAGAACGGCGGGAACGCTTTTATGGAATACAGCATCCCGGAAGCCATTCTGAAATTCAAACAGGGATTCGGCCGTTTGATCCGTTCAAAAGAGGACAAAGGGATCGCATTGATCATGGATAACCGACTGAGCTATAAGCGTTACGGACAATACTTTCAGCAATCTATCCCCGCCACCATGCGATTTGTGAAAAACAGCGACGAGCTTCAGCAGAATATTTATAAGTGGGTAAAGACACATAAAACAGGCAAAAATAAACGCTAGTTTGTAGAGACGCAGCATTGCTGCGTCTTTACCATATTATCATGAGAATACATCAACAAAAAGAACTCCTAAACGCCGTAAGGTCTTACCTGGAGCATAAGCTCCTGGGTACAGATCATCCGCAATTATCCGATGATCCCTATTACGACAAAGAGCTCGGTTTATTCGTCACACTGCATATTGACGGGATGCTCAGAGGATGCATTGGATACATTCAGGGTTTTAAGCCATTAAGAAACGCATTGTTCGATATGGCGGAAGCCGCAGCATTCCAGGATCACCGCTTTATGCCCTTGCGAGAAGATGAATTAGATCTCATAGAGATTGAAATTTCTATTCTGACCGAATTAACGGAAGTTGATGATTATCATAATATTGTCATAGGTACCGATGGTATTTTCCTAAAGCATGGCATACGTCAGGCCGTCTTTCTTCCCCAGGTTGCACCGGAGCAGGGATGGGACCTAGACACCACACTGCAACACCTGTCACGTAAGGCGGGTTTGCCGCCCAATTCTTATAAAGATCCCAAAACAAAGTTTGAGGTTTTTCAGGCAGATGTTTTTTCTGAATGATGAATTAAAGATACGGGAGAACCTGTGTCCGCCAGTTGGCGGGTAATACTAATACTTAAGTGGATTCGATTTAATGTAGGACCGCTTAATATTCAATTCATGTTCACGAAGAATCCGATCATTGAATGACCTGTACCATTTAAAATCCTTATAACCTGCCAGATGTATACGCTTGGAAGATGTTGTCTTAAATGCGCCGATCAATTGCGATAATGATTTTCTTTTTTGGCATCGTAAGGGACGGTCGCGACCGTCCCCTACATTACCTGAAATAATTCGTAGAATAGCGTGGAAATGATCCGGCATAATGACGTATTCATCGATTAAAATATAATTATATCGATCGAATAACCATTTCCATTGTTCCTCAATGATCATTCCAATTTCATTTAGACTAACTTCACCTTTTACTATACTGCAAAATGGATAATTCATATTCCCGGAACGAATTGTAACGAAATAATATCCCGGTTTAAAATAATTATATCCTTTTAAACGTAATGGTTTTCTTTCCTTCATTTTTCAATTTAATAAATATTTTTCATAATAATGAATTTCATACATCAATCTGTTACTGGTATCACATAAAATGCATTTTTTTAACAGAAAAATTAAAAAAGGGACGATCGTGACCTTCCCCTATACTCTCATGGGCATTTTATTGGTTTATATATTTGTCCCTAAATTTTTCCCTAAAAGCAAAACAGAGTCACTTGGACTCTGTTTTATTGTAGCGGAGACAGGACTTGAACCTGTGTCCGCCGGCTGGCGGATATGGCCCAACGAGCTACCTTTTTAATATATTTCTTATAAAACTTCTGCCTTGGTAGGACTTCAATTCATTTTCTCTTTTCATCGCATTTGCTTTGTCTGTAAATACTTCAGTATAAACAACTTCCCAAGGTCTGTATTTTACAGTGTAACTTTTTGTTCCTAATTCATTATGGGAGTGAAATCGTTTGATCAAATCGGATGTATAACCTATGTAAATCTTGTCATACTTCTTTGAGTAAAGCACATAAACTGTATATGTCATGTTTCGTCCCTGAATTTTTTCCCTAAAAGCAAAACAGAGTCACTTGGACTCTGTTTTATTG
>CAYVLJ010000068.1:9232-10364 GCA_964452375.1 uncultured bacterium | reverse complement strand
CCGCCGAAGCGCAGAGTACGTAGGTGGGAGAGATCTATTCATGATTTGGAGTTTTTGAAATGTAAAACACCACTATTTCCCTCTTTACTCTTTACTTTTTACTGTCTATTGTTTACTGCTTACTGTTTACTGAATTTTTGAAATGAGTTTTAACTCGCTCATGTTCATCCCCCGACAATAAAATACCCGTAAAAATAATGAGACCGATGCTGGGGAGCAAGGGCAGAATTGAAAGTGTGATGTGGATCACATTGATGAACATTCGATCATTTGAAAAATAGAACTTTCAATTTAAATCCGATGTTCGAATGTTCTATTGTTCTAATGTTCAGGCTATCTTCACCCTCTCGACGCACAGCGCTAAGTGCATGGAACGGTCGCGACCGTTCCCTACATAGGCGCATGTATAAATTTTATTTCAACTTTTTTTATACTCCACCACCTTCAACACCACATCCAAATCAATCTCCTCACTCACCTCAAACACCATCGGCTTGAAATTCACGCCGGTCTGGGCTTTGTCGAATTGGTCTTTCAATTCTTGTGGAATATCAAGATCAAAAACGCCGGGAGCGGTTTTCTTGTTGAAGTAGAGCACGACCTCGAAATGGTCCGCCCAGACGGAGAGCCAGATGATGGTCTTCTTTTTGTGGACGATCTTGCAGAGCCAGGCATTACCGTCTTTGTAGTAGTTCCATTGGGGCTCGAGGCCGACCTCTTCCGTGGTGATAGTGGTCATCAGTTTTTCAAAGGAGACATAGGACTTGCCTAAGGCATCCTTCAGCACCTCGGCGGACGGGTAAATGTCCATCTTATTCAGGAGGGGTTTGTTCATAAATGATGTTCCTTCTTCAACCCCTCTGGGGTTGTGAGGTGTGGGGGTATTTCTGCCCCGGGTTTCACCCGGGGTTACTGTTCTTCGATCCCTACGGGATCGGCAATATCTGTGTAATCTGTGAAATCTGTGGTTTGTTTCATTTTAATAACGCTGCCTCATTAATAGATCCCTCCCAACCTACGCTCTTCGAGCTACGGTGGGCAGGCGGCTTCGCACTACTACGCTTAAGCTTCGAAGTGCTCCGGTCGAAATGACAGGCTTCTTCACATTTCTTTCGACCAGCCAGCATATCCT
>CAYVLJ010000068.1:5065-9222 GCA_964452375.1 uncultured bacterium | reverse complement strand
GGACGAAAAGCTGGTGCTGATGGGCTACAAGAGACTGGCGGTCGACCAGCCAGCATATCCTCTCTTCGCTCGGACGCAAGCTGGCAGGTCTTTGCTTCCCTTCTCCCAATCGGGGCACTCATCACTCATAACTTATAACTCATAACTACTTTATCTTCTTCGAGTAGTTCTCAAACCACTTATAACTTACAACATTCCCCTTTTCGTCCCGCTGAAAGGTAATAATTTCCCCCAATTCTCCGTTATCGCGGATGCGGCGGAAGGTATCTTTACCCACATATTCCAGGAAGGTCATGTTGTCCACCGGATCATCGGCGGGCAGGTCCAGGCAAACGAGCTTGCCGTACCAGGTGCCCATGTAGGTCTCGGCATACCAGGGTTGTTCGCTAAAGTTACCGACGTAGTCGGACAGATCGAGATCCGGGTCAGGCACTTCTCCTTGGGATTCAAGAATAATATCATTCATGGCGTGTGCATAGGCATAGGGCGAGACACCATTGCAATTGATCATGACAGAGTAGGCCATCTTGGTATCGACATTGATCTGTAGAGTGGTTTTATAGCCGGGGCAGGAGCCGTTGTGCCCCACCCATTTGCAGCCGTCACTGCCTTCATGCACACCGAATCCCAATCCCCATGTTGTTGAAAAATCAGGATCCATCCAATGAACGTTATGCATATTCCGCAGAGTAGCCGGCTTGAGGATCTCGGGTTCTTTGGCTTCCCGTAATCTAAGCACCCATTTTGCAAAATCAGCCAGGTCGCGGACGTTCGATGAGAACCCGGCGGCGGGCTTAATACCTTCGGCTTGAAAGATATTCAATTTTTCGCGAACTCCCTCGCGATTCAGCATGGCATGACCGACAGCCAGCTGTTTGCCGTGTTTTATTGCGGGTAAAACTGTTCGGGTATCTGTCAATTTCAATGGTTTTAAAATATTTTTTTCGACATACTCGTCATAGGACTCGCCCGAAATCTCTGCCACGATCTCGCCTAATAGGCTCAGGGCCAAATTACTGTATTGAAAATAAGTTGAGACGGGATACAGGGTCTCCTGATCACCCAATTTACCCTTGACCTCTTCGCGACAGGGAAAATCGAACTCCGGTGCCGTCCAGTAGGGATAAGCGGACTCACGCGGAAGTCCCGATGAATGCGTCATCATGCTTCGCACGGTAATGGGACCGCTTTCGGGGTAGGCTTGCTTAAGATCGTACCATGGCAAGAGCTCATCGACCGTATCATCCAGGCGAAGCTTGCCTTCATCGTATAATTTCATGATAGCAACGGACGTAAACAGCTTGGAAATGGAGCAAATGCTGTAAAGGGTTTTGGGTGTTGCCCTGACCTTGTCCTCCGGACTTGAATATCCGTAAGCCCCTTCCCAAATTACCTCCTGGTCATCTACGATAATGGCGGAGATCCCCGGTAATTTATCGAAGTCTTTCTGTGCGTCAAGCCAGACCTCGATGATGGTGAAAGCATCATTGTAATCTTGTTTTTCGCTTCCAAAGGCAAAGAATGCCGTCGATAAAATAAGTAGCATGATCAATATCTTTTTCATAACAAACTCCGGGTTAATTATTTACTCGTTAAACAAAAAATAGGGAAATGTCTTTTTGATAACAAATGATTTTGTTTGACACGGCAGATTGATACGGAAGTGAATATGATTTATGGAAAATGCCTTTAGCAATGAATCTTAAACAGGTCCGGGGGTTAATTTTCTAGCGCTTGATAATTACTTTCATCAGCGGTTCTGCATCTTTTAAAGGCCGTCCCGAATTCTTTAAAGGAATTAGCTTGTTCTCCCCGACCAGGAATTTCTTACACGGCATTTTACCCTGAAGATGTTCCAGGCAGATCGTTCGGCCCTTTCTATCCCAATGAAAAGTGGATCGGATCTCTACCTCATTTATCCTGGCTCTGTATGTATTATTGTCCTTAAGAATGATGGTCATTTCATCGTGCCGATAAGTACCCGGCCAGTCAAGTGCATTCCGGGAGGTATCCCCGACCGGAACGGTAGTGCAGGAAATGAAGGTCAGCATTAAAATGGTTAAAATGAAAGTGATGCGTTTCATGATGTTAATATAATATAATTTTAAAATATTGGTAAAAAATTTTAACAAAACAGATTTATACGGGCAAAACAGGCATATTTAATATATTAATAACATTCTGGATTATATTAACGCGAATAGCGAATTTCGTTGAGAAGCATATAGGGCGTTAAATCTGAAAGCGTATAAAACTTCATGTGGTTCGCTTTGACATATTCACAAATCATTAAGAGGGTATTGATATCCGTTTGATTGGACCTGGTAACGGCTTCAACGGGTCTGTGAGAATAAAAGATCACAATCTTATTATTTATCTTGGCATATTCAAGCAATCGAAGAAAGAACTCCGGGTCAAAGTGACTGCTGTATGTATCAAGCCCCAATCCATAAACTAAAGGATCGTTGTTATAATAACATTGGTGATCTTCTGGTGCTTTAATGCCATACGTCGTACTTCTGAGCGTATTAAAATATTTTAACATTTCCTTATTAATGCTTTCATTGAAAGTTCCGTATGGATAGGCAAAGGATTTGGGGTGAAGGTCTTCATTGTCCATTATATCGATCATAGGTTCAATTTCGTGTGAAATATATTCACTCAATCCGTACGAGCTTACATATTCCACTGCATTGAGATGATCCATTCCGTGCCCGGCTATTTCATGACCATTGGATTTCAAATCGCGGAGTTGTTGGAATTGGGAAGCATTCAATCCGTCAACACCATAGACACAGAAAGTGGCCTTCCAATCAAGATCACTTAACATCGAATCGGCCCAAATCCAGTCCGATACGTATCTATCGTCGAAAGTCAGAACAACTCCGCCGCGTATATTGGTCTTATCACGATAACAAGCGCTAAATAATAATATGACCAATATAAATGTGAAGGAATTGAATAAGATTCGTTTCATGAAGATAATATAAATGTGAATAATGTTTTTTTCATGCAAATTATTTATGTACGTGAAATAGATATAATGATCAACCAAAGATGTATAATCGGTATAACCGGTTACAATGTTCGAAGCATAGTTTCATTTTTTTGATTCAAGCGGAGCAAGAAGAGCTTCCACTTTTTCAACATCTTCCTCAGCTATATGCAGTTCTATGTTGGTATATGCCGAGTCGGGTACTCTATAATTTACACTGGGGGCACTGTTTGATGCCCAAAAATGAATGCGCGCTTCCGTCAGGATATTGCGAGCTTTTTCAAATTCATGTTTGTCGTGGAAATTTGCAAATAAGACAAAATTCTCTTTTTTCATATTTCACCTCTTAAAATCTTAATTGTTTTTCCGTGAACACCAGAACCGCACCCGGTAGTAAATGAGCAAACAGCAGGAGGCCGGCTGCAAGTACAACGCTTACTTTTATCTCCAAAAGGGCAAAGACATATAAAATAACCAGAACGATCACAGAAAATATAGCATAAGCGATTCGTAAAGATTTCCCGGTTATCTGCATTTCCCGTTCATCGAGCGCCTTTATTGATTTGTGCGTGAAATTCCATAGTCCCGTTTTAATAAACGCCAAAGGATAACTGACACATAATATAACAAGCAGTGAGATACCGGTGATCTTTAAAGTTAATGTCCAGCTTATGTTTATAACCAATTCAAAGACTGTCATCAAGGCAAGCAAACTAAATATGGTCAATGCCACACCCCATCTGACCGCCGACATGTTCGTATATTCTTTCATATCAATTCTCCTTAGATCTTTGCTTAAAAAGTTCGCTGATGGATGGAAAGGACTCGGTTGAAAATACCATATCCACCGGCAGTTCAAAGACCTCCGCAATACGAAAAGCCAGATCAAGGCTCGGATTGTATTCCTCGCGTTCCAAATAACCTATCGTCTGAAAATTTACACCGATACGTTCGGCCAACTCCACGCGAGACAGGTTTCTCTCCTTCCGCAGGATCATGATGCGATTGTAGATCTTTCGGTTCTCCATAAACTAAATATATAACATTATGTTGTATATTTACAACATTTATTATAATTTATTTTACAATTTCGAACAAAAAACTGCAAAACACACCCATTAATCCTAATGATTAATGTCAGAATCAAATGTACGGGCGGGAC
>CAYVLJ010000068.1:0-5055 GCA_964452375.1 uncultured bacterium | reverse complement strand
TATTTACAACATTTTTTACAGCACAGTAACTTTTCTTCTCATCATCCAAAATATTTACTCCTTACTCTCTACTTCTTCTCACTGGACTTGATAATGATATCCAATTTGACTATATTCGTTTTAAGTTATTATTTATTTATCAGACAAGGAGTGTGCATGCTGCGGATCGATGGAAATTCGTTGACGTTGGATGATGTTGTTCGTGTTGCCCGGAAGGGTGTACGCGTTTCGCTTTCCGAAAAAGCCCTGCCCGGCATAAAAGCTTCCAGAAAATACGTACAGGAACTGTTGGAACAAAAAGCGGTGGTCTATGGCATTACTACCGGTGTGGGAGAACTTTCATCTCACTATATCCCGCCCGAAAAAGCCATTCAATTACAAGAGAACCTTATCCGTTCACATGCTGCCAACGTTGGCGATCCTCTTGAAGAAGATACGGTGCGAGCCATGATACTTTTGCGTGCCAATGCTTTGGCAAAAGGATTTTCCGGAGTTCGTGTTAAGCTGATCGAAACATTGCTTGAATTGCTGAACAAGGATATATATCCCTATATACCCGCCAAGGGATCAGTGGGCGCCAGCGGAGACCTTTCTCCCCTCTCGCATCTGGCGCTTGTATTAACGGGTCAGGGTGAGTGTCTTGAGAACGGCAAGCGAAGCGATGCATTGTCTGTTCTAAAATCCCATAGTATAGAACCCCTCCAGCTGCAAGCCAAGGAAGGCCTTGCCATGATCAACGGCACACAGGTCATGGCGGCCCACGGATGCCTGACCCTGCATGATGCTTATATTCTCATCAAACACGCGCAGATCGCCGGCGCGATGAGCCTGGAGGCGCTGAAAGGAACTGCGCGCGCGATGGATGCCCGTATTCATGACGCCCGTCCGCATAAAGGACAATCGGTGATCGCGAAAAATATCCGGGAACTGGTAAAAGACTCCGCGATCATGGCCTCGCATGTGAACTGCGACAAGGTGCAGGATGCTTATACACTGAGATGCATGCCTCAGGTTTACGGCGCGGTCTATGATACCCTTGAATATATCAAATCAGTACTGGAAACCGAGATCAATTCGGCAACGGACAATCCCCTGATCTTTGCCGAAGACAAAGATGTCATATCCGGCGGGAATTTTCATGGCGAACCGCTTGCTTTTGCGCTGGATTTCCTCGGGATCGTTCTGTCCGAGATCGCAAACATATCCGAGCGTACCGTCGACAGACTGGTCAATCCTCATGTTTCCGGATTGCCGCCCTTTCTCGCGGAGGGCAACGGCTTGAACTCCGGATACATGATCGCGCAATACACGGCTGCTGCTCTTGTATCGGAAAACAAGGTCCTGGCGCATCCGGCGTCCGTGGATTCCATTCCAACCTCAGCCGGTCAGGAAGACCACGTGAGCATGGGCTCCATTTCGGCGGAACATGCGCGTGCCATTTTGCGCAATGTCGTCAATGTTCTCGCGATCGAAATGCTGGCGGCAACCCAGGGCATCGATTTCCAGCAGCCGCTCAATCCCGGCAATGGGACCAAAGCCGCCTGGAAATTTATTCGCAATCATATCCCCCATTGGAAAGAAGACCGTATCATGTATAAAGATATTGAAAGAACAGCAGAACTGATCCGCTCAGGCAAGATCCTGAAAGCGGTTGAAAAAGAAGGAATAGATCTATGAGCTTGAGACCCATGTATCCGGAGTTTCGTCCGGAGGGAATAATTAAAGCAAATCGTGGAAATAAACTACAATGCAAGACCTGGGAGATCGAAGCGGCTTTGCGCATGCTGAATAACAACCTCGACCCCGAAAATTGTCTGATCCCCGAAGAACTGATCGTTTACGGTGGATCAGGTCGCGCTGCGCGCAACTGGAAAGCTTACCGCCAGACCGTCGACGCCTTGCTGAATCTTAAGGAAGATGAAACCCTCATCATGCAGTCCGGGAAACCTGTCGGTGTGATCAGATCACACCCGTACTCGCCAAGAGTCTTAATTGCAAATAGTAACATCGTACCCAAATGGTCCACGCAAGATAATTTCGACCGCTACGATAAAATGGGACTCACCATGTACGGCCAGATGACGGCCGGTTCATGGATATACATCGGAACTCAAGGAATATTACAGGGTACTTATCAAACCCTGGCAGCTTTGGCCGAACAACATTACGGATCCGACCTTGCCGGCAAATGGGTGCTCACCGGCGGACTGGGCGGCATGAGCGGCGCTCAACCTTTATCGGTCACGATGAACAACGGCGTGGTCATCAATGTCGAGGTCGACCCCGTGCGCGCCAAACGTCGTGTTGATGAAGGCTACTGCATGAAGTACACGGAATCCCTGGACGAAGCCATTGCCCTCATGCAGGAAGCGGTAAGAGCTAAGAAACCCATGTCCATTGCCTTGGTTGGCAACTGCGCCGAAACGCATCCCGAACTGGTCAAACGCGGTATCATTCCGGATATTGTGACCGATCAGACCTCTTCTCATGCTTTATTGGATTATGTTCCCATCGGCGATCTTGATGCTCTGCGAAAACTGCATGATGATGATCCGGAGACCTATAAAAAACTGGCCATGGAAGCTATTATCAAACATGAAGAAGCTATCCTCGAGATGCAAAAACAAGGTGCCATTGCCTTTGATTACGGCAACAATTTACGCGGACAAGCCGAAGACGGCGGACTGACCGTTCGCGATGAACAAGGAAAGTTTTTTTACCCCGGTTTCGTACCGGCTTACATTCGTCCGCTCTTCTGTGAGGGCCGTGGTCCCTATCGCTGGGTTGCCCTATCGGGTGATAAAAGCGATATTGACAAATTGGATGATCTTGTGCTTGAACTTTTCCCGCATGATGAGATCCTCTCCCGCTGGATCGCTTTAGCGAAAGAACAGGTCCCTCAGCTCGGACTGCCGAACCGTGTGTGCTGGCTGGGACTCGGCGAGCGCGCCGAGTTCGCTCTGCGCATGAACGAGATGGTTGCCAAAGGCGAACTGAAAGCGCCGATCGTGATCGGTCGTGATCACCTGGATTGCGGATCGGTGGCATCGCCGAACCGTGAGACCGAGGATATGCTTGACGGCTCGGACGCCATTGCGGACTGGCCCCTGCTTAATGCTCTTGTCAATACCGCCTGCGGAGCCGACTGGGTAAGCTTACACAACGGCGGTGGCGTAGGCATCGGCAATTCCACGCATGCGGGACAGGTCATCGTAGCCACCGGCGCAAAAGAAAAAGCCGTCCGCCTGCAACGCGTTCTCGATGCCGATCCCATGATGGGAATTTTCCGTCATGTGGATGCGGGATATGGTGAAGCAAAAGAATTTGCGAAGAAGCATAATGTTAACATACCTAGCGAGAAAGAAATTGAACGCTGAGAAAAACGCAACATAGACTGTCATCCCGAGCGCAGCCGAGGGATCTATTCATGAGACAGCATATTTGAAATGATTATTAGTTATGAGTTATGAATTATAAGTGATGAGTGCCCGAAGAAATTATAAATTATGAATTATGAATGATCCCGGAGGGATCAAATAACAGTAACCCCGGGTGAAACCCGGGGACAGAAGCACCACCATAACCCACAACCCTGAAGGGGTTGAAGAAGAAAATAGAAAAATGAAAATAGCGATTAAAACAATCCTTCTACTATCAACGCTCCTGCTGATATGTGCTTGCTTCAAACCCAATGCCAATAATACTTTTTATCCCATAAAAAATGACAATTATTGGGAATATGAATTCATACATTATTCGGGTGGTATTGTAGATTCATTTTACACCTATACAAACAGGTATACCATAGACTCTATAATCCATATTGATTCATTAGATCACATTCTGGGGGCGCAAATTTCATCATCAGGATCAATTGCTTTATTGTTATCCAATGGTGATGATGGATTATATTACAATGGTTATATTGTTGATGATTCTATAGGAATACATGAACCCCAGTTAAGATATAAATATCCGGTAACTGTTGGTGAATCATGGTCAAGCATTTTTTACAATCCTTCAAGAATAAAACCTTATTATTGGGGCAACACAAGTAGAAATATTTCATGCGTTGCAATTGATGAGCCCTTTATCACATCCTGCGATACATTTTCAACAATTGTTTATTATTACTTGAATAAATGGGGAATAAATGGATTTCATCAGCATAATTTTGAGTTCTATGCATATGGTATTGGAAAAGTCGGCAGTGAAGCATATTTATCAAATACAACAATGGAATACGATACGATATATCCTTTTACCCAAAGAAGTGCTGAGGACTTACAATATACAATGAAATTAATCGACTATTGTCTTTATTAAACTGCTGACAGCCGAAAGCTGACAGCTGATAGCTTAGAAGGAAAATATATGAAACAAATCATCGAATGCGTCCCCAATTTCTCCGAAGGACGCGATATGAATATCATTAAACAGATCACCGATGTGATCGAACGAGTCGACGGTGTCATGCTGCTGGACGTGGATCCGGGCAAGGATACCAACCGCACCGTCGTCACCTTTGCCGGCGAACCCGAACCGGTGATGGAAGCCGCGGTTGCCTGCGTGGCCAAAGCTAAAGAACTGATCGACATGACAAAGCACAACGGCGCGCATCCCAGAATGGGCGCGACGGATGTTTGTCCGCTTGTTCCGGTATCAAATATTACCATGGAAGAATGTGTGGAACTGGCCAAAGAACTCGGCAAGCGCATCAATGATGCCACCGGCATTCCAATCTATCTTTATGGTGAAGCCGCACAGCGCGAGAACCGCTATAATCTGCCGGACATCCGCAATCAGGTCGGTGTTTACAGCAGTACCGGCAAAGCCGGCGAAACCATCATCCGCGAGCAGGACCTTATCAATCACCACAGTGATTTTGCCACTTACGAGGAACGCATTAAGAATCCGGCGCAATGGTCAGCACCCCGCCAGGTAAAATTCAGCCTGGATTTTAAATTCTGATTCCCAGCGTAGAGAAAAAAGCCTTCATCCGGATTGGACTGAAGGCTTTTTTTTACACTTTGGACCGGTAGGCCCGGCAACCGG
>CAYVLJ010000067.1:3047-10368 GCA_964452375.1 uncultured bacterium | reverse complement strand
AATATAAATATGATCAGCTTCTCCGGTTAAATGTCCCCATGTGGAGATATTCCCGATATAAGATAAACTGTCGCTAATGGTCGCAACCGAATGGTCCTCATATTCCGAAAATCGCAGTTTTGCCCAAACACTGTCTGCTTGTCCTCCTACATTGCGAATTTTGAAATACAATCCTACGGTTTCTCCGGCATCTACGCGACCGTCACCGTCACAACCGGGTAAGGTATCCAGCAACACGTATTCTACATATCTCAGGTCCGGACCTTTTTCTTCCAAATCGAAAGTAAGAGTATTATATGCATTTACAACTCCACTTTCTGAACCGAATATTAATTTTGCAAATAAACTGTCCGTTGATATGTCATCATAGGATTTACATAGGGCGCAAATTCCCGATACAATAGGTGCCGCCATAGAGGTTCCGTTTAGATCCTGGTAATTCCCGTTCGGAAAAGTGCTGTATATGTCTGTTCCGGGTGCCATAAGCTCATAGTTATATTCATTTGAATTCCAATAATCTATTGGACCCGAAGGGTCAATATTTGAAAAACCCGCAAGTGTTCCTGTAGATGTAGATGCTCTTACGCCCATGACATATGGATAACAAGCAGGAAACATATTGCCGCCAGGTATTCCTTCTTCAGATAAAAACAAAGCGTCGTTTCCCGCTGCTGCAACAAGTACAGATTTTACATAAGCATTCAATAGGGCTATTTTTACCGTATATGATTCCCCGTAAGTCCCCAGGCTCATATTGATCACGGTCGCTCCGTTTTGTGCTGCGTAATCTATACCGGCCGCCAGGTCGCTGGAGTTACCGCTGCCTGAGCTTTGCAAGACCTTGATCGGCATGATCCGGGCATTGGGGGCAATACCGGCGACACCGATACTGTTATTGGTTTCGGCCGCGGCAATGCCCGCCACGTGCGTTCCGTGACTGTTGTCGTCATTGGGGTCATTGTCGTCATTGATAAAATCCCAGCCGCGGATATCATCCACATACCCGTTGCCGTCGTCATCGACACCTTCTATTCCCGTTGATTCCGCTCTGTTTATCCAAATATTGTCATCCAGGTCCGGATGGTCCCAGTCAACACCCGTATCAATGATACTGATGACCTGGTTCGTATCCGCCGTCGTGCTATCCCAGACCGCCGGCGCGTTCACCGCATCGATATACCACTGGTCCGTGCTTTGATAAAAGGGATCATCCGGAGATAACATCATGTAAACGTAGTAATCGGGTTCGGCGTATTCCAGTGAGGGTTCCTTTTTCAACTCTTCCGCAAGGTCTTTCGGATCAATATCGGCCCGATATGTGATCCGATAGATCTTGTCCAAACTTGGAACCTCATGAACCTGGCCGTTCGGATCCACAAAAGTCCGTTTGCCGAAGACCGGTATGGCGTTTTTAAATACTTTGTCGATCTTTTCAACATCGTATTTGCTCATCATGCGGTCAACCGTCGCGATCCCGCTTTGAGTGCTTGTTTTGGCAAAAGCATCATCGATCTGCGCTTCATCTCTGAACTTTATCAGTATTGTGTGAAGCTCGTATTCCGGATTGTAAGGGTCCAGGTTGAATGGTTGCATGGGTTGGGCGAAAAGAATAATGCTTACCAAAAGAATTGAACAAATTCCGCTGACACGTTTCATTATTATCTCCTTTTCTTTCGTTCCCCATATTTTTTTTATTAGATCATTTATTATTGAAAAGTGATATTTTATGTTCAATTCTTCTTAGTATTTATTTAAGGGAATAAACATTTTTTCCTAAAATAAAAACTATTCGATAACTATGTTTCTTATAACCGGTCATTGGGCGTAACAATAATATTTAATATTTTACTAATATTATGTTAATTATAAGTAAATGTCAAACGATTACTCATAAATTTTATAACAGAACTAAGAATTTACATACAATTATTTTTTATACTTTTTATAGAAAGAGAAGTTGAGATTACTTGTCCGTCTTAATCTTGACCATTCGGAACGAAAGTGGAATTTTACTCGTACCTGCACTTAATTTCATTAATGCATTTTCTTTATCATGAATAGATCCTTCACTTCGTTCAGGATGACAGACTTTTTCTCTACTTTACTCCACACTCCCTACTCCTTATTGAGTTCACTCTCTTTCATAAGAATTACTCGCATATATTAATTGCGAATGTTCTCTTTCTTGTTTAACTTATTAAATAGTAGAGGCGAATTTGGAAGAAAAAACAAAACAACAGAACAGATCACAATGGGGCCATAAGGTCCTGCGCGTCGTTAATGACGATAATTTCCTTGATTCATTAACTTCTTTACAGAGCAAAGAGGCGGTCGATCATATTAAGATGGATGATCTGCCTTACGAGTCCGAAGCTCTGAATATGGAAGGCTGGCGCTATCAGATGGGCTTTGCGCTGGATGATGATTCTTTCTATCTTTTCTATAAAAAGCCTCTCGATAACACAAAATAAATTGATATAATTTTAAATTAATTTAATCGGGATCATAGGTTTAGAGTTCTGACTCCAGACCCCTGACCCCATACTCCACACACAAGGAGGGATTATGCATTTCAATTGGGATGTTTTTATCAATCTTGGGATTATTTCTTTCGCTTTATTGATCGCGACCTTTATCCGTTCGAAAGTTAAATTCTTTCAGAAATATCTTATCCCAAACGCCTTGACTGCTGGTTTTATTCTATTGCCGCTCTACAACTATGTTTTTCCGCTGATCGGTTTCGAAACGGCATCGCTAAAAGATCTTGCCTATCATTTTCTGGGTATGTCATTTGTTGTTTTAACATTGAAACACTCACAGCCAAAAACCAAAGACAATGACGGGGCCATGCCCATGGCGATCGGTATTCTGTATCAGTATTCCATTCAGATCATCATCGGGTTGCTCCTGACGGTCGGAATTATTTATACTATCCGTCCCGAATTATTTCACAGCTTCGGTATCTTTATGCCTTTGGGATTTGTATTGGGACCGGGACAAGCGATGTCGATCGGTATGTCCTGGACAGAGATCAGCGGTATATCCGGATTAGGGTCTGTGGGACTTACTTTTGCGGCGTTGGGTTTTATTCTTTGCTGTTTCGGCGGAATCTATTTTATTAATTTTGCCATCAGGAATAAGTGGGTCTCTGAAGAGGAATTGTCCTATATGGGTAAAGAAGGTACACGTCGCGGAATTTTTTCGCGGGATATAAAAGAACCCTTATCGGTCGGTTCACTTCTGACAAGTGAAAGTGAAGCCATTGACAGTATGACACTTCAGACGGGACTGGTTATCTTTACATATTTCTTGTCTTTTCTCATACTTCTCGGAATTACAAAGCTTCTTGCCCTCATTGGAGATGCGGGCGTTCAGTTGGGCGACAGTCTTTGGGGTATCAATTTTATTTTTGCAGCGCTGACCGGTATGGTCATGAGAAGGATCATAGTTGGACTTAAAGCGGATCATATTGTCGATAATATGACCATGAACCGTGTATCCGGATTGCTGGTTGATATCATGGTTACGGCTGCTATTGCCGCAATTTCCATTGCAGTTGTACTGGATTATTGGTTGCCGATCCTGATCGTCGCGCTTGTCGGCGGTATTATTTCTATTTGGGCTGTTATTTATATCGGGTCCAGGATGTACAGAACACATCGCTTTTTTAGGACATTGATGATCTTCGGTGTCTCGACCGGTACTCTTTCAACGGCACTTGCTTTGCTTAGAGTCGTCGACCCGGATTTCAAATCGCCGGTCGTCCAGGATTACACCTTCGGTTCCGGGATCGTTTTCGTCTTGGTTATTCCCCTTATTCTTTTTATGGGTTGGCCTCTCAGGACTTTTATGACCGGCGAATGGATATGGTTCTGGATGTTCCTGGGACTTACTTTCGTTTACTTTTTAGGATGTACGATCTATTTTATCGTAAGATCAAAAAAGAACGCATTTAAAAATAAACGTCAAGTATGGCTTAGAAAGAAAGCTAATTAATTACTGTTGAATAAATGAAACTGCCGTAGGGTCACAGGATTCTGTGACCCTACGTTTTTTAAATAATA
Organism: uncultured bacterium; assembly: GCA_964452375.1. GTDB lineage: Bacteria > Fidelibacterota > Fidelibacteria > Fidelibacterales > Fidelibacteraceae > M50B103. The sequence goes on along the minus strand of CAYVLJ010000067.1, from coordinate 6,304 downwards.
ATTTTAAACAATTCGATATAATCGTTTATGGAAATCTGGTCCGCTCTTTTTCCCCAATCGAATTTATCTTCCAATTCGGGATAATAATATTTTTTAAGACTGTTCCTCAAAGTCTTACGGCGCTGGTTAAAAGCCGTCTGGACAATATCAATAAAGAACTTATCGTCAACATCCCTTTTTTTAAATTTTAATCTGACACATGCGGACATCACTTTAGGCGGGGGAAAGAAAACAGTCGGCGGTATGTAGAACAAAACCTCAACATCGGCAAAGCACGCGGACAGTACTGAAAGGATGCCATAAGCGTTCTCTCCCGGAGATGCCGTGAGTTTTTCTGCAAATTCTTTTTGCACCATGAAAACAGCTTCCGAGATATCATTGCGATATTGAAACACCTTATACATTAAGGGTCGAGATATATTATATGGTATATTTCCCACACATTTATCAATGGGCAAATACGGCAACCAGTCTAATTCTATTGCATTACCCTCAACGCATTTAAAATTTTCATATTCGATGCTTTTCATCTTCCACATTTTTGCAAGTTCAGTATCAAGTTCAAAACTTATCAAATTGCAACCGCTTTTGATCAGATCGTTGGTCAATGCCCCTTCACCCGGACCGATCTCAAGCAGACGTTCATTTTTACGGATATCGATAGCCCGCAGGATCTTTTCGATCATGTTCCTGTCGGTTAAAAAATGTTGACCGAGGGATTTTTTGGGGTGATGTTTCATTATAAACCTAAGTCTGGTAAATTTAGAGACGCGATCAATCGCGTCTTTACATATCCAGATTAAAGAATTTACATGCAGTATTCGTTGTCATCCTTGCCACTTCATTCAAAGGCAATCCAAAAATATGCCCATAAGTCTTTGCAACTTCTACCACATATGCCGGTTCATTCTGTTTGCCGCGATATGGGACAGGGGCCATCCATGGACAATCGGTTTCGATCATCAGTTTATCCAAGGGAAGGATTTCAAGCAACTCTTTGACTTTTTTTGAAAAGGTTACAACACCGGTAAATGATATCAGGGCTCCCCTATCCAGGATCTTTCTTGCATAAGCTTCATCAGATCCGTAGCAATGGAATTGCGCATGAAAATAATCAATGGTTTCCAGGATCTCATAAGTATCCGCATCGGCGGTTCTGTTGTGAATGATCATGGGATAATGCTTGTCTTTTGCCAATTCCACCTGTTCAAGAAAAGTTCGCTTTTGAATATCTTCCGGAGCATAATCCCTGAAATAATCCAGTCCGATCTCGCCCATTGCCACCACTTTTGGATGCCCCAATAACTGTTCGATGATCTTTAAATAATCTTTCGGTGCTTCAACACTGTCATGAGGATGAACTCCCACAGCCGCATAAACACCGTCATATCTTTCGGCAAGATCGATAGCTTTTTCGGATGTCTTGATATCTATTGCGGGGACAATGATCCGGGTAACGCCCGCATCATGCGCCCGTTCAATATAGGATCCGGCATCTTTATAGAATGGGTCAATATTTAAATGTGCATGAGTATCGGTGAACATATCACTTCCAAGGTCACATGGTCTCAAGGCGTTTCATGTCGAAACGCGGGAACAAGGCCTTCATTTCACCCAGTTCACTACCGGCTTTCAGGTCTTCCCATTTCATCATGGTACCTGGAGTATCATCATTGTTTAGCATTGTGAAGAATTCCGTCATTTTTTCAGGGAGTAAGGGATAAAGCAAAGCCGCAGAAAAACGCAAACTCGCCAAAGCCGTATAAAGCACCGTTGCAGTAGCATCCAAATTTTCTTTAGCCAATTTCCAGGGTTCGGTTTTCTCAAGATAACGATTAATAGACGTTACATAAGAAATTACATCTGAAGCAATGGAATTGATATTCAATTCCTCAAGATCCTTCAACACGGTTGCCTGACAGGTTTCAGCGTTAGTTGCCATAGAACTTTCATCTTCGCTAAAATCGCCCGGTGATGGTATCCTGCCATTGAAATATTTTTTGATCAATTTAAAAATTCTGTTCACCAGATTGCCGAAATCGTTTGCCAGATCAGTATTATAAGTTTGATAAAAACGTTCTTTTGAGAAGTCCGAATCATTGAATAAGGGACCTTCTTTTGCCATAAAGTAGCGGTACATGTCTTTCCCTACATTATCACAGTGCATCTGAATGGTTTCGAGATCAACGAAGTTGCCCAGAGATTTGCTCATTTTCTGGCCTTCGCTGGTCCACCAGCCGTGAGCGAAGATAGTCTTGGGCAAAGGAATGCCGGCAGCCATGAGCATGGTCGGCCAGTAAACGCAATGGGTTGTCAGAATATCTTTCCCGATCAGATGTACAGCCGGCCAAATCGTGTTAAAGCGTTCATCATCCTGTAAATAACCCGGGGCGGTCACATAGTTCAATAAAGCGTCAAACCATACATACGTCACATAATCCTTATCAAATGGCAATTCGATGCCCCAGGAGAGGCGGTCTTTAGGACGGGAGATACACAGATCTTTCAAAGGTTGTTTCAGAAAACCCAGGATCTCGTTCTTGCGGTTCTCAGGTTTGATAAAATCGGGGTTATCATTGATATGCTGAATAAGCCGGTCTTGATAATTGCTCATCTTGAAATAATAGTTCGTCTCTGAAATGCGGCGAACATCGCGGTAATTACCTTCTTTATAATCCTTTTCCGTAATAAACAGCTCATCGGCGACCGAATACCAGCCTTCATAGGTATCCTTGTAAATTTCGCCTTTATCGAAGAGATGCTGAAGAACTTGCTGAACGACCCTTACATGACGGTCTTCGGTTGTTCGAATGAAATCATCGTTGGATAAGTTGAAATAAGACCATAGTTCCTGAAAACGCTCGGCATAGATATCGCAGTGTTCCTGCGGACTGATCCCGTTCTTATCGGCAGCTTGCTGGACTTTTTGACCATGTTCATCCGTACCGGTCAGGAAGAAAACATTATCCTCTTTCATCCTGTGATACATTGCGATGATATCTGCGATCAAAGTTGTATAGGCCGACCCGATATGGGGGCGGTCGTTAACATAATAGAGAGGTGTTGTAACGTAAAATGAATTAGGCATTTATTTTCTCGTTGATATGTAATGTTTTGTTTCGTTTTTTGTAGTGACGAGCTTAATCGCGTCTTTACATATTATTCAATTCCCTTCTTTTCAAACAAATCAAGGATCCTTTGACTGATCTCTTCCAGTTTTCCATAACCATTGACTTCTTCAAGTAATCCTTTGTTTT
>CAYVLJ010000067.1:0-2947 GCA_964452375.1 uncultured bacterium | reverse complement strand
CTGATCTCTTCCAGTTTTCCATAACCATTGACTTCTTCAAGTAATCCTTTGTTTTTAAAAAAGTCGATCAGCGGCATAGTATTCTTATGATATACCTCCAGTCGATTGATAATGGTCTCTTTTTTATCATCTTCACGTTGATACAGTTGGCCGCCGCATTTGGGACATGCTTTGGGATTACCCTTGTCATCTTTAAGCGTAGTATGTGAACATACACGGCAGGTCCAGCGACCCGACAGACGGCGTACCAATTCTTCTTCGGGTACATCGATCAGCAAAGCCATTGTCAGTTCTACGCCTTGTTTTTTAAGCATTTCCAAAAGCGCTTGTGCCTGTGGTATAGTTCGAGGAAAACCATCCAGAATATAGCCCTGCTTTTTTTCTTCGAAATCAGCGGTGATCTTATCCAGGATACCGATCATCACCGAATCCGGGACAAGTTCCCCTTTATCCATAAATGATTTTGCTTTTACACCCAGTTCGGAGTTCTTACGTATCTCTCCCCGAAGCAGATCACCGGTTGAAAGCTTAACAACATTATATTTTTCTTTAAGAACATCGGCCTGAGTTCCCTTGCCCGATCCGGGTCCGCCAAGTAATACCAATCGTAACATATTTTCCTCATATTAATTTTATATTCAAATTTCGTTCGTAATTTAGCATGAATGAGGCGTATATAAAACAGCTAAATGATGATCTGTCATCGATTTGAGTCGATCATAACAATTTAATTCGACTCAATCATAACATTTCTATTCGAGTCGATCGTAACAAATCAATTTGAGTCAAAACTATCATTTTCAATTATTAAAGTTCATTTTCACTTAATAGATTATTATATTTGCTTAACTTTGCGGAATAAACATGCCAAAACGGATTCATTACATCTTGGGACTGCTTCTTATCATACAAACCGCATTTATTTTTGCGGTTTCAGATAGTGTTTCAGTTATTGGAGTCGGTGACCTTATGCTGGGAACCTCTTTCCCCGACAGTTCAGACCTCCCCGTTCATCCGGAGAATCTTCTTCAGCATGTTGATGAATTGATCGCATCCGCCGACCTTGCGGTTGCAAATCTCGAAGGCTGTATGATCGACAAGGGCGGCGAACCGAAAGATTGCTGGGGAAAAACCGAGAGATGCTTTATTTTTCGAATGCCTGAATCTTATATCCGACACATTCTCAATGCCGGTTTTGACGCTGTCGGATTGGCAAATAATCATGCCCGCGATATGGGCTGGCAGGCTTATCGAAGAACTATGGAAGTCTGCGACAGTGCCGGTCTTCATCATGCAGGCATATACGATTCACCTTCTGCGATCATTGAAAGAAACGGAATCCGCTTCGGGTTTGCCGCTTTTTCTCCGCACTGGGCACCATCCCGCATGTACCAGGATGAGAATGTCAGCAGAATTATCGCCGGCCTGGATGCGATCTGCGATGTTGTTGTGGTTATGTTCCACGGCGGCGGAGAGGGTGAGGAATATGCTCATACACCAAGAGCAAACGAAAATTATAACGGCACCGTACGGGGAGATGTTTATCATTTCGCTCATACCGCTATCGATGCCGGAGCGGATATTGTCTTCGGATCAGGACCGCACGTCACACGGGCGGTTGAACTGTACAAAGACCGTTTTATTGCCTATAGTCTCGGAAATTTCTGCACATATAAGCAATTCAATCTTGAAGGATCCAGGGGCTATGCTCCGATCATGAATGTTTTTACTGATAGAGAAGGAAAATTCCTGCAAGCGGAAGCAACTGCGATCAGGCAGTATTATCCCGGTTATCCGGCACTTGATCCTACCGGACGGGCGATAAGGGAATTAAAAGAACTGACTCAACAAGATTTTCCGGAAATGGATTCGATCCTGGTGATAGAATCATCCGGACTTATTAAAAAACGATAAAAAGGAAGTTTATGGATGGCGTAATTATAAAAGATCAATTCGGTTTACTGGCAATCCTGATGTTCATACCGGCAGTTATTTATTGGATCAATAATCACACAAAATGGGGGGCAAAATTCTTCGGCATCGTTCCTCCTCTCGTTTTTGCATATTTTATTCCAACCATCCTCACATCTTTGGGTGTTATCCCGGACAGCAACCCGCTTTATACCCAAATCAAAAGATTCGTCCTCCCGGCTTCATTGCTTTTGTTAACACTGGCCATTGATATAAAAGGTATCCTGAAACTCGGAAGCAAAGCACTTATCATGTTCCTGACAGGTACATTGGGAATTGTGATCGGTGGACCGATATCTTTGTTGATATTCAAGAATGCCTTACCGCCCGAAATCTGGAAAGGCATGGCAGCACTGGCAGGATCATGGATCGGCGGCGGTGCCAATTTTATAGCTATCGGACAATCTGTGGGCACAGCGGAATCAATGATGGGCGTTATGGTCATTGTTGACGTACTTGCAGCAAATATTCTCACAGGAATCCTGTTTTTTATGGCCGGCAGATCCGAGAAGATCGATGCACGTCTGGGTGCAGATAATTCCGCCATTCATGAGTTGCGTGATAAAGTCGTGAATTTCCAGAAAAGAACCAATCGCGTTGCAACTGCAACAGATTATTTTGTCATGCTTGCTCTTGCCTTCGGAGGTGCTTATATCGCTTACCTGCTTGGTAATGCCCTTCCACCCATTGGAGATATCATTTCGCATTCGACATGGAAGGTCATCATTATTACATCCATGGGTGTGGGTTTATCATTTACTCCAATTAAGAATTATGAAGGAGCCGGTGCCTCAAAACTGGGGACCGTTATGTTATACTTACTCATCGGTGTGATCGGAGCTTCCGCGAACTTGAAAGCGGTTATGGAATATCCGGCCTTATTCGGAATGGGCATGACATGGCTGGCGATCCATTTACTCATCCTTTTTATTGTAATGAAGCTTATCAAAGCGCCTCTTTTCTTTATGGCTGTTGT
>CAYVLJ010000066.1:1677-10756 GCA_964452375.1 uncultured bacterium | reverse complement strand
TAAACTCCTAAATGCCTAAAACTCTCCCAAAGGAAACCCTTTGGGAAAAACTTTAAACTTCTAAACAAAGCCCCGCATTTAATAAATTCGAAATATTCTTTTAGGCAATATAGACATAAAGCTTAAAAATAAATTGCAAATAGCTCATCATTTTATTGCATTTCAATAAAGTTTTTTTTAGCTTTTGTCTTGTTATTAATATGAATTCTATTTTGAAATTAGGAGCAAAATAATGAAAAAGTTTTTTATGTCTCTTCTTTGGGTTCTTCTGTTTGCCGCCTTGGGTTTTATGTATTTTTATCAAACCACATTTGACGGCCGCCTGACAGATATGAACGCTCGAGCTAAAAAAATTGAAGATAAATACCAGGGTTATACCGATGATCTTCATGATTTTGATGTTCGTTTGATCGGTCACAGAAAACATATCAATCAGAATAGCCAACGCTTTTTTGACCTGAAAGACGATCTGGAAAAATTTAAAGATCAACATTCCAGTGATATGTTCTACCTTAATACACGAATCGATTCACTCGGTTCTATTGTTGATGCCAACCAGGCGATGTTACGCAGCCGCATAGATGACGTTGATAAAAAGGTCAGCAACCTTCGCCGCACGGTTACACAGAACAATATCCGCGTAACACAACAGCTTCAGAATCTGACCCGAGATATTGAAAAACTCCAAAACCAGGTAACAGAACTGGATACGACGGTTGTGAAGAAGAAAGTAAGAAGATAAGATTTTAATGACTATGATTAAAAACCGCTCCATCACGGAGCGGTTTTTTTATTATTCATGATTTTTGACAATTGTTATTAATTGCTTTTAATTCATTAAAAACTTATTTTTCTTTGATAATAATTTAAAGTAACACAAGGAATAATAAGATGGCAGGACATAGTAAATGGGCGAATATCAAACACCGCAAAGCTGCGCAAGACTCTAAGCGCGCAAAGATATGGACAAAAATACTCAAAGAGATTACTATCTCTGCTAAGATAGGTGGCGGTGATATCGAAGCCAATCCCCGGCTTCGAACCGCAGTGATCGCCGCTCGCAGCGCGAATGTTCCCAAAGATACGCTGGATCGTGCGATCAAAAAAGGCACGGGTGAACTGGAAGGCGTGAACTACGAAGAGGTGGTTTACGAAGGTTATGGTCCTTTCGGTATCGCTATCATGATGGAAGTGCTGACAGATAACAAACAACGTACAGTCGCAGAGATCCGTCATTTGCTATCCAAACACGGCGGTAATCTTGGGGAAAACGGTTCAGTAAACTGGAATTTTACACGAAAAGGTAATATTATCATCAATGCCGAAAATGTTGATGAAGATGAACTCATGATGGAAGCTCTCGAGGCGGGAGCTGAAGATATCATCAATGAAGGCGAAAGTTTTACCGTCTTGACAGATCCCAATTCCTTTAACGACGTTCATGAAGCTCTAAAAGAATCTTATACGATCGTACATGCCGATATCGAACAGATCCCCGGGACAACCGTAAAGATCGAATCGGCTGACGATGCCGCCAAATACATGAAACTCTTTGATCTGTTGGATGATCATGATGATATTCAAAATGTCTGGGACAACTCAGATATCTCGGAAGAGATAATGGAACAAATAAGCGAATGATAATTCTTGGCATAGATCCGGGACTTAACACAAGCGGTTACGGGCTGATCACTGTTGATCATTCTAAGATCCGCTTTTTGGCTGCGGGAGAGGTTTCAACCGCAAAGGCAAGAACCTTTGCTGAAAAATTAGAAATATTATATTGTTCCTGTTGTGATATTATAGATGATCATCACCCCGATGTTTTTGCGATCGAAGAAACTTTTTCTAATATCAACCCGCGAACATCACTCAAGCTTGGACATGCCAGAGGAGTGTTGATGCTATCGGGACAAATAAAAGGATTACCGGTTTTTGAGTATCCTGCAACTATTGTAAAAAAAGCATTGACAGGTGTAGGGTCTGCGTCAAAAGAACAGGTAAAATACATGGTCATGAAAATGCTGAAATTACCCTCTTTGCAGGGTAAAATGGATGTCAGTGATGCCTTGGCGGTGGCGATAACGCATTATAATCAATTAAAATTCGGTTTATTGAAGAATAAATAATCGTAGTAGAGACACGCCAAGGCGTGTCTCTAAAGGAACATTTTATTTTTTTGTCTTGAGCGCCATGACGTAGCAGGACAATTATACAAGGGGTCAGAATGATACACTTCATAGAAGGCAAAATAGAAAACAAAGAACCCAATCTGGTTGTGCTGAACGTCGGCAGTATGGGTATGGCTTGCACAATAACACTTTATACCTATGATAAACTGCCCGCAAAAGGCTCTGAATGCCGCCTATTGACTTATTTGCACGTACGTGAGGACATACTCCAGCTTTATGGTTTTGTTGAAGCCAAAGAGCGGAAAATGTTCGATAAACTCATCTCATTGTCCGGTATTGGTCCCAAGCAAGCTATCAATATCCTTTCGGGCATACGTTACGATCATTTGATGGAGCACATACTTCAGGGTGATGTTGCAGCCGTTAAACGCGCTCCCGGAGTCGGTGACAAGACCGCCCGCCGTATCATTCTTGAATTAAAGGATAAGATCAGTGATGAGGAAGTTACGCAAATAACGGGCTTTGCAGCCGATTCTCCCCTTTCACAGAATATTAAGGATGCCGTTATGGCGCTTGTTGCCCTTGGATATAAGAAAACACAGGTACAATCTATTTTGGATAAACATATTAAATCCGATGAAACCCTAAGTACGGAGGAGATCATACGGAAGTTTTTGCAGATAAATAATAAATGATAATATGCAGAACGCAGCAGTGCTGCGCCTTTACCAAAAAGGCATTTCTTATGAAGATTAAAGAATTATTAAACCAAAACCGTTCTTATCGTCGATTCGCGCAAGAACCGCGGTTGAATCTTGATGATCTGAGAGATCTGATCGACTCGGTGCGTCTCTCCCCTTCTGCGCGAAACGATCAACCGCTTAAGTTCATATTGCTTGAAAGCAAGGAAGCATGTGATACGATCTTTCCCTTTACAGCATGGGCAGGTTTTTTGAAAGATTGGCCGGGACCGGATGTGAATGAAAGGCCCACTGCATATATCATTATTCTTGCTGATCCCGAACTGTCGAAAAAATACGATAAAGATGTCGGGATAGCCGCTCAAAGCATTCTTGTGACTGCCGTAGAAAAAGGTTTCGGAGGTTGCATGCTGGGAGCCATAAAACGTGATAGGATACGAGATTCATTTTCAATTAATGAGAAATACGACATTCCCCTGGTGATCGCTTTAGGCAAACCGGCTGAAACTGTGGTTGTGGAAGATATAAAAGAACATGATACTCACTACTATCGTGATAAAAACGATGTGCATCATGTTCCGAAACGGACGGTTGATGAGTTGATACTAAAAAGTTTCTGAAGAACCTCACACAGAGGCAGCAAGAGAAACAAAGGTCACAAAAAATATTTGTCTTATTAAAACCCTTCGGGATTTTGTTTTTTTAGGACAAATATATACTATTATTAAACCCTTTCAGGGTTCTATAATCAAATCCAGGTATTTTTGATAGAATCCCGAAGGGATTTGATAACGGTATAGCAGCATTCCATTTTTTAATACAACCCTGGAAGGGTTGAATAAGCTCTTACGATCTCCACCCCTAAGCTCTCCAACCCCGAAGGAATTGAATAAGTTTATCGATTTAAATGTTCAGCGTAGAGACGCTATTAATCTCGTATCTACTCTAAATATCCCAACCCAAACATCATATCCAAATTTATCTTTGAAATCACCCACAACCTCCATAATTTCTTGTATGAAATACAACTTAATCATATTCGAAACACAGTATAATTTCTAATTATCATTTGCGATTTTACGTAAATATTTGCTTTTTGTTATTATTTTCACATTTATTTCGAATTACTATTGATAGAAACAATATTTTTTCGTATTATTGTTTGCCGTTAACACTAAAATAAAGGGAACAACCATGGCCAAAAAGCTTTTTATTCCGGGTCCCGTCGATGTCAGACAGGAAGTTCTGGATGCCTTTGCAACACCGATGATCGGACACCGCACCAAAGACATTTCAGCTTTACAGGAACGTATTTCGCTGAATCTCCAGAAATTGTTTTACACCAATAACACAATTTTGCTTTCATCATCATCCGGTACGGGTTTGATGGAAGGTGCCATCCGCTGTTTTACGGCGAAACGCGCACTTGTCTTCTCAGTAGGAGCCTTCGGTAACCGTTGGGCGCAGCTGGCAGAAACAAACGGAGTTCCCGTGGATAAAGTAGAAGTCGAATGGGGCAACCCTACCCTGCCCGAAGTCGTTGACGAATATTTGTCTACCGGTAAATATGACGTCTTCACCGTTACCCACAACGAGACTTCTACGGGTATTATGAATCCAGTTGAAGCTATTTCAGAAGTCCGTAAAAAATATCCTGACGTGCTTTGGCTTGTCGATGCGGTCTCTTCTATGGGCGGTGTAAAGATCGAGGTTGACAAACTGGGTATTGACGTCTGTATCACATCCACTCAGAAATGTTTGGGATTGCCTCCCGGTATGTCGATGGCCTCTGTGACGGATGCAGCGATCGAAAAAGCCAAAACCATTCCTAACCGTGGTTTTTACTTCGATTACGTCAACCTGTATAAATTCGTTAAAACAAAACCTTATCAATATCCGACCACACCGAGTGTCCCCCATATGTTCGCATTGGATATGCAATTAAAATATATCCTTGAAGAAGAAGGTCAGGAAGCCCGTTACGCCCGTCATGCCGCCATGGCAGAAACCACCCGAAAATGGGCTGTGGACCAAGGTTTTGAAATATTGGCCGGCGAAGGCTACCGTTCAAATACGGTTACAACCGTTAGGAATACCCTCGACATTGACGTTGCCGCTCTTGCCAAAGCCGCCGGTGAAGAAGGTTATCTATTCTCCAACGGTTACGGCTCATTGAAAGGCAAAACCTTCCGTATCGCGCATATGGCGGATAGAAAGCCGGAAGACCTGCAGGCGTACCTTGATATGCTTGCAAGCAAGCTGAAATAAATATCATTATAAATAAAGGAAAGGTCCTTCAAAAACGAGGGACCTTTTTAATTATGAATTATAAATTATGAATGATTGATGCGTGAAGCGTAAAACCCTCCGCCGCCGAAGCTCGAGAGCGCAGGAGGATGCTACATCTCTACAAAATATTTAATAATTTTAATTTTTAGAGAGTCAGCTCCTCACCCAGGTCACTGATGACCTTGCCTTTGATATGAAATGGTAAAAGCGGCAGACGGATTATCTTCCCGGCTGATACATTTTCGGGCGTTGCACCGAAAAGTATAACATTCTTCGTATCGATCTCATTGACTGAAGGAATATTGTATGCGGCAAATCCTCTCGTATTCAGGTAATTTGAATTCACCCATACTTTTGCATGAGGCAGACTGTCTTTTAATTTCCAAAGCTCAGCTTTCACTTCTTCGGGCAGCTCTTCGCGATTATAAATAAACACTGTTTTAACATCATCTTGAAATTCAAGACCATCCAGATTTGAAAGATCGGCATCGGCAAGCCGGTTAAAACGGTCATCCAATTCATTTACAACGATCATTTTAGCGCCTTTCAGCTGCAATGACCGTGCTTTTGCCTTTATCATCTGATTTAATGGTCCTACCAAAACCATAACCTCAGCTTCATGCAGGTCTTTCAATCGGGCCAGATCCTTGGACTTATCCGAGGGATCCAATATAAATTCTGCACTGACGACTTCGATATTCCTGTCTTTTGCGAACAATAATGCGTTCTCGATCATATCATTGCTCATTGCAGGCGATAAATTCATGACTGCATTTTTAGGAATATCAATATCTTCAAGTGTTTTTCCTGCATATTGCAGGTCTCTATTCTGCCAATCGAAACGACCTTTGTAACAAAGGTTCAGACCGTTAAAGTCATTGTCTTCTTGGGCATCAACGCGCAAGACGGTATCGCCTTCTTCCTGGACCGTCACGCGGCAACCCGCTCCACACTCACTACAGATGGTATCGCGGCTGGTGAAATAGGTCGGATTGAGTTTATAATGCTTGGTTTTGGGCAACAGGGCTCCCGTGGGACATACCTCGATACATTTACCGCAAGTGGTACAAACCGTATCTTCGAGTTTCTCACCGAATTCAGGACCTACTACAGAGGCAAAACCACGATAAATATACCCCAGTACCGCGGGTCCCTGAACCTCGGCGCATATTCTGATACAACGTCCGCAATTGATACATTTATTGGCATCTCTTACAATGAACGGATGTGAATCGTCAATGGGATGTTTTGTCAATTCACCGGCAAAATGCGTTTGATCCGCTTCGTAATCTGTTGAGTATTCCCTTAAAAGACAACTCGTATTGACCATGCATCCGCATTCGAGACAGCGTTCAGCTTCTTCCGAGGCATCTTTTTGATCAAAACTTTTTTCCACCTCTAGATGGTTCAATTCGCGTTCTTCGAGCTTTAATTCCCGTGCTTTCAGTCGATCTTTCCTTGGGGTGTCCTGAAACTCCTCGGGATCCATATCGGTAAGCTTTTCGGCTTTTTTCGAATTGAACTGAGGCATATCCGCCATGATCTTACCGCATAAAAAACGATCAATGGATTTTGCGGCTATTTTTCCGTCCGCAACGGCTTCAATAGCTGTAGCGGGACCGACCCTGAAATCGCCACCGGCAAAAATATTGTCGTTCCAGTGCATGGTATCGGGATCAGATTCGGCGGTATTCCATTTGCTCAGCATCAATTCATGTTCGACTTTATTACGATCGTCGCTGTGCCATGAAGTATCAATTTTTTGCGATATTGCCGCTATGATCGTATCATAATGTTCTTCGTAAGTTTCACCGGTGGGCTCAGGACGACGGCGCCCGCTGTCATCAGGTTCACCCAGCTTCATCTTTTCAATGATGACAGTATCAAGCTTGCCGTTCTTATCTTTCATTTCGATCGGATTGACCAGGAATTGCAGCTTGACGCCTTCTTCTTCGGCGGCATCGACCTCATAGGTCTCCGCAGGCATTTCCTTTCGCGTACGACGGTACAGGAGCGTCACATCGGCTCCGGAACGAAGAGCGGTCCGGGCACAGTCGATGGCCACGTCTCCGGCACCTACAATGGCAACTTTCTTGCCTATGGCGGGAGCTTCATCCATAGCGACGGCCCGCAGATAATCAACGCCAAGCAAACAACCTTGGATATCTGCATTCTTGGCTCGCATGGGTGACGGCAATTGCGCACCGATACCTACGAACACGGCATCATAGTCTTTGGAAAGATCTTTTAAAAAAACATCCTTCCCCATTTTCGTATTGTAAATGATATTCATGCCGTTCTTGCACATGATCTCGATCTCTTTATCAAGAATAGCTTTCGGCAGGCGGTATTCCGGAATTCCGTAACGCAGCCAGCCACCGGCCTGAGGCGAGGATTCAAAAACATCCACGCCGTAACCTTCGGTGCTTAAAAAATAACCGGCTGTCAAACCGGCAGGACCGGCCCCGATGATAGCGACTTTTTTATTCTTTTCGGGTTTTTTGTCATGCACAAAGAACCAGTCAGTATCAAGTTCCAGATCGCCGGCACAACGCTTCAATTGCCTGATGGCAACGGGTTCGTCTACGAGGGTCCTGCGACATTCCATTTCACAGAACGCCGGACAAACGCGACCGACTGACATCGGCAGGGGTAAATTATTTTTAATAACTTCGACGGCTTCTTTATATTTTCCGTTTGCGATCAGCGATACGTAGGTTTGAATATCAACATGGTCGGGACAAGCGATCTTGCAGGGCGCCTCACAGTCTGCGTAATGGTCTGAAAGCAGCAATTCCAAAGCTGTTTTCCTGGCTTTTTTAACCTCCGGTGAATCAGTGATCACGGACATTCCGTCCCTGACCTTCGTTCCGCAGGAGGTTACAAAGCCTTTGATACCTTCTACCTTAACAGAACATACCCAACAGGATCCGTAGGCATTTAATTCGGGTTCATGGCACAGGGTTGGAATATTGATCCCATTCTCGCGAGCTACCTCAAGGATGGTTTGTCCTTCTTTACATTCGACTTCTTTACTGTTCAATAGAATATGCATAATATATCATGACTTTTATGGTTAATTAGGAACGTATAACGGCATTGAACTTGCACACATCATAGCAGGCACCGCAGGATATGCAGATATCCTGATCGATCTTATGTGGTTTTTTCACTTCACCGGTTATGGCATTGACCGGGCACTTTCTGAAACAAAGCGTACAACCCGTACATGCCGCTTCATCAATGTGAAAATGAACAAGCTCCCGACAAACACCCGCGGGGCATTTTTTATCGTTAATATGCGCCAGGTATTCGTCTTTAAAGTATCTTAAAGTGGAAAGTACCGGATTGGGCGCCGTTTTTCCCAGACCGCAAAGCGAACTTGCAATGATCTGCTCTGAGAGTTCTTCCAGTTTTTCAATATCTTCCGGTTCGCCTTTGCCGGCCTGGATACGATTCAATATTTCAAGCATGCGTTTCGTTCCGATCCGGCAAAATGTACATTTTCCGCAGGATTCGTTCTGAGTAAAATTCAGGAAGAACGCCGAAATATTGATCATGCAGGTACTGTCATCCATCACTACCATGCCGCCGGATCCCATAATGGCTCCTAGCTTTGATAGAGAATCATAATCCACCGGCGTATCAAGATGTTCTGCGGGGATACAACCGCCTGACGGTCCGCCCAACTGAACTGCTTTAAAAGGACGGTCATCTTTTATACCGCCTCCGATATCAAATATGATCTGACGCAAGGTCGTTCCAATGGGGACTTCAACCAATCCGGATTCCTTGATCTTGCCGGCCAGTGCGAATACTTTTGTACCCTTGCTTTTTTCGGTACCGTAAGCGGCATATGCATCGGCGCCATTATTAATGATCCAGGTTATATTGGCATAAGTTTCAACATTATTATTGTTGGTGGGTTTTCCCCCTATTCCAGATTGGGCGGGAAAT
>CAYVLJ010000066.1:0-1667 GCA_964452375.1 uncultured bacterium | reverse complement strand
CGTAAGCGCGGCATACCCCTTTGTCCTTCGATGGAAGCGATCAATGCGGTTTCTTCGCCGCATACGAAAGCGCCGGCCCCTTCTTTGACCTTTAATTTAAGTGAAAAATCACTGCCGAAGATATTTTCGCCTAAAAATCCCTTTTCGGCTGCATCCTTAATAGACTTTTTTAAACGTTTGACAGCTAAAGGGTATTCTGCACGGCAATAGATGTAACCTTCATCGGCTCCCACCGCATATGCGCAGATCACCATTCCCTCCAGAACGGAATGAGGATCCCTCTCAAGGACATTTCGGTCCATAAAAGCGCCCGGATCACCCTCGTCGGCATTACAGATGATATATTTTTTATCACCTTTGGCATCTTTGGCAAACTGCCATTTAAGTCCTGTGGGAAAACCTGCGCCTCCCCTGCCTCGAAGTCCCGAATTCTTGATCTCATCGATCACATCCTGAGGAGACATGCTCGACAGGACTTTTTTCAACGCTACATAACCGTCACGGGCTATATATTCGTCAATATTATCCGGATCGATCAGTCCGCAATTGCGAGTAACGATCCTCACCTGCCTGGCAAGTTTATTATTTGCGGGCGCTTCCTGTTTTTCATCCAGCAGCAGTTTTTTTTCCGGAGGGGTATTATTGACAAAAAGCGGGATATCCCTTTCCGTCAAATTTCCATAGACGTGGCTGTCGCCTTTTTCGTCCAGGACCTCCACCATCGGTTCCGCATAACAAAAACCCATGCAAGCGGTCTTTTTCAATTCCACCGTTTTCGGCAGAGCTTCGTGGAAAGCCTGATAAACGGCTTCCGCACCGGCAGCCAATCCACAGCTTGCCATTCCAACTTTGATTGTTTTGATCACCATAATGCTTATTCGTATTTGTCTAAGATCTTAGCAAGTTTGTCTGACGAAAGCTTGCCGTAAGTATTGTCATTGATCATGATCACCGGAGCAAGGCTGCAGCACCCCAGACAAGCCACTTCCAGTAGCGTAAATTTGCCGTCTTCTGTCGAATTTTCATTTTCAGGCAATTTCAGAAGTGTTCTTAAGGCTGAAGAGAGCGTATCAGCTCCGGATACATGACAAGCGGTACCTTTACAGATCCTGATGGTATGCCGCCCCTGGGGCTTTAAGCGGAACATGGAATAGAATGTTGCAATTCCATACAATTCCGCAGAAGGTATGCCGGTATGTTCGGTGATATCCCTGATGGTATCTTTGGAAATATAGCCCTCAATTTCCTGAACCTCCTGCAATATCGGTATCGCAGAACCGGGAAGACCTTCGTACTTTTTGATCACATTCAAAATTTCATTATTCATATTGAAACGAATTTAGGAAAAAGTGTTTTTTTTTCAAACATCTTTTTGCTTTAAATACCCCACACAGAGGCACTAAAACAAAAAAGACACAAAGAATTATTATAAGCTATTTTTATTTGTGACTTAAGATTCTTTGTGCCTTAGTGTGAGGTATCGAATAATCAATTATATATTGTCAATTCCATTATACATTTTCTGAATACACGTAATTTTATTTGTTAACAAATCATTTTTTGTTCCAATCTTTTTATTTTCCGGATATACAATTTTGTCAGTATGAATTGTTATTTCTTCAGGATCATATTTAGGTATTGGGATAATCCGATTTTCTTCTGAAAAC
>CAYVLJ010000065.1:5766-10889 GCA_964452375.1 uncultured bacterium | reverse complement strand
GAGATCCCGTAGTTGCGGCACATAACCTAAGCTTTAGCTACGATGCAGAGCCCGGTTTTACCGATACGGACTTCGAGATACGTCGCGGAGAAAAAGCCGCGCTGGTCGGTCCCAACGGCGTAGGAAAATCAACCTTGATGAAATTGATCACCGGCGAACTTGAGGTGCAGCAAGGCAAACTCGCACTCGGATATAACCTGAACATCGGCTATTTTGCCCAGCATCATCTTGAGCAATTGAACGGTAGCAACACCGTGCTGGATGAGATATGGAATGCCGCACCTTTCTCAGGTCCATGCTGGGACGGTTTCTGTTTTCCGGCGATGATGTCGACAAGCCTGTATCCGTGCTGAGCGGCGGTGAAAAAAGCCGGATGGTGCTGATCAAACTTCTGCTGTCCAACGTAAACTTCCTGATACTTGACGAACCGACCAACCACCTGGATATGCAAAGCAAGGAGATCCTTGCATCCGCCCTGGACGATTTCGAAGGGTCTGTGCTGATCGTTTCCCACGACAGATTTTTCCTGGATATGCTTGTTACGAAAGTTGTGCATTTCAAAGACAAACAGGCAAGGGAATTCCTTGGGAATTATTCCGAGTATCAAGATAAATTCCTGAAAGTTGAAGAAGAAATCCCTGAAGAAAAACCGATTCAACTTGACCGAAAAGCACAGAAACGAAAAGAAGCCGAAGAACGTCAAAAACGCTATGCCGCTCAAAAAGGACTGCGCGATGAACTTGCCAAACTCGATAAGATCATCGACAAACTCTCATCTCGCAAAAAGGAACTGGATGACATGTTCATATCGCCCGATTTCAAGGATAAATCCATAGATGAAATGGGTAGCCTGTCAAGAGAGCATGAGAAGGTCAGTTCAGAGCTTGAAGAAAAAGAACTTCGGTGGTTGGAATTGCAAGAGCAACTTGAGAAATAACCTCATACAAAGACACAAAAATACCTCACACAAAGTCGCTAAGAGCACTAAGTACCACAAAGAAGAAATATTATAACCGCAAAGATACACAAGAACACAGCAAGATTCGACACAAAGCGGAAAAGATCACAAAGAATTTTTTTTATTCAATGATTCCGTTAATTACTCTTTTGATTCCATCTTTGATTAGTTTCTCACCAAAATTGACCAATAAACCAAGTCTATATCCGGTTAATTTTAGATAAGTTAAAAGTTGCTTCTTATCAACCTCATCTAAATGAGATTTTGATTTTAATTCAATAATTACCGAATCGTTTACTACCAAATCAGCTACAAATATTCTATCAAGTTTTATACCCTCGAATTCACCGGGCATTATAACCTGTCTTTCTACTTTCAGTTCTTTTTCTTTAAGATACTTTTCCAGAATACACTCATATACAGATTCAAACATACCTGGACCGGTTTTAGTGTGTATTTGATATGCGCAATCCACAATGATCTTTGCTACATCGTTTTCATTCATAATTTCCTCCAATAATTAATTGTTAACTATTTTTAACAGCTTAATACTTATTTTATTGAGGAATATTTTTCGTCCTCCTCATTAAAATCAATCAATTTTATCCAAATTGACTATTAAATTCAAGTGACTAATTCTAGGTCCACAAATGTGTGACTTTTATCACTTATTTCATATTCTTAGTTTTCTTATGAACACTTTGCGTCGACATTATACCGTGACCTTAAGAATCTTTGTGGGATAAAGAATGTATTCTTTGTGCCTTTGTGGTACTTAGTGGCTTTGTGTGAGGTATTAGTGTCCTTATTTCTTCAGATGGCGGTCTCTATAACCCAAAAGATAAAGGATCCCATCCAATCCAATGGTGGAAATGGAATGCGAGGCATTTTCTTTTACGAGAGGTTTTGCATGAAACGCCACACCCAGTCCGGCGGCATTGATCATGGGCAGATCATTGGCACCGTCGCCGACGGCAATAACCTGTTCCATTTTGATCCCTTCCATCTGGGCCAATAACTTCATCAGCTGAGCTTTTTTCTCGCCGTTCACGATCTCACCGACATGTTTACCGGTCAGTTTGCCGTCCCTGATCTCAAGATCATTGGCATAAATATAGTCGATTCCCAGTTTTTTCTGCAGATAACGTCCAAAATACATGAAACCGCCCGACAAGACTGCCACTTTGTATCCAAGATCCTTGAGAGTGGTGATCAAGCGTTCCGCTCCTTCCGTGAAGGGAAGATTTTCGGCAACATCCTGCATGACCGATTCATCAAGACCTTCCAGCAAAGCAACACGTCTCTTGAAACTTTGATCAAAATCAAGCTCCCCGCGCATGGCTGCTTCGGTGATCTCGTGAACCTTCTCTCCCACTCCGTGCCGTCTTGCGAGTTCAACGATACACTCGGTCCGGATAAGGGTTGAATCCATATCAAAACAGACCAGGCGCCGGTTCTTGCGATAAACATCGTCATGTTGAAATGCAATATCCACGTCCGTGCTGTTGGCGAGCCGGAAAAATTCATCTTTCATTTTCTTTTCATTCCGGGGAAGCCCGCGCACGGAAAATTCAATACAGGCCTTTGTGTTTTTATCGTTACCGTTCAACGGAATACGGCCTGTCAGACGATTGATCAGGTCAATATTCAGTCCCTGTTTATAAATGATATTGGTGATCTCTGAAATATGTTCTGCAGAGATCTTGCGTGAGAACATAGTGATGATATATCGGCCTTTTGCCTGTTGATGGACCCAATTATCGTAGCGATCATCGGAAATGGGCGAAAACCTGACTTTGATATCCAGATCATAGGATTTGTAGAGAACGTCTTTAAGAATATTAGACGTGTTTTCCTCTTCAACTTCAACTAACATCCCCAGCGATAAGCTGTTGTGTATGACCGCCTGACCAATATCAAGAATATTGGCGTGATATTCCGAAAGCACCTCTGTGATGCTCGTGGTCAGTCCGGGTTTATCCTCGCCATTGATGGTCAATAACAGGATCTCTTTCTTTTTCACTTTCCCTCCGGAAGATTTTTTTACATTTATCAAAAATAAATCGACCGAATTTTACAATTTTTTATTAAATTATAAAACTGGTTTTTTGATTATTTTTATTTATATTCGCCAAATATTTGACAATAATTTGGATATTTTTCCATAACCCTTAATAATCAAAGGAGAATAGGATGAAAGTATTGATTTCTGACGGACTTAGCAAAAAAGGACAGGAAATTCTTAAAAATGCCGGTATTGAATACGTAAATGAGCATTATGAACTGGATGAATTGATCGAAAAGATCAAGGATTTCGAGTGTATTTTAGTCCGTTCAGCCACCAAGGTCCCCAAAGAAGTCATCGACGCAGGCGAAAAACTTGTATGTATCGCTCGCGGCGGTGCCGGTATCGATAATATCGATCATCAGTATGCCAAAACCAAGGGTATCCCGACCTTGAACACCCCGGCAGCGAACTCCGCTTCCGTTGCCGAACTTGCGATCGCCCACATGTTCTCTCTGGCACGAAATCTCCATAAATCCAATTATACGATGCGAAAGGGTGAATGGAACAAAAAACAATATAAGGGTATCGAGTTGAACGGCAAGACCCTTGGACTGGTCGGATGCGGAAAGATCGGTCAGTTGACCGCCGGTATAGCAAATGCATTGGGTATGAAGGTTCTCGGTACCGATCCATTCGTTGAGAAAGCCGACGGCATTGAAATGGTGTCTTTTGACGAACTCCTGGCAAATGCCGATTTCGTATCGCTTCATGTTCCGAAACAACCCGAACCCGTCATTGGCGCAGAAGAGATCGCTAAAATGAAAGACGGGGTATATATCATTAACTGTGCTCGCGGCGGTGTTGTGGATGAAAAAGCGCTTCTTGATGCACTGAACAACGGCAAAGTTGCCGGTGCCGGTCTCGACGTCTATGTTGAAGAACCCACCAAGAACATCGAGCTTGTTTTCCATCCCAATGTTTCCGTTACTCCCCATGTCGGCGCTTCAACGGCCGAAGCCCAGGAACGTGTCGGTTCCGAGATCGCCGAGAAGATCGTGAATGCATTGAAAAATTAACAAAAACCAAAAGCTTTAAAGTAAAATTCCATCTTAATTATATGTACGGAACAGTTTTAAACTGTTCCGTACTTTTCATTTATCAATGAAATTTATTTTTAAGCAAACAATTTTATTATAAAACATCATTTTTTATAATAATCATCGTCAATTTTAGGTGTTCTTACAAACTGTCATATTAAGCTATAATTATCTGTATTCCATAGGATTATTGTTGTTTATTTTTGATTTTTCCGTTAGTTTTCATTTTAATAATCTGTGATGGAGGAATAAAATGGTCAGGATCAAAGGATTTAAAGGCATACGTCCCAAAAAGGAACTGGCTTCCCGCATTGCATCACCGCCGTATGATGTTGTAAATTCCGATGAAGCGAGAATGATAGTCAAAATTGAACCTCTGTCTTTTTTACATGTCGTAAAATCTGAAGTAGATCTTCCCCCGGAGACACATCTTTACGATCCGGCCGTTTACCAGAAGGCTCACGATAATCTTGCCGAACTCCGCAAAGATAAAATGATCCAGGATAAAAAGCCTGTGATGTATGTATATCGACAGGTCATGAACGGCCGTTCTCAAACCGGGTTGATCGCGGTGCAGCATATTGACGATTATCTTGAAGGCAAGGTCAAGATCCATGAACTGACACGCGAAGACAAAGAAAAGGACCGCATCACACACATTGATGTGGTGAATGCGCATACAGGTCCGGTATTTTACACTTACAAGGGAAATGAGGATATTGATGTCCTTATAAAACAGGTAACATCCGGCAACCCCGAATACGACTATCGATCCAAAGACGGGGTAAATCATACATTGTGGCTGGTTGACGATCAAAAGATCATCGATTCACTTAAGGAGGCTTTCGGCAAGATCGAATACGTTTATGTTGCTGACGGCCATCATCGGTCAAAAGCTTCCGCCATGGTTGGCAAAAAGCGACGCGATGCAAATCCGGATCATACCGGTAACGAAGAATACAATTGGTTCCTGGCGGTATTTTTTCCTTCAGATCAATTGATGATCATTGATTATAACCGTGTTGTTAAGGACCTTAACGGTCTGTCCAGGGAAAATTTT
>CAYVLJ010000065.1:0-5732 GCA_964452375.1 uncultured bacterium | reverse complement strand
GAAATATCTGAAAATGTATAATATCCGTTAACATTGGATACAGTCTGATCAGTTCAAAGAGATATTTCAGCGTTTGCAACAGAGGATGAGTTCTCTATAACCTGATCCTTAAGGAAAAACATGTCGATCTTTCAGATCCCGTCAAAAGTCTTGATTCGGCTCTTCTTACGGATCTTATTCTCACACCCATTCTCGGTATAGAAAATATCCGCAAGGACGAGAGAGTCGATTTTGTCGGTGGAAATCGCGGAATGGAAGCCCTGGAAGGTCGTGTGAATGCCGGGGAAATGACAGTTTCTTTTGCCCTCTACCCCATCAGTATCAAACAATTGATGAATGTTGCAGATTCCAACGCCTTAATGCCGCCCAAAACCACCTGGTTCGAACCAAAATTGCAAAGCGGACTGTTCGTACACTCTCTGGAGGATGATTAATGCGACACCCCAAATTGATCAGCTGGGAAAAAAAACTGAAATCGGTCCTTGATGAGATAGATATTCTTATGGAAGACCGTTACGGTGATAAATACGACCTGCACCCTGCCCGTCGAAAACGCGGCACTACCTCTAACCGTTCTCATGACGGACTTTTCGATATCCGCGGTGATTTCACCTTGGGACTTGGATCCGAAAAAGGCAAAGGCTACATCGTTGATATCGATCTTAAAACACTTGAAAATATCCCGGAAGATGTGATCGAGAAGATCGAAGATGAGGTCGTATTTGAATTGAATCACCGGCTGCCCCGTACATTTCCCGATAAAGAACTGAAAGTTGAGCGTGACGGAAACCTTATCAAGATCATTGGTGACCTGTCATTGGGAAATGTGACCTGAAGCATTAAATTATAATGAAATCATATTTTATATACGGAATTCCGCACTATTTTCATTACGACTTATTTAAAACGATCTTATCATTCTCAGTATCAATAACATAAGCGTTCCCGGGCAGCAGCTTCCCTTCCAGCATTTTTTGTGCCAGATAATTCTCAATTCGATGCTGAATGAGACGTTTCAGAGGTCGTGCTCCGAAATCCGGATCATATCCTTTTTCGGCAAGATGATCTTTTGCTTTCGATGAAAGACTTACCGTAATGTTTTGCGATGCAAGCCGATCTTTCAATCGTTTGAACTGAATTTCCACGATGGATCTCAATTGTTCCTTTGTCAGCGCATGAAATGCAATGATCTCGTCTATTCGATTGATGAATTCCGGCCTGAAGCGAATACGCAGTCTTTCCTGAAGTTTGGGATCAAGTGTATCGAATGAAGTTCCTTTTTCAAAAACATCCCGACCAAGTTCCGAACCGAGATTGGACGTCATGATAATAAGCGTATTTCTGAAATCGACCGTTCTGCCCTTGCCATCGGTCAGGCGCCCGTCATCTAAGATCTGAAGCAATATATTGAATACGTCAGGATGCGCTTTTTCGATCTCATCGAGCAGAATCACGGAATAAGGCCGTCTTCGAATGCTTTCGGTCAATTTGCCGCCCTCTTCGTATCCGACATATCCCGGAGGCGCTCCGATCAGTCTTGAGACCGAATGCCGTTCCATGAATTCCGACATATCAAGACGGACCATTGCATGTTCGTCATCGAACAGGAAGTTGGCCAATGCTCTGGACAGTTCGGTCTTACCGACACCGGTAGGACCCAGGAACAGGAAGGAACCAATGGGACGATTTTCATCACCCAAACCGCTGCGACTTCGTCTGATTGCATTTGATACCGCTTTCAAGCCCTCATCCTGTCCCACAACGCGCTCATGCAGATGCTCTTCCAGTTTTAACAAGCGTTCATTTTCCGACTGCAGCATGCGATTGACTGGAATACCCGTCCAGCGGCTAACCACTTCGGCAATATCCTCTTCATCAACTTCTTCTTTCAGTAAGGGCGAAGTTCCATGCATATTTTTAAGTTTATCTTTTTCCTTTTCCAGATTCTGCTGCATATTGACAAGCGCTCCGTAACGGATCTGGGCGACTTTTTCAAAATCACCCTGCCGTTCCGCTTCAATTTCATCGGCTTTCAGCTTGTCGATCGCTTCTTTCAAATGCCGTATGCTCTGGATCAGCGATTTTTCGGTCTGCCATTTTTCCTTTAAGCTTTCATGCCCTTTTTTGACCATTGAAAGCTCTTTGTCCAATTTTTTCAAACGTTCCTTCGAGCGTTGATCATTTTCTTTTTTCAAAGCCTGTTTTTCGATCTCCAGTTGGATCCTGCGACGTTCAAGTTCATCCAGTTCCTCAGGCATACTATCGATCTCCACACGTAAGCGCGAAGCGGCCTCATCGACAAGATCAATGGCTTTATCTGGTAAAAAACGGTCGGCAATATAGCGGTCTGACAATCGGGCCGCCGAGATCAGGGCCCCGTCAGTGATCCTGACACCGTGATGGATGTCGTATTTTTCTTTGATCCCCCTTAAAATCGAGACAGTATCCTCAACGGAAGGTTCAGATACGTATATCTTCTGGAAACGCCGCTCCAATGCGGAATCCTTTTCAATATATTTCTGATATTCGTTCAGTGTCGTGGCTCCGACACAGTGAAGAATTCCCCTGGCTAATGCGGGTTTAAGCATATTGCCGGCATCCACTGCGCCTTCGGCATTGCCTGCTCCGACGATCAGATGCAATTCGTCGATAAAGAGAATGATCTTTCCGTTAGAGTTCTCGACCTCTTTCAATACGGCTTTAAAACGATCTTCAAATTCACCGCGATATTTCGCGCCCGCCAGGATCGATGAAATATCAAGCATAATGATCTTTTTATCCTTAAGGCTCTCGGGGACATCTTCATTCACGATCCGTTGCGCCAATCCTTCTACGATCGCCGTTTTACCCACTCCGGGCTCGCCGATAAGGACCGGATTGTTCTTTGTCCGCCTTGCCAGAACCTGGATGGTCCGTCGAATTTCTTCATCGCGACCGATAACCGGATCAAGCTTTCCGCTTCTTGCCGATTCCGTCAGATCGATCCCAAATCGATGCAAGGACTCATATTTGGATTCGGGATTTTCATCTTTAACGTTTTGACCGCCTCGGATCTGTTGCAAAACGTTCAGGAATTTATCTTTACTCAAACCCTGGCTGTCAAGAATATCGGCGATCTCCTTAATATCGTACATAGCAATCAGCAAGTGCTCAACCGATACAAATTCATCATGTATACGCTGAGCTTCCTTTTCCGCATTGCGAAAAAGCTTCATCAGTTCGTGACCCATCCCTGACTGGGATACTGAACCCAATCTTGGCAAATGACCCATCGCCTCTTCAACTTTAGCGATCATTTGTTCAGCTGAAGCTTCTGCCAGCGTTAACAATCTGGGGATCAACCCCTGATCCTGGGTTAATAAGGCGTAAAGCAAATGCAATGGCAGCATCTCTTGCTGTCCGTGCTCCTCTGCAATGAACTGCGACTGCTGTATGGCTTCTTTACTTTTTTCCGTATATTTGTTGAAATTCATATTTTCTCCTTTAATATCTCTTTCTATCAAGTATTATCATACAATTTATATACCAAAGATCAATATATGCCATTTTGACACTATGACCGTACGGTAGTTGTCATTATGTCACATATAAACCCTATCCTCCCCTAAATAAAAAAATTATTACTTCTGTTTTCACACTCTTACGACTGCCCTTCGTAGCTCCAAGGGAGCGAAGTAGGATTTTACGTCTTACATTTATTCTTGCTCTTATAAATCATATCTCATAACTTCTTCCAACATGAAAAATAAGTTTCTGCTCCTAAGCATCATTGGATTTCTCATGCTGTTTTCCTGTTCCAAAAAGGAAGAGATTTCGTATATGGGTTCACGTTCCTGTCGTGAATGCCATGAGCATTTTTATGATCTCTGGGAAAGTTCATTTCACGGCCGGGCAATGATGGATTTCTCAAGTTCATTCGCTTTGGATTGTCTTAGTCCCTGCGACTCTTTCATTACTTCCGGTAAAGATGCATATAAATACGTGTTGAAAAAGAACAAGGGCTACGTCATCGAACGCTCAAGTGGCCACGCCTATCCGATCCGGCATGTTTTAGGCGGTAAGTATCTTTATTATTTCATGACACCGATGGATAAAGGCAAGCTTCAGACATTACCCCTTGGGTATGACGTAAAAAATAAAGAATGGTTTGATATTACAAGTTCCAATGTCAGAGTTCACCACGATATCACTGACGAAGCTTTGCCCTGGACAGATCGCAGATATACCTTCAATACCGCTTGCTTTTCCTGCCATGTCAGTCAATTGAGCACCCAATACGATATTGATAGCGACAGTTATAAAACTACATGGCTCGAACCGGGCATTAATTGCGAAACATGTCACGGACCTGCGGAAAAGCACAATCGAGTATTTCTTGAAGCGGAAAAAACCGGTATTAAGCCGGATTCGATCTACCTGAGAACTTTTACGCAAGAAAAGGGATATTCGGCAGATATCGTTAATGCGACCTGCTCATACTGTCATGCCAAATCCATTTCCATTACACCGGAATACATACTCGGTGAAGAGTTTTTTCAGCATTTCGATCTGGTCGGTCCGGAACATCCGGATTTTTATGCAGACGGCAGGGACCTTGGTGAGAATTACACATATTCAACCTGGCTGATGTCTCCCTGTGTGCGCAACAGCGACATGGACTGTCTGCACTGCCACACATCCAGCGGTCGATACCGGCAAAAAAACGATCCGAATGCTTCCTGTTTGCCCTGCCATGCCGAACGGGTATCCAATGCAAGCGCACATACGCATCACAAAGAAAGTTCCACCGGAAATATCTGCATCAACTGCCATATGCCGAAAACAACATTTGCCCGCATGGAACGCTCTGATCATTCCATGAGACCGCCCGTACCGGCCGCTACGCGCGCATACGGCTCCCCTAACGCCTGTAACAGCTGTCATGCGACAAAGAGCCCCGAATGGGCGGAATCGTTCATCAGAAAGCATTATTCCGGCGATTTTCAAAAAGAATACATGATGTGGGCGGATCATCTGGATCAGCTGCGAAAAGGCAATACAGAAAACCTTGATGCTATACTTCCCGATCTTATCAGACCGCTGGATGAAGTAACATTGTCAGCTTTGATCCGAAGTCTGCAAAATGTCAGGGATGCACGCATCGTCACCCTTGCCTACTATTTTATGGACCACGGATCGCCTCTGGTAAGATCTTCCGCAGCCATGGTACTGGGTGATTATGATGAAGACATTGCACATGAAGCACTATTTAAAGCAACAGGAGACTCTGTCCGGCTTGTACGTGTGAGAGCGGCAGGTGAACTGCTGGATATCCCCGAAGGCAATATCCCGGATATTTACCGCCGGCAAGTGCTGGCAGCAGTTGACGAATACAAAGAAAGTCTTACGGCGTTTCCCGACCAGGAATCATCGCATTTCAATCTGGGACATTTCCATGAAAGCAGACACAAGAACACAGAAGCGAAGCGTGATTATCGCAGGGCATTGAAATTACGTCCGGAAATGACGGAAGCATCCGTCAATCTTGCAATGATCTACTATAGCGAGGGCATACTGGATTCAGCCCTGTATTTCTTTCAAAATGCCGTTATTCACGATCCGGATCATGCTCAGGCAAATCTTAATCTTGGACTGCTATACAGCGAGCTTGGCTATAAGGAGGCAAAACATATAGTCAGAGAAGAAGAATTGAATAAAGTTAAAAAAGGTGCTTTGATTGTAAACCTTTCTAG
>CAYVLJ010000064.1:814-10926 GCA_964452375.1 uncultured bacterium | reverse complement strand
TTTTGTTGGCAAAACCACTTGCTTATAAATTGTTTGACCTGAGCCATGTTCCCGCGGCACAATTGCCGTATCAGACCATCTATTTTAATATTCTAATATACGGAGCGATCATCAGTTTGGTCAAAACGGCGTTTACATCTTATTTTTCCGGTATCGGCAAGACAAGGATAGTCATGATCGCGATGATCGTCACCATGCTTGTCAATGTACTGATGAATTATATTTTGATATTCGGGAAATTGGGGTTTCCCGCTATGGGTATCCGCGGGGCAGCGTACGGGACACTAACAGGTGGTTTTGTCGGAGTGGCGATCTTGCTGATGGCATATTTCGGGAAGAAGAACAGGTTGGAATTTCATGTTATGAAATCTTTCCATTATTATGGGCAGATCATGAAGAAGCTTATTAAATACGGATATCCCCCCGGCCTTGAATTCATTTTAAATCTTTTTGCTTTCAATTTACTAATTCTGATCTTTCACTCACTGGGTGATGTTACGGCAACTGCAACAACTATCATGTTCAATTGGGACAATGTATCATATGTGCCCTTGATCGGCATCGAGATCGCCGTTACCAGTCTGGTAGGGCGGTATATGGGAGCGCAAAAGATCGAAACGGCAACAAAGGTTGCAGGATCCGCTTTCAAGATCGGGATCATGTATTCGGCTGTTGTACTGATATTGTTCGTCTTTTTTCCCCAACAGCTTGTGGGCGTCTTCAAACCGGTTGAAGCAAGCGAAATTTATACGCAAGCCATACCAATTGCCGTTTTCATGTTAAGGATTGCGGCTCTTTATGTTTTGATAGAGGCAGCTATTGCCACTTTTATCGGTGTTCTTAGAGGCGCCGGCGATACCCGCTGGTCAATGATCGCTTCTGTCATTCTTCACTATATTATGGTTGCAGGCTTATATTTTGTGATGAAAGTCCTGAATATGGGTCCTCGCGTCGGCTGGGTCGTTGTTGTTATTGTTTTTATGATGTTTTCCGTTGTGTTTTATTTCAGATACCGGGGAGGAAAATGGAAAAAGATCCGCCTGGTTGAAAAAAACGTTGTTGAAGCACAGGGAACAAATGAATTCAGTAACGTTTAAGACCGTTAAGCAAGAAATTGAGGACACATGCAATATATTAAAGATTACCTATATGAAATATATCACTTGCTCTTAGAGATGTCTCCATATCTGCTGTTGGGTTTTCTCATAGCGGGTATATTGAAATTCACAATAAAACCGGACGTATTTAAGCGTCATATGGGTAAAGCGAATTTCCGATCCGTCATGAATGCCGCATTGCTGGGGGTTCCGATGCCCCTTTGTTCCTGTGGCGTGATCCCCACCGGTATCGGATTGCACAGGAACGGCGCTTCAAAAGGAGCAACGCAGTCTTTTTTGATCTCTACCCCTCAGACGGGTGTGGATTCGATCATGATCACATATTCTTTGCTTGGACTTCCTTTTGCTATCATTCGCCCGATCGCAGCATTTATTACAGGTATAGCCGGTGGCTTGATCACCAATAAAGTTGAAGGGGAAAAACCGCACAAATATTCAAATGGAACGATACCTGAAGAAAGGCCCAAAGGTGTACGTCGCTTGGTTGCCATATTAAAATATGCTTATATCGATTTTATGGATGATATTGCCAAATGGCTGGCTATCGGAATATTGATCGCCGGACTGATATCCGTAGTTTTGCCGGACGATTTCTTTATGACCTATCTTTCCAATCCTTATCTTTCCATGTTGGTTATGCTTGTTGCCTCAATACCGCTTTATGTTTGTGCCACCAGTTCGGTACCGGTTGCCGCTGCGCTGATCATGAAAGGATTGTCTCCGGGAGCTGCTTTGGTTTTCCTTATGGCAGGTCCCGCAACGAATGCTGCGACTATTTCCGTGATAGGGAACACACTCGGTAAAAAATCTTTGTTCGTATATTTATTTACGATCATTGTCGGTTCCTTTGCCGGCGGTGTGATACTGGATCAATTCATGCCGGCCTCCTGGTTCAGCGGGATAATGAGCATGGGGCATGATCATCATATGCTGCCAGAATGGCTGATGTTCTCTTCAACTATCATATTGAGCGGTTTGATAATATATTCGTTGATCAATAAGATAGTCAAAAAAATTCAGGGAAAGAAAATTGAAACATGTGAGGTACCCATTATGGATAAAGATAAAGAACAAATCGTACACATTGAAGGCATGACATGCAACCATTGTGTAATGAGTGTTAAAAAAGGTCTTTCTTCCCTTGACGGAGTGACCGAAGTTGATGTAAATTTAGAAGCAAAGATCGCCCGGGTAAAAGGAGCGGTCGATGCGGAAAAGATCAACGATACGATTAAGGAACTCGGTTACACTGTAAAAGGAATTGAATGAAAGCTATTATTCCGGCTGCCGGTATCGGCAAACGTTTACGGCCTCACACATTAAACCGTCCAAAAGTGATGGTTCCGATCGCAGGCAAACCTATTCTTGAACATATTTCACTTTCACTTTTTGATGCCGGCTTTGATGAGATATCCGTGATCGTCGGATATAAAAAAGAAATTGTCACCGCTTACTTCAACCAAAAATATCCGGGAAAATTCAATTTTTCCGTTCAGGAAGAAATGAAAGGACTTGGGCACGCCATTTTATACGGACTGAAAGACGTTGATGAACCGGCCTTGATAATTCTTGGAGATACGATCATTGATCTTGATATGTCTAGGCTAAAAGACCCGGATCATAATGTAATAGCCGTTGTAGAGGTAGAGGATCCTCAACGATTCGGGATCGTTGAAACCGATAAGAACGGTACGATCACAGCTATGGTTGAAAAACCCGAACATCCTAAAAGCAATCTGGCAATTGCCGGTGCTTATTTCATCCAAAGTCAAAGAAAACTAAAAAAAGCGATCGAAACGCTCATAGAAAAGAATATTAAAACAAGAAACGAATATCAACTGACCGATGCACTGCTCATAATGCTTGATAACAAAGAACCTTTCAAAGCGCTTCCGATCAATAAGTGGTATGACTGCGGCACAACAGAAACCCTTTTATCCACATCGGCATATTTAATGTCTAAAAATTCCATAAACGAAGGCGAATGCAAAAATTGCAAGATCATTGAGCCGGTTTATATCGGAAAGGGTGCGGTTATTGAAGATTCAACGATCGGACCCAATGCGGCGATCGGGAGCAATACCACTATTTCCGATTCCTCAATACAAAACAGCATCATTAATGAAAAAGCCATTATTGAAAACTCTGTACTCAAAGCAGCGATCGTTGGCTTTAGCAGCATTGTTAAGGATCATTTCGGACAAATTAGTATTGGTGATAATGATATTGCAAGTAAAGAACAGTCTTCATGATAATTTAAGAATATTTAAGAGAGAGAGTCGCAAGTTGTTTGAATTATAGTTCGAATAGCTTTTTTCCACTCGGAGTTACCATATGTTAAAGCGAAAACAGTTCTATCTGATCTTGATATTGATCACATCTTTTCTTTATTCATCGGAAAATCTGCATCAATTTGTGCAACAGATAACAGAAGAAAGCGTTCGGGATTATTATTACCGTCAGGAGGATCCATCCTGGGATTACTTGAAATTTCATAAGGGGAAAAATCGTGAAGAAGGAACAAGCGGGCATGACAGTGTTAAAGCTTATATTGAATCAACGCTAAAAAATTATTTAGGTGACGATAATGTTTATATTGATGAATTCCCCTGGTCGGACGGTTCCGATGGAAAGGGCTACAATATTATCGGAACAAAAGAAGGCAGTGCCGGATCCAATGCTGATATTTGGATAGTTGGGGCACATTATGATTCATACGATATGGATGGAAGCGGAACGGCGCCCGGAGCGAACGATAACGGAAGCGGTATGGTAGGTGTTCTCGAAATGGCCAAAGTGATCAATACCCGTGAATCGGAGGAAATGATCATATTTGCATTATGGGATGCGGAAGAACCAAGTTGCAGCAGTCATGCCTGGGTTTCAGCATCAAGTTTTGGCAGTTCCACATACGGCGGCCCTTCCGGTTCGAGAGCATGGATTAACGATCATTTTACCACAGATGCCGGTTCGGTGACAGGCGATATTCTACTATGGGACAGGATCAAGGGAAATATTAATTTAGATATGTTCGGATTTCCCGCCGTTACGAATACGCTATGGCTTTATCACGGCGGGATCGGCTGGAATGGAACGATCGATGAAAGCAGTACCATGTACCCACTTGCAGATGATGTGAATATCTTATATTCAGCAGCTGAAACATATTTAGAAACATACGGATATGATGATGAAGAACCTAAAAACCGTATTACAGTTGTCGGAAAAGGAACAATGCAATACAGCGATAACATTTCATTTTCACGCGCCGGGATACCGTCACTGGAGTACGCAGAATCGGATTGGAGTTCCGATTTACATTATCATAAATGGTCGGATTATTATCGACCCAACACCGGTGATGAAAATTACTCCGATGAAAACCCTCAAATCAAGATCATGACAATGACTATCAGGGGAGCATTGGCGCTGTTGGCCGATACGACCGGAGTTGATCTTACAAGCGACACGCCCTTACCGGTAGAATTGACTTCCTTTAAAACCGTTTCATCGGAAGGTGGTGTTTTCCTGACATGGACAACCGAAAGCGAAACGGAGAATCTTGGATTCTTGATCGAACGAAGGGAAAGCTACAACCAGCCTTGGGAAGTAATTTGCAGTTATCTTGACGATAATTCCCTGATCGGTCAAGGCAATACGACAACTTCTTCAGAATACGGTTGGCTTGATAAAGATGTTTATTTAGGACAACATTATGAGTATCGCTTATCCGATATTAACTTCAGCGGACTTAGTAATCCTTTGAAAACCACATCTGTTCTATACAGGGGAGATCTTGAAAAAGTAAAAACCCAATTACCCGGAAACGCTTATCCCAATCCTTTTAACCCTTCTGTACGTATTGTTTATACTTTACCGGAAGATGCAAAGATATCCGTATCAGTATTTGATATTGAGGGGAATTTGATAGCTGATCTTGTTAAAAATGGTTTGTATGCCAAGGGATCTAATCATGTGAACTGGAATGCAAACAATTTACCTTCGGGGCAATATTTAGTGAGAATATCAGCTGTTTACAGCGATAATCTTAAAAATGCAACCGTTTTGAAGATCATTCTCAAAAAATAAAAAAACGCCTCTAAAAAGAGGCGTTCAACATATTCTTTTGATAAACTTATTTAACCAACAATAATTTTTTGCTTTCAATCTGATCGTTCACAGATATACGCATTAAGTAAATACCACTTTTCATATTGGCGGCATTCCAGTTCAGATCATAGCTGCCCGGTTCTTGCCAACCCCTGAAAAGAACATCCACTTTTTGGCCTTTCATATTGAAAATCGAAACATCAATATCGCTATGATCTTTCAATTCATAGCTTAATGTGGTTTGCGGATTGAAAGGGTTGGGGTAGATCCCGTTAATTTGATAAAACTTCTCGATAATATTCCACGCGTTTGCCGATATGGTAATAGCGAAATCATTGTGGCGGATTTCATCATTATTATAACTGAGATCTGCCAAAACATATGTATATGTATTGCCCGGGATAACCTCTTTATCAAGATATGAATAAATATTGGACTCACTTGTTGTACCGGCTCCTTCAATAAAGGCGATCGATTTATCATTTCGATAAAGGACAAAACCGGAATTTTCCGTTTCACTTTCGGTTGTCCAGTCCAACTGAACACCTTCCGTTACAGCTTTTGCCGAGAATTTGGCTAAAGAAATTGGAGTGGGCGTATCTTGAGTGCTTGCCGTAACGGTCGGGATCGTACCATCGGTTTTATAATCAATAAATACATCCAAATTAGTATAGGGATAAACTGCAACCGTATAAGATGTACTGGCAGATAAACCTGTAAATGTAGCGGTTTCAACGCCGGAGGCAATTTGTTTTACTGTTGTGGATGGATGTTCTTCCATACCGTCTACTGGCGTTGCGGGCGTGACGCCCTGTGCAATCTTAACAAGAAAATTCTCTGCAGGCTGGGCACCGTCATTATCATTCCAGGTAACGGTTAAACTGTTGTCGGTTGTTTGACTTAGGGCAAGACCGGTGACATGGTTGGAAGGTTCGCCGATCTCTTCCAATAAATATACATAATCAAAAGCTCCGATCTCTTGCCATGTGTTATTCTTTCCGACAATACAAAGACGAAAATAACTTGCCGTATCAGGAATATCAAAACTAACTTGAGTCCACTCGTTTGTTCCCAGGTCAAGAGCAGTATATGTGTTCCAATCCGTACCGTTATCATACTCGACATAATATCCAATGCTGTCAGGAACACCAGACCATTGACCGGTAGTAGAACCGTAATAAAAAGTATAATAATAGAAATGAGCACTCAGGTCGCCTGTGTAAGAGCTTAGATCAACAGTATCAAAGATAAATTTATGAAGTTCTGTACTGGTATGACCGGTATTTTCCATTACGAATAAGTATTCTCCATCTTCATCAGGTAATGGGAGCAGTCTTTCTAAGATATCATTATCGCGATCCCAAATACTATAATTTGGTGAACCGCCATAGTAGGCGGCAGGCGACAGCGTATATCCCCAAGTGTCCGTAGCCTCTCCCTCAAAACTTTGTTGTTTAATGATCTCTGCTGAAAGAGGCGTAATAATCAATAGCGACATTACAATGATAAGTAGAATTTTCGTTTTCATGAATTTCCCTAATATTAATGAACAAAAGTTAGGGAATATAATATTCAATCTAATAAAATTTCAAGTAATTATTATAAATAATTGAAAAAATGATAATATCAATTATAAAAAATAATTATTTAATTAAGCAAAAACAACAATTTATGTTATATGTATAAATTTGAATCCAGATTCTTCAGATTTTTTTATCAGTTCGAAAAAAATCTCTAACCCCGCTTGAACAACTTCCTTTTCCACATGATCGATCGTGTCGTCCGGGGTGTGGTAAACCGGAGCACGGGAACTGTTGCCCCAGGGCATAGCCAGCATGGTGGTTGCATGGACACCGGCTTTTGCCAGCTCGGCGGCATCGGTTCCACCGGTCAGAAATTCAATGGGTTTTGTAACGGCTTTATAGCCCAGTCGTTCTGAAATTACTCTGCATTTTTCAGCCAGGTCATCGGACAGTTTTACGCTACCGTTGATATCAGTGGTCAAAAAGAAAAGATCGTCGAGATAATATGGACAATCAATATTGAACAGGAATGTGGGCAAGGTTTCGAATTCATTTATGTGTTTTTGGGCGTAAGCATAAGCACCACGTAAACCCTCTTCCTCCGCATCAAAGGAAATGGCGGTCACGCGGGTGTGTTTTAACCCTTTGCCTTCTTTCTTGTTTTTAGCTATTTGGCGAAGAGATTCCAGAGCCATAACAGAAGCAACAAGGTTATCGCCCGCTCCGGGCGTGGCTTTCTTGGATGCAAAGAACCACAATTGCAAAACGATCAAAGCTCCGGCGCTGCCAAAGACAGCCGCGACGGTAATAAAGATCTGGGATAATCCGGCAATGGCAACAACTGTCGATAATAAAAACAAGGTAAATAATATGCCAACCCCACCCACTACTCGCAATGCATAGAGTTTGGGTTGATGGATATTGAAATTGAAGACACGGGCGGAGTCATGATGTCCGCTGATAATGATCTGCTGTTTAATTTCGCCTTCAGGTTCGACTGAAGCAATTACGTTTTTCCCCGTTTTGCGCGGATACAGAAAATCTATAGCATGCTTATATAGAAAAAATCGGAAGACCATGATCAGAAAACCGGTCAGAAGAACGCCGGAAGCGATCCAGGGCATGTTTAACCAAAGAAAAACGGTACCCGCAGAATACAAGGTTACAAGAATCCTGATCCACCCAAGGAGCGCGCCGGAGTGCACGCCGAATTCTTCGATACGGGCATCGTCGGCAAAACCCTTCATCTCGTTGAGAAGGTCATCGGCAGTGTCTTGACAGGCTTTGCTCCCGGCTTTTCGGGGACCGTGTTTATCAATGAGTTTGGATGTGTAGGTGAAGACTCTTTCGGTCATTTCTTTGAAATTGCTTGGCATTGTTGGCTCCTTCAATATTTGCGCCGCGTTAAAACCCGGGGCTACTGTAATTATTAAATTCTGTCATTTTGTTTAATTTTCGTCTTGAGAGGACTGGCAAAAACAATCAAACCGATGCCGTGATCCTGTCCAATAGACTGGCTATCTCGTCTACTTTTCAAATCTTTCCACCACCATCTCCATGGTCTGAGGAATGGGCAGCTGCTGAGGGCATTTTTCCAGACAGTCACCGCAAGCGATGCAATTGGAGGCTCGTTTAACCTCAGGTAATAAAAGATCAAATAGTCGTTTCGCTTCTTTCCAGTCATTCAGCATCGAACCTTGATTAAGGAAACGGAAATTTCCGGGAATATCAACATTATGAGGACAAGGCATGCAATAACCGCATTGGGTGCAATTGACAATGATGCGATCATGATACATGTCGCGGATCTTCATGAGCTGCGTTTTGTTTTCTTCAGATAAGGTGCCGATACCAGAATGCGATGCTGATTTGATGTTTTCCTCCACATGTTGCGGTTCGGTCATGCCGCTGAGGATAAGGCCAACTTCTTTCTGGTCCCAAAGCCAGTTTAAAGACCAGTCTGCCGGAGAGTGTTTCGGTTCAAGTTTATCCCACTCTTTCCGAATATTCTCCGGAATATTATTGGTCAAGCCGCCCCCGCGAAGGGGTTCCATGATTATGATTCCCATGCCCTTGCCGGCGGCAAGTTTCAATCCTTTAAGTCCGGCTTGATAATCTTCATCAAGCAGATTGTATTGGATCTGACAGAAGTCCCAGTCGTATGATGTTGTAATATCTTCAAAAACTTCATACTTATCGTGAAATGAAAAACCGACAAGTCCGGCACGACCGTCCTTTTTTATTTTGGGAATAAAATCAAACACGCCGTTCTCTTTGATCGTTGTCCATGACTTTTGATTAAGGGCATGCATGAGATAAAGATCAAAATGATCAGTTTGCAGACGCTCCAATTGCAGATCAAGATATTTATCCAGATCTGCCGGTTCTTTGACAAGCCAAACGGGTAACTTGGTGGCGAGTTTAACTTTTTCACGATAGCCGTCAGCCAGCGCTTTGGCAACCAAAGGCTCAGAATTTCCGCCATGATAACCCCAGGCAGTATCCACATAGGTTACACCGCCGTCAATGGCCTGACGAATGAGCTTGATCGCTTTTTCCTCATCAATACGATTCATGTCATTGTCGATGACGGGCAGTCGCATACAGCCCATACCAAGTGCCGGGACTTTTATGCCGGTGTTGCCGAATTGTCTGTATTTCATATAAGCCTCACATATTAATTGTTTTGCAGGGGACGGTCGCGACCGTCCCTTACACTACCTCAATTTTAGTTCATATAATTTATCTTTCAATGCTTCATAGGCCTCTTCCGGATCATCGATATCCAGTACCCTTTGCTCCATGGGGCACATACCGTCTTGAGAACGATTTATGATATAC
Organism: uncultured bacterium; assembly: GCA_964452375.1. Lineage (GTDB taxonomy): Bacteria > Fidelibacterota > Fidelibacteria > Fidelibacterales > Fidelibacteraceae > M50B103. The sequence goes on along the minus strand of CAYVLJ010000064.1, from coordinate 1,334 downwards.
GGCACCACGTGCTCAGTATTAAGATCAAGGTCAAGGTTGAGAGAGGTATCAACGGCGTGGCGGCTTGCGAGCAATGTATAGATTTCACTTGCACCAATGTATGCCGCCAGCATGAGTGCGGCTTTACCCACAATCTTGTCGGCAATGCTGCAGCCGGCGAACGTTTCTCTGGGATGTTTTTCAAGCGCATCAAAAAAAGGCTGGATGCCTTTTTTGGAAGATCTGAAAAGGATCTTGCCGTTTTTTACCATGGCAATAACGTTATCGTCTTTTCCCAAGAGCTCCTTGGCGATTTGAATATCCGACTTATTCATGCAAGAAAATAGATATTATGAATAAAATATAAAAGTATTAAAAGGAAAAGCACAAGGACCCCGAAGAGGTTGAAGAATAGTATCCCCGGGTGTCCGCGTGCCGCTGAATCCGCCAGCCGGCTAAATACCAAACACTATTTCAGGATGTCTATCCTCATGTATTTCTTTATCGTTTCAACTGCTTCAACTCATGAATAGATCTTTCG
>CAYVLJ010000064.1:0-804 GCA_964452375.1 uncultured bacterium | reverse complement strand
TTATTCATGCAAGAAAATAGATATAATGAAGAAGAGATAAAAGAATAAAAAAGCGCGCAAAGAGGCTGTCATCCTGAACTTGTTTCAGTCCGTCGGCAGACGGATCGCGAAGCGAGATCTCTCCAAGTATCACAATTTGTTCTTTTCTTTGCTTGACCAAAGAAAAGAAACAAAAGAAAGTCAAGCGCTGCCCTCCTTTGGCTAAAAATCCTCCTCTTTCGGTAAAGTTTTCGAAAGTCTTCGTCCCGATACCTCGGGACTCATCCCGAAAACTTTTTAACCCTCTTTCGTTGGATTTTCTTAACGCGTCGTCGCGAGGCGCTCCAAAAAAATCCAACCTCGACAGGATTACTCCAATCAATATAAAACACCTTGTTATGATAAGTAATATTTACTATTTTAATTAACCATTACTAAACATCGCGGAATTATAAGAGAAAGAAAACGTAAGATGAAAAAAACCGATCGTTCTATTTTTGATGTTTGCCCTTTCGACGATTTGGAAATTGATTAAAGATTTGATCTAATAATGATGGGCAGAAAACTATCAATTAAAAAAATGAGGGATTTAGCTCAAAGTAAAGGCGGAGAATGTCTTTCTGAAAAATATATTGATGCTGAAACAAAATTATTGTGGAGGTGTGAGAATGGACATGTATTTAAAGCTACTCCCCACTATATAAAGAAGGGACATTGGTGCTCAAAATGTGCATGGGAAAACAAATTTAAAGAACTAAAGGAAAGTACAACAAAAAGAGGTGGAAAATGTTTGACTGATAAATATATCAGTTCGACAACAAAAAT
>CAYVLJ010000063.1:6109-11228 GCA_964452375.1 uncultured bacterium | reverse complement strand
ACTTTCAAGTAGCTCTACACCTGCCATTGCCAGCGAGCAATGGGTCAGCCTTGATATTCCACTGAATGATTTCACGAATTTGGTTACCAAAGGCCATCTTGCACAGCTGATCATTTCCGGCGATTTGCCGACGGTTTGGGTTGATAATGTCTATTTCTATATGGGCGCATTACCAGCCGTACCGGAAGTGGCAGCGCCGGTCCCGGATGAAAGACAAGTTGACGTCATCTCGCTTTTCTCGGATGTTTATAACGATGTTCCTGTTGATACATGGTCGTCAGAATATGATGGAGCAGACGTTTCGGACTTCATACTGGGAAGTGATTCGATAAAGCTATATGATAGCAGGGGTTTTGCTCTAATCGAATTCAAGACACCAACCATTGATGCATCAACGATGGAATATTTCCATATCGATATCTGGACACCGGACATGATTGACAGTACTGATGTGTTCAATATCAAACTGGTTGATTTTGGCGCAGACGGTAATTACCTCGGTGGTGATGACGTGGAAGATGAATTGACATTTTCCGATACCACGTCACCTCGGATCTTTACAGCCGGATGGATAAGCTTTGATATTCCGCTGAGCGACTTCACCGATTTGACAACAAAAGGTCACTTGGCTCAATTGATCTTATCCGGAAATCTCTCCACAATATATGTTGACAATGTCTACTTCTATAAAGAAGCAACACCTACTGTATCTGCTCCGACACCAACTGCACCCGCGTCAAATGTTGTTTCGCTATTCAGCAATGCCTATACAAACATTCCGGTCACAACATGGTCTACCGATTGGGATTGGGCCGGAGTTGAAGATTATTTGATCGGCAGCGATGATGTCATGAAGTACACGACAACTGGATATACTGCAGCAGAATTCATGGCAAATGCCACAGACATGACACACTTCCACGTTGATATGTGGACTCCTGATGTGGTTACAGGTAAGCAATTCAAGATCAAGCTGGTGGACTTTGGTCCGGACGGCGGTTATGGCGGCGGTGATGATGTCTTACACGAACTCACCTTTACTGATGCTTCAACACCGGCACTTGAAAGAGCCGGATGGATCAGCTTTGATATTCCGATGGATGACTTTGCAGGATTGACCACGCAAGGCCATATTGCACAGCTGATATTCTCATGGGGAGCCCCGGACGATCTTGGGACTTTTTATGTGGATAACATCTATTTCTATAATGATGTAACGGCTATAGATGAAACAGTTCTGCCAACGGAGTTTGCGCTTGAACAGAACTATCCGAATCCTTTCAATCCGACAACGACAATACGCTTCAATCTGCCCGAGGCAAATCATGTTACCATGACATTATACAATATGCTTGGACGGGAAATAGCGACACTCGTTAACGAATACAGAGAAGCAGGTAGCTACGACTACAGGCTGGATGCTTCCAACCTGCCGACAGGCACTTACTTCTATTCGATCGTTTCGGGTGACTTTAAAGAGGTCAGGAAAATGGTTCTGATCAAATAAACGGTCATTTAAATGATAAGTAAAAGCCGGTCCTTGTGCCGGCTTTTTTTATCTATAGATCTTAAACTGATTTCAATGAAAAACACAATATCACACAAGATATTGTATATTTATGTACGGAAACACACAATTGATCGCCAAGTGATAAATATCGGGTATTTATTGAAGTCCAAACCCGAAAAAAACATTGCCTTTCAGCAATTTATGCCACATATTACAGGGCTTTGTCTGAATATTTGAGTTAAAGGAGAACAAGGTGAAAGAAACATATAATCCCAGTAACAGAAAACGGAAAAACAAACACGGTTTCCGTAAGCGCATGGAGTCCGCAGCTGGGCGCGCGGTACTTGCACGCAGACGCAAAAAAGGTCGGAAACGGTTGACTGTTTCTGATGAATGAATTCATCATTGAAGAAATCTGAGATCCTGAGAGAGAAAAAAGAGATCTCAAGTTTATTTGACAACGGGGAATGGAACAAAGGACGGTTTGTAAATATTGTCAGCCTGCCGGCTGAGAACCGCCGCGTTCTGTTTGCCATTGCGCGCCATTTAAAAGGCGCAGTTTTACGGAACAGAGGGAAACGTTACCTAAGAGAATGCTATCGCAACAACAAGGAATGGTTTTCCTCTTCGTGTATATACGGAATAATTTTAAAGAAAATGCCCCAATACGATGAGCTGACTGCGATCGGGACTGATATAAAAGCACTGCTTCAAACACCATGAAAAAGATATTTTTAGCAATCATCCGTTTTTATCAACGGGCCATCTCGCCCTATATGGCCAGAAGCTGCCGCTTTTATCCCACATGCTCACAATATACCTATGAAGCCATTATGGAATATGGAGCTTTAAAGGGCTCCTGGCTTGGATTAAAAAGAATATTGAAATGCCACCCTTTCCACCCGGGCGGCTATGATCCGGTTCATAAACATGACCACCATTAAAGGAGATCATTTTGGATAAAAAAACAATTTTAGCATTTGTTGTGATTGGTATCGTTATAATCCTGATGCCATATTACCAGCAATGGCTAAATCCACAGGACGCTTCAGAAGCGGAACAACAGCAAGTTCAAACGACAGTTCAACAACCGGAAACCGTGCAGCCAACACCACCGCCTGAATATGTCAGACCTGAGGTCAGTATCGAGAACAGAGAACTTTCTGTAGATTCTAAAGAAGTCGTTATCAAGAATGATAAGTTTGCAATGAGACTCTCCAATCTTGGCGGCGGTACTGTTCGTGACTATGAATTTAATAAATATGAAAATGAAGAGGGCGGAAATCTCCACCTGCTTCCAGTTGATGCAGACGCCAACCTTAATGTTGAATATACAAATTTATATCAGGATCCCTCAAATCTTGACTTGATAGCATTTGACTGTGCTCAACTTGATAACTATCGGGACGGCGATACTTTGTGGGTCGATAATACAGTGACCTTAACATATACCACATTGACCCAAGACGGTATTAAAGTTGAAAAAACCTTTACTTTTTATCCGGATCGTTATGATTTCGGGCTGGATGTGGCTTTGGCCGATTATATGCAAAAAATGGCCGGGTTGAAATATTCTTTAAAATGGGTTGACGGTTTTGCGATCACTGAAAAAAATGCTGCGGATGACATTATGTATAGCGGTGTTTATGCCCAGATGGGCGAGGAACTCGTTAAGGTGGAAGGCCGGAAAGCCAAAAATGGAGAAGGCACAATTCTGAACACGGATGGCAGGACCAATTGGCTGGCATTCAAATCCAAATATTTTACTGGTTTTATCGCACCGGTCGCAAGCGATGGCATAAGATCGGAGCTTGCTCTATCAAAAGACAAAACATCTCGAGATTTTACTGCAATTATTGACATGGGTCTTTCCAAGGCCAATTACCAACAAGATTCTTTTATCATCGGATTGGTTCCGGCAGAAAAAAAACTTTTGGATTCATACGGCATCGGACTGGAAAAAACATTGAATCGCGGAGGCCCGATTATTCGACCTTTTTCAGTAGCCCTGCATTGGTTGATGAAATTCCTTTACGGTCTAATCCCCAATTACGGGGTTGTGATCTTCCTTATGGCCGTTCTGATCAAGATCGTTACTTATCCGCTTACGCATAAATCATACTCTTCAATGAAAAAAATGCAGCTGGTCCAACCCAAGATCCAGGAACTGCAGGAAAAATATAAAAACAACAAACAGGTCCTTCAGCAAAAAACCATGGAACTGTACAAGGAAGAAAAGGTCAATCCAATGGGCGGTTGCCTGCCGATGCTACTTCAGTTGCCGCTTTTATACGGACTTTTTATTGTCTTCCGTACGGCCATCGAATTTCGCGGCGCACCGTTCTTTCTGTGGATCAACGATCTTTCTGTTCCTGATGCCCTGTTCAGCTTCGGGTTTAATGTTCCCCTTATCGGCACGGAGTTCAGTGTGCTGCCTATATTGATGACGGTCCTGATGGTTGTTCAACAGAAGATCTCGGGAACAGGAGCTGCGGCCACCGGCCAGCAGGCGCAACAGCAAAAAATGATGCAATGGCTGATGCCGGCTATGATGTTCTTTTTATTCTACCGCTTCCCTTCGGGCCTTGTTTGGTACTACCTGATCTTCAATGCGCTGACCATCGTTCAGCAGAAATTCATTATCAACAAACAGGTTGAAAAAGAATTCGGCGAAACGCATCCGCAGAAGATCACGACAGTAAAAGCAAAGAAGAAAAAATAAAATACACAGTTCAAATAAAGTAAAATAGAGACAGACTTCGCTATTTTACTTTATGCTTAGAAATTTAGCCTATTCAACATTTTTGGTGTTGAATAAGTACAAGGGTTGGGCTTAATTCTTCTTTAGAATATACATACAATATTTTGTCTTAGATATGTGCCCTGATTTTTTATCCTCATACTTATAAAGTAAAGAGGAATCATTCAAAATATCAAAATCAATCCCCGTATTATCAATTGCATCCTTTAATATCATGACCTTTTTTCCGGTATCCTGAATACAAAAACAGATCATGCTATTTTGATTAATACTGGCTGCTATTGTCTCAATCAACTTAATTTCAAGTTGTTTATCTCTTTTTTCAAAATGAAACATTGAATCAAGCAAGACAATATCAAAATCAGAATAATTATTAAAAGTATAGATATCTTCAACCCAGGCACTGATATTTAACCCCTCTTTTTTCGATTTTGAATGTATTTGATCGATACCGACTTTAGATTTATCTATTCCGGACACTTGATAGCCGATCCTTGCCAAGGGAATGGCATTTCTGCCTTGGCCGCACCCTAAATCGATCAGTTTTCCTTTGGGCTCATACTTCTTGAAAAAGTCAATCAATTCAGGATATGGTTTTCCGAATAAGTCGGCGGTAAGGTAATATTTATTATAATCAGACATTTATGTTTATAAATTATATTTGTGGTCAGCATGCCTTTTAGGGCATATTCAAAAAATAAAAGATCCTTTCGGAATTTTAGTTAACACATTTTTTATACAAAGCAATAATCTCTTTTTTCCCCATCGCTTTTGCCGCGCCGATCTGATCGTGTTTGTTGCCGGCGGCACGGATGACGGAATCGGCAAGAACTTCCAGCCGATCACCG
>CAYVLJ010000063.1:0-6099 GCA_964452375.1 uncultured bacterium | reverse complement strand
TTTGTTTTCTAATAATGTTTACTGTATTTGCTACCGCTTGCAGTATAATACCTACTGTTTAATACACATCTCATACAGGGTAATAATATCGCTTTTCCCTATTTCCTTCGGTCCGCCGATCTTGCCGTGTTTATTACCGGCGGCACGGATGACGGAATCGGCAAGTTCTTCCAGCTTATCACCGGGCAAACCCATATCGCCAAACATCAGGTCGCGGTCAATATGTTTCAGCCATACTCTGAATGCCTCAATAGCAGAATCTGCCGTATTCACAGAAGCATCGAACATCTTCCCGAATGCGATGATCTTATCGGCCAACATTTCTTTGAACATCTCAAGGTATTTTGGAAATAACATGGCAAGTCCGCGACCATGTGAAATATCATACATACCGCTCAGGGCGTGTTCTATGGAATGAATGGGGAAGGGTCCCTCGCGTCCGGCATTGTTGATGCCGACAAGGGCGACATTGGAAGCCCATGTGAAGGTTGATCGGGCATCTTTGTCTTTAGGGTCTTTAATAAGCCGGTCAAGTGAATCGACAACGCTCTTCACGATCGCCAGCGTAATGGCATCGTTAAGGGGAGCGTCTTCGCCGGATGAAAAATAGGCCTCGGTCGCATGCGTAATAATATCTACAGCCCCGTCATAAAAATAGTCCGTTGGAACACTTTCGTTAAGTTCCGGATCAATTACGGAGAGAACGGGACGGGCTCCCGGACAGACAAAAGCGCTTTTGTCCATGGTCTCATCATGTGTTACCACACCATTGGGGTTTCCCTCTGAACCCGTTGCAGAAAGCGTGGGAATACAGATCACCGGAAGGGATTCCCGTACTGTTTTTTGATTTGCGGTATAGTCCCAGATCGAGCCGCCGTTCTTTGCAACAATAGCGACGCCCTTTGCTGCGTCCATAGCCGATCCGCCGCCAAAACCGATAATGGCATCAACATTCAGGTTTCTTGCCAGACGTCCGCCTGCATCAACCATTGAGATACGAGGATTCGGCATGACCTTATCGTAAACGTCAGCGCGCACACCTGCCGCTTCAAGTTGATCTAAAAGATCGTCAAGATAGCCGTTCCTGACCACAGATCCCGATGAACAAACGATCATAACCTTAAGTGCGTAACGCCTGATCTCTTTGCCGGCTCTTTTAAAAGCGCCGCAACCAAAAACGAATTTTGTGGACATATGTAAAGTGAATTCATGCATGTGGTATTCCTTTTGTTTAGAGATAAATTTAAAAATATTTTTTCAAATAAGCAAAAATTATGCTAGTGTAGGGGCGGGTCGAGACCCGCCCGTTACCACCGGGAGGCTCGCGAGCCTCCCCTACACGTATTTTCAATTTTGCTTTTGCGGTTGAAAGTCATAAATTACCCCGCATAATATATAAGGAGTAACATGTTCACACTATTCCCGGCATTCAAATACGGCTGGCAGGAAATGCACCAAAAACTATGGGGCTTTCTGCCGTTAGCCCTTCTATTCTCTTTCGCAGATATTTCGAACAGTTATATGATGAAAGATATTGTGATGCCGGACAATATGTCAATTATGCAATTTGCGGAAACCCTGCCGCAGAATTTCATTTTATGGATCGCCATCACAAGCATAGCATTGATCCTCGTCAACTTCTTTGTAGTGACTTTTGTTATTGCGGGGTTGCGCGGCCTTCAGCCTATGACGTATCTTCGCATGAAGATCAAACGCTTTCCGCAATACGTGTTGGTGATGCTCCTGAAAATGCTCGCCATCGGCGCCGGACTGATGTTGTTCATTGTCCCCGGATTGATCATATTTCTTGCTCTTTACTTTGTCGAATTTCTTGTTATCGACCGGGATATGCCCGTTTTGGACACTTTTCGTGAAAGCTGGAACATGACAAAAGGGTTCCGTCTTGGATTGTTTTTCTTTGAGGTTAATCTTTTTATCATTGGCTATATCCTTTCTTTCCCCCAAAGCATCTGGCCCGATACATATTTAACCTATGCTATCCTGACTTTATTAAATATAATTTGGCTGCCGATAGCCTGGAATGCCGCGGGATGGATATATCAGTTTGTATCGGAAAGCCGATTAAAAAAGTAAACAGATAATCAAACCTTATTAATATAGATCGGAATTACCGGTCATACTCTTCTCGCATACCTGTAAAAAATTATTATTGTATTTTAATCTTGAATGTTTAAATTTTAGAAAAGAAAACAGAAAAAAGACATTTTATGACAAATGAAGGAAAAAATACATTTGTGTTTTTGTCTGTTGTTTTCTCTTGTTTCCAAAGAGTTTCATTAACATAAAGGAGCCAAAAATGTTATCAAGTAACAAAGTGTTGACCATTGCATTTATTTTTCTGTTATTGATTTTTGGAGGCTGCTCCAAAAATCAATGGGTTAATAATGGCGAGATTGGCGGATATGATAAAAATGCCGGTTATGGATGTGATATTGATGGTGACGTACAAAGCTGTATTATAGGTCTAATGGATTACGGTAATCAGGGAGCTGTGGAAATTCATGAAAAGGACGATAAATATGGATGGAGTAGAAAAGCATTTCTCTGGTGTCCGGATGGGGAAGCCGGAGACAGATTCGGCATTTCTGTTGGCATAGATGGGAATTTTGCCATTGTGGGTGCCGATGATAAAACGGGCGAAGGCGCGGGTAAAGGTGCAGCCTATGTTTTTGAGAAAACTGAAACCGGCTGGGAAAAATATTATAAACTTGTTGTCCCTGATGCTGGCTATAGAAATTATTTTGGGAGAAGCGTAGATATTGAAGGGACAACAGCAGTGATCGGTGCCCCATATGCCCATTCCGAAAAAGGAGAAGTGGGGGCCGTATACGTTTATGAATTTAAAGACAATGATTGGATAATGACTGAAAAGCTGTTTTCTTCTGAACAAAATATTGAAGCAGAATTTGGAAGCGTGATCGACCTGTGTGGTGAATGGATGGTTATTGGAGAAAGTCGCGTATTCTCAGGAAAAAATAGCGGCAATGCGTATATTTTTCACAAGGAAGATAACAATTGGAAAGAATTCCAGATCATTTCGCTTAAACCTGAAGACTTAGATGTGAACTTCTATATGTCTGCCTGCCTCTATGATAATGAATTGTTGATCGGTAGCACACAAAGCAACAGAGCGGGATATGCAAAATGTGAAGCAACGCTATATGCTTTCAATGGCAATACGTGGGAAATAAGCCAAGAGTTAACCGTAGAAGGCAACCAGAACAAAGAGACCTTTGGCAAAGCGGTTTCTTTATCAGGCAAATATGCTTTTGTTTCCGCACCTGGAGCGGTCATTGAAAACGTGCCCGGCAGTGGCGCGATCTATGTCTTTAAAAAAAATAAAAACGAGTGGGTGTTTTCCCAAAAGCTAGTGTCTGACAACCCGGCAAAGCTTGATTTTTTAGGTAAATCAGTGTTTAATACAGATGAAGATGCTTTTGTTGGTATGCCGTATAAACTGCACCCTGAGAACTCCTATTTACACCCCGGTGGGGTCTTGCATTTTAGCTTAGAATAAACACAAACAAACAGGGATCATTGAACAATGATCCCTGTTATCCTTCATTATACAAATCCAACTTTTATTTTTAATATTTTTACACTATACTATGAGGCACAGGGAAAGCCCATACCGCATTAATTACGGAAAAAAGGAGTAACCATGGACACGTATGGCTGGCTATCACTTTTACCCCCACTGTTAGCGATCGGATTAGCGATCAAAACCAGGCAAGTATTTCTCTCTCTGGGAGCAGGTATTTGGCTGGGGTGGACGGTTCTGAGCAAATGGAATCCGATCCAGGGGGCTGCCGGTATGCTTAATTCCATTGTCATGGTTTTCCAGGATCCCGGCAACACACGTGTCATTATTTTTTCCGCACTGGTTGGTTCTTTGATAGCACTGACGCAGCGATCCGGCGGTATTGACGGCTTTGTCGAATATATTTTAAATAAAAAATGGATAAAATCACGCAAAGGCGCCCATATGCTTGCATGGATGCTGGGCGTTGTGATCTTTATCGAATCAAGCATCAAGATACTTGTCGTAGGTTCCGTTTGTCGTCCGCTTTATGACAAAATGGGTATATCGCGCGAAAAATTAGCTTATATCGCTGACTCCACCTCCGCACCCATCTGTATGTTGATCCCGTTGAACGCTTGGGGGGCTTTCACGATCGGACTGCTTGCCACGCAAGGCGTACCAAATGCAACACAAGTCTTGATCGGCTCCATTCCACTGAATTTCTACTCCATTATAGCGGTGCTGACCGTTTTGTTCTTTATCTTAACACCTTTTGATTTCGGTAAAATGAAAAAAGCCGAAAAACGTGTGCGTGAAGAAGGCAAGATCCTGCCGGATGGCGCAACACCCATGATGGACGAAAACCTTACCGGTCTTAAGGCAAAAGAAGGGGTTAAGAAACTGGCCCGCAATATGATCGTGCCGATCGTTGTTATGAGCTTGTTCATGCCGGTGGCGCTTATCATTACCGGACTTCAAAATTTGGCGGTTATTGAGGGTATTAAAATAACTTTTGGGGAAGCTTTAAAACAAGTTGGGCTTCTCGGTGTTTTGGCCGAGGGCTCAGGATCAACGGCCGTGTTTTGGTCGGTCATGCTTTCCATTGTAGTCGCAAGTCTGATGACCCGATTTAAAAAGGTGTTGACCGGAAAAGAGATCATAGAACTTATCCTGAAAGGTGCCGGTGGCATGATATCACTTGCCCTTCTGATGATGTTGGCTTTTGCGCTGGGTGCCACATGCAAAGCTTTGGGAACAGGTGCATTTGTTGCACAGGGACTTTCCGGATCTTTACCTGCGGGACTGGTCCCGCTGCTTGTTTTTCTGGTAGCGGCATTCATTGCATTCTCAACAGGTACGAGCTTTGGCACTTTTGCTCTGATGATCCCATTGGCTGTCCCGCTGGCGACCAATTTGGACGTATCTTTACCGCTGGTTGTTTCCGCAGTTTTGGGTGGCGGTGTGTTCGGCGATCACTGTTCTCCGATCTCAGACACAACTATCGTAGCATCCATGGCTTCAGCCTGTGATCATATAGATCACGTTAACACTCAGCTTCCTTATGCGCTGATATCTGCCGGTATAGCTGCTGTGATGTATTTAATCGTAGGCCTCGTTACGGTGTGATCATGAATATTAAACATTACATAAAACTTTCAAGACCGGCAAATCTTGCGCTGGTTGCAATGGTTGTTTTGATCGCGGCAACATTGTTCAAACCCTTTCCGAATTTTTGGAGATTCTTACTTGCCGTTTTGTGTCCGGTGCTGATCACGGCAGCCGGCAATGCATTGAATGACATGTGCGATGTAGAAATTGATCGCATCAATAAACCCAAAAGACCTTTACCTTCCGGCATGATCAGCCATGATGGAGCAAAGGGGTTTATGATCGCTATGTTCGTGATCGGTAATCTTGCAGGTCTTCTTCTGGGCTTCTGGTCCTTGTTCTTCTCATTGTTCGTTGCCACACCACTGTTATTTTGGTATGCCTACCGCTTGCGGAATGTGGCATTGGTGGGAAATGTTGTCGTTGCCTTCTTATCGGCCCTGACATTTATTTTTGCGGCCCAGGCTTTCGGCGATATAAAAGTGGGTTACATACCCTTTCTATTTACATTTGTGATATCTGTGGTCAGAGAGATCGTCAAAGACCTTGAAGATCTGGATGGAGATGAGGCACATGACAGCAAGACTTTACCTGTCATGATCGGTGAAACACCCACTCGCATTATTGCCGGGATCATTACAGCATTATTCATTCCGCTGATCCCGGTGCCCTATGTTGCCGGACTTTACGGCAAGTGGTTTTTTCTGATCGGAATGCCGGGTGTCGCTTTACCGATGCTGATCATAATGATCAACTTATTTGAGCTTCGACGAAAGATCGATTATCATCAGATCGCCATTATATTAAAGATCGTGATGTTCATCGGACTGGCCACAGTCTTTGTCGGCCGTTTCTAAACAAACAATTCAAAATATCAGGAACAAAAATATCCGATATTTATTTATTTTTCATCGGTTATTTCCTATATTCCTTACGAAACATAATTT
>CAYVLJ010000062.1:604-11464 GCA_964452375.1 uncultured bacterium | reverse complement strand
TTGGCTAGTAAACTGGGCCGTAAGGCGTGGTTATACCAAGAAACTTAAGAAGATCGAAGATATTGCCGAGGAAAGTATTATCGGTATTTATGATCCCGCCCAACAACCTTCAGCCGGGAAACAAACCGTTTCGGCAGCTTCGATCGATACACTTGCATTGCATATAGCTCTTGTAGGTATTGCCGTTTTCATAGGATACTTATTAAAACTGGGTTTGGCGGGGATAGAATCACTTTCACCGGCCATGAAAGATAACGGTATATTAAGTGCATTTCCTCTATTCCCATTGTCCATGCTTGGAGGATTGATCGTTCAGCTGTTCATGTCGAAAGTTCTCAAGAAAAACAAAATATTGAACAGAGACATTGTCCAACGTGTATCAGGAACTTCACTTGACTTCTTGGTTGTTGCGGCAATTTCAATGATCAATCTTGCGATCATTTCCAAACAGATCATCCCCCTGCTTATTATTGTGATCATTGGTATTCTATGGAATATTTTTTGCGTTATGTTTCTCGCAAGGCGCCTTCTGCCGGATGCATGGTTTGAACGTGCGATTGCCGAGATGGGTCAGTCTATGGGTGTCACCGCAACCGGACTCTTGTTGCTACGGGTCGTTGATCCGGAACAGGAAACTCCTGCTTACTCTGCCTTCGGTTACAAGCAATTATTACATGAACCCTTTATGGGAGGCGGTCTGTGGACATCTGTTGCCTTTCCACTCTGTGTGATGAGCGGATCATGGCTGGTGTTGTTTATTTCTATGGGGGCTGTTGTCGCGTGGTTACTGATATGGTTTTTATTGTTCAGGAAAAAAATAAAAAGTAATTTAATATAGCTACGTATTCAAATACGTCTTATTTATAGCAGATGAAGGGAAACTCATGAAGAAAATATCTGTCATCATATTGGCGTTATCTATATGCGGCATTGCCTTTGCACTTGAAATATCCCATGTTGAACCGCCTAACTGGTGGAACAATATGGAGCATGACACCCTCAAGATCCTTGTTTACGGGGATGATTTTTACGGCTGGCATGCAAAGGTTAAATCAAGATATGCTAAACTTATTTCACAGAGAACTTATGAAGATCCTCATTATTACGGTTTAACGCTAAAAGTAAAAAAAGCTGGAAAGTTCAATATTGAATTTATAAACGGTAATAATACGCTCAGTATGCCTTATGTCATTAAAGAAAGGGAACCGCATCAGATCATGACTGTTTCGGGTTCCGATGTCGTATATCTTGTTATGCCGGACAGGTTTTCTGACGGTGATAAGGAAAACAATTACATACCCGGGCATGCAGATCCCATCCGCCCGGATCATAAATGGGGAAGAAGAGGCGGAGATCTCAGGGGAATCATTGATCATTTGGATTATCTGGAAGAACTGGGCATTACGGCACTGTGGATGACCCCGGTATATGAAAATAACTACGTCAATTGCTATCATGGGTATACACCTACCAATTCCTATGAAATAGAACCCTATCTGGGTGATTTTGAAACCTATCACGAACTGGTTGACAAATGCCGCCGGAAAGGGATCAAGATCATTCAAGACCATATTGTGAATCATGTTGCTCCCAATCATCCTTTAGCTGTAAATCCACCTTCACCTGAATGGATTAACGGCTCTATTGATGATCATTTGAATTGCAATTACAGAATTATGGACATAACAGATATCTATGGTCCCGAAGAGTTGAAAAAACATCCCATTGAAGGTTGGTTCGCCGGTTATCTTACCGATATGAATATGTCCAATCCCGAAGTTGTTGATTATTTTACATATCACGCCATCTGGTGGGTGGAAACCATGAAGCTTGATGGAATACGAGAAGATACTTATGCTTACTCCGATATGAAGGGCTTAAGCAAATGGGCGAAAGAGTTAAAACGTGAATATCCCGACCTGTTCATTGTCGGTGAGATCATGGATTTTGATCGGACCCGATTATCGTATTATTTTAACCACGGTGTTAAGAATTATTTATCATCAGTCGCAGATTTTGGTTTCTCATCTGAGATCTACCAACTCATCGTTGAAGATAAGCCGGTAGCAAAATTTTATCGTGAGATCGCCAATGATTTCATTTACCGGGATCCGAATATGATGTTGAGCTTTTTAGATAATCATGACATGGGGCGTTTCTATTCTGCCGTTGATGGTAATATGAGTGATTATTTAAATGCCTTGACCTTACTTTTCGGCATGAGAGGTATTCCTCAGCTTTTTTACGGAAATGAGATCGGGATGCCGGGCGGTCATGATCCTGAGAACAGGGACAGGTTCCCCGGTGGATTTGAAGATATGGAACAGAACGCGTTCACTTCTGACGGACGTTCCGATGAGCAAAACATGATCTTTGAACAGGTAAGATCATTCACTTCACTCAGGAAAAAACATCCGGGATTATTTAAAGATGATATGAAACATGATCTGTTTGATGATATTTATATGGTGATCAGAAAAGATCCGAGTAGTGGATATGAATTGCTAATAGCCTACAATTCGGGGACTAAAACCCAATCGGCTTCTTTTTCGCGAATCAGTGAAAATGCTCATTCTGAATATGAAGAAATCAAGAAACCGTATAATGGAGATCTATCTATAGAACTTTCCGCGAAAGAAATAGTCATTCCCGGCAAGGAAGCGGTCATGATCCTTTTGAAATAGAAAGGCTTAAAAAAGTCGTACAATTGAAAAAGGGCTGAATTTCAGCCCTTTTGTATCCGTTCTCGTAATCGATATCACATCAAGAAGTTTTTAACCAGAGCTTCAATATTACCGACATTGGTCAATTTGTAAATGACCTGTGTACCTTTTCGTTTACCCCTGATGATCCCAACTGCCTTCATTTTGGCAAGATGTTGAGAAACGGTCGCCTGAGGGATTTCCAGACATGTTGTCATTTTCCCTACATTTGATTCGCCTTCTTGAAGCAATCCTCTGAGAATGCATAATCTTACAGGATGCGCAATGGCTTTCAAGATCTCAGCCTTTTGTTCAAACTTTTCATAGTCTTTACTGGGCATAGGCTCCCTTTCTGTTATAATATTACTTCAAAATATATATAAATTAGATATTGATGTCAAGCATATAAGTTAATAATTAGTAATTACTAAATTAAGAATATATGTTAGCTGTTCACTAAAAATTTGTTATATTTATCTAGAGAATTAGGAGTACGAAAAATGAAAAAAAACACACTGCTTTATATTGTGGCGATCCTGGCGGTTATGGGTATCGTTTACAGTTTTTTTGCGTTTGATAAAGCTTTTCCGATAGTCAATGTAAAAATTACCGCCGACAAAAGCGAAATAGAAAATCTTGCCGATTCCCTTACAAGGGAATTTGCTTTAATGGATAGTTCCTATCGCTCAGTTGTTGCTTTTGACACTGATTCAAGATTTAAAAACTATGTCGAATTAGAGGGTGGAGGTGTTGAAACCTTTCAGGATATCGTCAATAAAGGGACGTATCATCCCTATATATGGACAGTTCGTCAATTCAATCACAATCAAATAAAGGAATGTGTTTACAATTTTTCACCTGATGGTGAACTGCTTGGCTTTAAATTAACCGTTCCGGACAGCCTTGAAGGAATGAATATTCCTGATCCGGACCCACAAGAAATGTTGAATAATATAAAGGTTCGAAATCCTTTGATCCCGGATCTTTCGGCATATTCTCTCATCGAAAAGAGTTCTGAAGTAAAAGAAGGCGGTCGACGGGATCATGTATTTACCTATGAATTAAACAACAAAGGCGT
Organism: uncultured bacterium; assembly: GCA_964452375.1. Taxonomy (GTDB): domain Bacteria; phylum Fidelibacterota; class Fidelibacteria; order Fidelibacterales; family Fidelibacteraceae; genus M50B103. Next base: position 7,684 of record CAYVLJ010000062.1, on the reverse strand, counting down.
TGGTGAAGCGCTTTACCGTCTAAAGATCAGGATCAGTGGAGATGAACTCACCATGGCCATGCCAACCGTAAAGATCCCGGAAGCTTTCGATCAGCGCTATGAGGAAATGAGATCTGCCAACACAACGATCTCAGCGATCGGACAGGCGGTCATGCTGATCGTTTACGGAATTTTTGGGGTCGGACTCGCATTGTTCTTTATGCTTCGTAAAAAGACGCTGATTTGGCGCCCTGCTTTAAAATGGGCGATCGTTATCGGTGTGCTGATCTTTCTTGCCTATTTGACAACCATATCGTTATCATGGTTCGGATATGATACATCTCTTTCCTCGGGACAATTTCTCTTTCAAAAGATCTTTGCAGCTCTTGTTAACGGATTGTTGATCTCACTGATCTTTTTTATTTCGGCTACTGCGGGAGAGGGACTTGGACGTCAGGCATTCCCAAATCAGATACAGTTATGGCGCTCCTGGTCACCTGAGGTCGGTGCTTCGAAAGAGATCATGAGGCATACGATATTTGGTTATCTCTGGGCATTTTTTATGATAGGTTTTATCACTTTCTTTTATTGGGTCAGCAATAATGTCTTCAATTGGTGGAGTCCGGCGGAAAATATGGTTGATCCAAATATTCTTGCATTACCGATGCCCTGGCTGTTGCCAGCAGCTCAATCGTTACAAGCCGGATTTTGGGAGGAGACCCTGTTCAGAGCTGTTCCATTGGCGGGAGCACTGGTTATTGGAAAGAATTTTAAAAATAAAAATATATGGCTTGTGATCGTTCTCATCTTGCAGGCTGCAATATTCGGAGCTATGCATGCCAATTATGCACAACAGCCCGCATATGCCAGGATCATTGAAATGATCATTCCCTTTGTCTTGTATGGGTTGATCTATATAAATTGGGGCTTACTACCTGTTGTTATATCGCATTTTGTTTACGATATCATATTGATGGCTTTACCTCTGTTCCTGCTTTCGGCTCCCGGCATATGGTTTCACCGTCTTCTGGCTGTCGTTTGCATGATGATACCGCTGGGGATCGTTTTCTACAGAAGACTTAAGGCCGGTAAATGGTATGAAATAAAAGAATCGGATCTAAATAAAGCTGTTATTGAACCAAAGATAAGCAAAAGCGAAAAAGAAGAGAAAACTATCGATTCAATAACAACTCCACCGGCAAATCGCGAACTCCCGATATATATCGCAATAATCCTTTTTGTTATTGGTGCATTGATTTGGGTGTTTTTTACGCCATTCGAACAAGATGTCCCGCGTTTGAACATCAATAAAGAACAAGCTATAGAAATCGCCGATGATTTTATTGAAAAATATTATCCTGAAACGGATTCGCTGAATTATCAAACCTATGTTAAAATGGATGGAGGAGCCGGCAGAGGTTCCCGTTTTGTTTGGGAACATGCCGATCGTGACCTATATCGAGAACTCTTTGGAAAAGAATTGTACGCGAACAATTTTTCCCTTGTCTACAAAACATATGAAGGCAATGTCGTTCGCCGATCAGAGACTATCAATATAAAGATCGGTCGTGACGGAGAGATCCTCGGATGGAAGCATAATGTTCCCGAACCCGTACCGGGCGCTGAAATGGAAGAGAGCAAGGCCGTTGCCATGGCGGAAGGCGCAATAGAAAAATATTTTAAACGATCCGTAGATGAGTTGGAACTCGTCAAGGTTGTTCCGGAAAAACGAAAAGCCAGGACTGATTGGACAATCATTTACAGAGATTTGAATACGGGACTTGAAGAAGGTGACATACGTTATGTCGTATCGCTTAGCGGTAGTGAGATCAGTGGAATGGATACAAAAGTCCATTCACCCGAATCCTGGGATCGTCAACAAAAGAAGGATAGCATACTAAAAACCGTCTTGTTTATTATTTCAAAATTAATTCAATATGGTATGCTGGTCACAGTTCTGATCTTTGCGATCATCGCCTGGTCTAAAAAACGATTCAATGTGAAATTATTCCTTTACTTTGTTATTTTCTTTGCTTTGATCTCAATTTTACAAAGTATTTTAGCCGCAAATTCGATTATTGCCATGTATCCCACATCCGAACCGTATTCAAATATCATTATGATGCTGATCATAGGAATTCTGCTCGGAACCGTATTTTCGTCTTTTCTATATTCACTACCTATTGGTTACATGGCACGATTCCCATTGCATGTTCAAAGAAATGAAAATGTGATAGGTTTGAAAGGAGCGGGACTTGGACTTATTTTTGCGGCGGTTGTTTCATTTGCTCAAGGAGATATCTTTAATTTGTCCCCGGTTGTATTATCCCCGGTGAACCTGGAAAGTTTATCGCCGATCTTATCAACGATCCTCTCTTCATTCGAATCATACTTTATCACCTTTGTTCTTTTAATAGTGCCTTTTTTAATTGCTGAGAAAGTAAGCGCAGGATGGTCAAAAGCAAAAGTGATAACGGCTATTTTGCTCTTTATATCGGGATTTGCATATACCGGAGAATACTCTATAGGCATGTGGCTGCTTGGCGGTTCGCTCGTAGGACTCCTAACGGTCGCATTTTATATTTGGGTATTACGATTTAACATGATCTACCTGCCGGTTATGGCTGCGGTTATCCTTATTGCCGATGAGATTCAATACATGATAACAGACCCTGCCGTTCTAAGCTTGCCCCAGACCATTATAACGATCATAATAACGGTTATGCTTGCAGTGTTTTCCGTTTGGGGTATGTACAGACTTAGACTTTTTCAGCCTGGGGAGAGTAAGGAGTAGACAGAAGACAGAAGACAGAAGACAGAAGGGTAAGAGACAAAATTCTGATGATCTTGCTTTAACTCTCAACCCTCAACTTTCAACTTAAATTTTAGGAACCTTTTCGATTGTAATTAATTTGAATTACACATAGTTTTAGGCGATATGAAACACTATTATAAAAATATTATTCTCATTACTGTTCTTATACTCCTATTCACTTCTGTGTCATACTCTCAGCTTATGAATAAAAAATGGAAGATAGGTCCGGAATATAAGATCGATCATGTGGTCAAGCCCTCCGCTCAACAGGAGAAAGGAGAATTGACTATCAACATGAGCATTCCCTACGATGAAATACATTTTGTTAAGAACAATGATCAGTTCAAAGGTCGCTTTGATATTTCGATCATGATATATGAGGGGAAAGAAATCCGTGTCAGTGAAAGCTGGGTAGAAAAACTGATCGTAAATGAATTCAAGATGACTAATTCTCGAAAACAGACTATTCAGTTAGAGAAAACCTATATCCTTGATCCGGGGAAATATCGTCTTGAAGTGCTGATCACTGATCTGCGCACTCAAAACAGGCGAAAACAGGTGCGCGATATCGATATGACTCAATTGGGAAGTGGTCCCTGGATGATGGGTGATCTGTATTTTGTTAAAAAAGAAAAAGCCGTAAAGCCTTCAGACGAAATGCCGGAAGCGGTTTATGTTGGATTTACGGCATCCGGTATTGAGGGAAAATATCCTTTTTCGTATATACTTAGATCTAATGATCAGATCCTTAAACAGGCAAAGTTCGAAATTGATCTTGTAAAAGAAAAACATGAATACATATTCCCGGTACGAACAACAGATTTGAATTACAATCAATATTTTCTGGTTTTAAAGGGGTTGGTGGACAGTGTGGAATATATCAGAGAGATCCCGCTTCGCATTCAATGGAGCGGAACCAATTCGCTTATTCCCAATTTGCAGAAAGCCATAGAACAAATGAGATATTTATCTCATACGGGATATTTCCCTTTACGGACTTACAAGAAAATCATGAACTCGGAAGGTGAAGCACAGAAGGATTTTTTCACGGAAACCTGGCAAAAGATCGATCCGACACCTCATACCGAGACCAATGAATTAATGAATGAATATTACTATCGGGTGCATATCGCAAATCAACGTTTTTCCGGTCATCGGGAGGGATGGCGTTCCGATCGTGGTATGATATACATACTTTATGGAGAGCCGGACGCGATCGAATCACATTATATGGAGATTGACACCAAACCCTATGTGATCTGGTATTATTATTCCGTTAACAGAAGTTTTATATTTATTGATAATACCGGATTCGGTGATTTTCAATTAAGCGAACCACTTAGTGAGTATTAATGGACAGATATAGAAAAAAGATCGATAAAATTGATGAACAGATCGTCAAATTGCTGGACGAGCGGATGGGATTGGCATTTGAATTGGGCAAACTGAAAAAAGAAAAAGGCCGGGACGTATTTGACCCCGAGCGAGAAAAAAAAGTCTTTGAGAAATTGGAGACTTTGCCCAAAGAATGCATTAGAGACAATGAGATCCGCGAGCTCTACGAGCATATCATCAGCATATCACGTTTACACGGTAAGCGGGGTATGCGCTGATCTGAAACATGCTGCATATTGATCTGACATCTTCCTGGGTCCTGAGGGCAATGGCCCTTTTGATCATCTCCTATGCCGTCTTTGCATTGATCAGGCATTTGCATGACTCTTATTATCCAAAACCAATAAAGATCGCCTTAAGCGTTTTACGCGCACTGGCGCTATTTATTTTTATTCTTATTTTTTTAAATGTGAAGACTGCTTTCATTCATGATAAGCAAATCCAGCGAAGTGTGGCATTTTTATGGGACGATTCAAAAAGTATGGCTCGCCGTGACAGCACTTTTCATCCGGCTGATATTGTGCGTTCCAATGCATATAGAAAGCTCAAAAAAGATGTGCAGATCACCCATATTGCCGATATGGTTCGGCCCGCTCCGGTATCTGAATCAAAAGTGCTTAAAATGACATTGGATAGTGACATATCAAATAACGGATCATTGCTTGGATATGCCGAAAACAGCATGAAATATAAAGAATTGGTTTTAGTCAGTGACGGACGATCATACCTTGGGGAAGCTCTGGAAGATATAAACCTGAAACACGGATTAAAAGTTCATGTTGTTGAGGTGGGTGATATCCGGACAGATATTTTCCCGATCTTGAGATCGGTGAAAATACCCGATTATGTGATGTCCGGAGATTCAATAGAAGTATCCTGGGTCCTTCAGAATCCCGGAAATGAAGATATCAGTACGGATTTGAAAATATTGAGAGGAGAGAAAGAGGTTTTTAATGAAACCGTTAGTATCCCGGCAGAAAGACTGATCAGATCACAGCATGTTTTTGAACCGGCGGAAGAAGGTATCATGGAGCTGGACTGGTATCTTGAAAATGATAGAAAGATCGGTTCTGAGACAATACGGGTTCATCCCTCAAAGATCAGGATACTATGTCATGCAGATCCGCTCGATCGTGATATTGCAATGGTTTCCACGGTATTATCAAACAGTGAGCATTTTGAAGTTTACAATCTTGATGATTGGAAAGAATTATTTCCGAATTCAAAGCCCGACCTGACCATCCAAACTTGGGATGCGAATAAATCAAATGTGTTATTTCCTGAGATCCCTGCCATTCTCTTTTATCGTGATAATTATTACGAGTCTTTTAATGAGCACGAAATTGTTAATATGAAACCTTATGTTGCTTTTTCATCAGATCCCGGTTTGAATTCAACTTATTGGTCCCAGTTACCGCCCATACAGATGATGGACTTAAAATATCAGGGAATAGTTATCTTGAAAAATAGAATGGGATGGCCCTTGGTTCTGGAGCGTTCGGAGGAAAAACAGATCATTATCAATGGTTCGGGATTATGGCGCTGGAATCTTGCCGGTTTTGAAAAAGACTGGGATGGCCTTTATGAACATCTATTCAACGACATGGTTGACTATCTGATAAAACAAAGAAGCAAGACTTACATTTCCTTAGACAAAAAAATATACTCCGGAATTACATATCAAAACCTCCCGATCGAGACTCAGCTTTTCAATCTCGGATCTGTTGATCAGGATCGATCCTTCGTTCGGGTTACATTATTGGACAGTACATATGAAGAGATGCGTCGTTATGAACATGATCTTGATGACCAAACGGGCAGTTTTCAATTGAATGAGACCGGAACTTATCATATAAAAGCCGACTTATTCAGTTATGGCGAAATCCTAGAAAGCGATACAGCCCTTGTAATGATAGAGTCTAATGATCTTGAGGATAATATTTATCAGTATGACCGGAATGTTCTAAAGGACTTGGCTGCACGGCATAAAGGAATTTATCAGCGATTTGTGAATGCGGACAGCCTTCGTTTTCAGATCTCTACAGAAAAACAATGGGTAAGAGATACTGATATTTTTATAGCTCGCTCAACTTATTGGTTATATGCACTTATGTTCTTACTCCTTTGCGCCGACTGGATCCTGCGAAAACGCCATGGGGGAATGTAACTAGTAGGTCGAAGACTCTCCGTAGCCCTGACGAAGGAGAGCAGTAGGCAGTAAAAATTAAGAAGTAAGATTGTTAGAGAATGTGTTGCTTTTTTAGCTCGTGAGTTGCAATTTAATGTAAACAATATCAAACAGGTAGACAGGATGAAAGAAGAGAACAAGACCTCTATAGAAATGACACTATTAATGACACCGGATAAAGTGAATTTTTCCGGAAAGGTCCATGGCGGTGAAATGTTAAAATTAATGGACCAGGTGGCTTATTCATGCGCTGCTCGTTATTCCGGCCATTATGTCGTCACCCTGTCTGTTGAAAAGGTTCTTTTTAAAGAACCGATCAATGTAGGTGATCTGGTGACCTTTTATGCATCTGTAAACTATACCGGTACCACTTCCATGGAGATCGGGATCAAAGTAATGGCCGAGGATCTTAAGACCAATACGAACAGGCATTGCATCAGTTGTTATTTTACATTAGTTGCTATGGGAGAGAACGGAAGACCGGTAGAGGTTCCGAAACTGATTGCCGAGACTGAAGATCAGAAACGCCGCTGGAAAAATGCTGTCACCAGAAGAGCGGGTTGCGACTGATAATGAACAGTTGACAGTTAACAGTGAAAGAAAAGATTCTTGGACCCCTAACGGGGTCCTTTATTTTTTGGGAGATGAAAAACTATATTCTTCTTGGATCCCGCTGGGATCCTTACTATACACATGGCATAGC
>CAYVLJ010000062.1:0-504 GCA_964452375.1 uncultured bacterium | reverse complement strand
TTTTTGACCGGATCGGGACCCCGCATACACATGGCATAGCTTTTTGACCGGATCGGGACCCCGCATACACATGGCATAGCTTTTTGACCGGATCGAGATCCCGCATACACATGGTATAGCTTTTTGATTGGATCAGGACTCCGCAGGAGTCCAAGAAGAATATATCAAGGTAACATATATCACTCACGACCCCGGAGGGGTCGAAGAATTATTCACGGACAACCATGGACATAGTGAACATTGTGAACGTACGCCCAAATTCATTATTCATCATTATTCAACGTTTCAACCTTCGAAGCTCCGATAGGAGCGTAGTAGGTCAACGCCTCAACATTTCAACTCCTTTCAATCTTCTTCTTAGTGATTCAGTTATTCTTTGCGCCTTTGTGTGAGGAAAAATAAAAATTAATTATTTTGGCATAAACTATTTGCAACCCAGGAATAATTTGTTATATTTCTTGGCTTTTTGATATGACTAGCCACTATAGCTCAGCTGGTAGAGCG
>CAYVLJ010000061.1:0-11551 GCA_964452375.1 uncultured bacterium | reverse complement strand
GCCTGATTCCCTCGCCCAAACATGTTATCATTGACCGGGATGAAAAGGGTAACTTCATACATTATGTTTATCGCGAAGAACAATCGGCCGGTGAGATGTTCAATATTCTGGGGTATAATCAAAAATGAAAACCTTTGCAGGAATAGAAAAAAAATATGCAGAACTCGAGAATGCACGCATCCTGCTGCAATCTATCCCTTATGACGGGACAAGCACCTGGGGAAAAGGGGCTGACAAAGGATTCGAAGCATTCCTGAAAGCGGCCGAGAATATGGAACTCTATGATATTGAAACAGATTCCGAAGTCTATAAAAACGGGATCCATATTTTACCGGTCATTACCGAGAACACATCACCTGAAGCCGTATTCCAAACGGTATATAAACAAACGAATGCAATGCTGAAAACCGGTAAATTCCCGACTTTTTTCGGGGGCGAACATTCTGTCAGCATTGGGGTTATCAAAGCGTTTTATGAAAAATATCCGAATATTACGATCGTCCAGCTGGACGCACACGCCGACCTTCGGGAAAGTTATGAAGGATCCCAATACAATCATGCCTGTGCTCTGCACGATGCAAGTCGGCATGCCAGGCTGATCCAGGTTGGGATCCGCAGCATGGACATCAGTGAGAAAAGATTTCTGCAATCAGGAAATTATTACTTCGCACGGGAAATCTTTAATAATGATATTTATTTGGATGGTGCGATCTCTAAAATGACCAATAACGTATATATCACCATCGATCTCGACGTTTTTGATCCGGCCATCATGCCGTCTACCGGCACACCCGAACCCGGCGGACTTCAATGGTATCCCGTGCTTGCATTCCTGAAAAAGATCTTTAAAACCCGGCAGGTGCTTGGGTTTGATATTGTGGAGTTGGCGCCAAGGAATGATCGGCCGGATGCGGATTTCCTGGCGGCCAAATTATATTATAAAATGTTATCATATAAATTTAAATACAGCGAGAGATAAAATGAATATTCAGGGACCGATCACAGCATTCATGCTGAAACATTACAAACATTTCAATGCAGCAACCGTTGTAGATGCAGCCGCCGGGTACGAAGAGCAGCTAAATCAAGGTAACAAAATGATGATCACGCTGGCAGGCGCTATGAGTACGGCAGAATTGGGTATTTCATTGGCGGAAATGATCCGGCAAGATAAAGTGCAGATCATAACATGCACCGGTGCGAACCTGGAAGAAGACATCATGAATCTTGTTGCGCACTCACATTATAAACGAGTACCCGCATATCGCGATCTTTCGCCCGATGAAGAATGGGCGCTTTTGGAAAAAGGGCTGAACCGGGTGACAGATACATGCATTCCCGAGGAGGAAGCCTTTCGCCGCCTGCAATCGCACATTTTTGATATCTGGAGCAAAGCTGAAGCAAAAAATGAGCGATATTTTCCTCATGAGTATATGTATAAAATGCTGTTGTCCGGCGTCCTTGAACAGTATTACGAGATCGACCCAAAGAACAGCTGGATGCTGGCAGCCGCAGAAAAAAATCTGCCGATCATTGTTCCCGGCTGGGAAGATTCCACCATGGGAAATATTTTTGCTTCTTATTGTATCAAGGGAGAATTAAAACCTTCTACTATGAAATCGGGAATTGAGTACATGACCTGGCTTGCCGACTGGTATACCGAAAATACGAAAGATAACGGAATTGGCTTTTTCCAGATCGGCGGCGGTATCGCCGGTGATTTTCCGATCTGTGTCGTGCCGATGCTGTATCAGGATCTCGAACGAACAGATACGCCCTTTTGGAGCTACTTTTGCCAGATCTCCGATTCCACGACAAGTTACGGATCATATTCCGGGGCCGTACCCAACGAAAAGATCACATGGGGAAAACTCGGAATTGATACACCGAAATTTATTATTGAATCCGACGCAACCATTGTAGCTCCCTTGATATTTGCTTATTTGCTGGGATGGTGAGAAGAACCTTTCGTCTTGACTATCAAAAAGAATATTTCTATCATTTTGCGTTTCAGCACCCTAACGCAAAGGACCCAAGGGATTATTATGAAAAAATCGAAGTTTATGCATTCTGTGATTCTGGTATTAATTGCAGCTAGTTTTGGAAGTTTTATTATTGCAAAGGAAAACAATCGAAAACCATCCGTATTTGCAGGAATTGAGCTAATCGAGTTAAAACAAAATGAATTCCGCGATCTTGGTAAAAACAACTATACTTACGAATTTGGTGTCTTATCGCCAATTGACGAAAAGACATCCTGGGGTGTCCGATACAGCGGAATTGGCGTTGAGCTTAGCGAAAGTCATTTACAAGAACCCTCTCCGGCATACGACGGTGATTTTACCGGCGTAACCGGCAACCTGGCCGTTCAAAGAATATATGCCGATTATTATTATACCTGGGATTTTAATTTTCTGAAGATACAGCCGATCATGTCCGCGGGATTGGGTTATAACGCATGGCGATTTCATAACAGTTTGACCAGTGAAAATTACGCTCTGCACACTGCATCGATCGGCATATCCGGACGGTTCAGGTTTACCCTGTTTTCCTATGTGTTTGTTGAGATCCCCTGTATTGACATATTCGCCTATCTGTATAGAAGCCGCGAACCGGAAGCCATGCTGGGCAATGCTCATATAAACTTCAGTGCTATTGGCGGAATATTCAACTGGATCTATACCGGCGTTTCAGTTGAGCTTTAAGAGAGTAAAAAAAGTAAAGATTGACCCAATTATTGGCTCAATCTTAATAATTTAGATTTTAATTCTCTCAATACCACCAACAGATGTGAATTTGTCTGATTGGGAAATTTCGCTTCATATTTAGCCGGGTCGTCCGGGAAACGCCCCCGATCCCACTCGTCTTCAGCTTCGGCGATAACCTTTGTAAGCCGCTCTCTGAAAGTTGCATTGTTTTTATCGGGTGTTGCTTCATCGGCAATGATCAGAAGTCCTTCGCTTAAAACTTGAACGATCTCGGCCGACAGATACATTGACTCAAGGATCTCGGGATGCTTCAGAGGGGATATTTTAAGAGGATCCGACAATATCTCTGTAGAAAGCTCGTAAAGTTCCTTCAATTCAATGATCCTATCGGGATCTTTCAATATGGTATAATCCTGATTTGCGATGGCGGAAAAATACCTTCGGTCAAGATGAAGATTGGTCCAATTCCTTAAAAAACGATCCATCTTGTTATTCAATCTTACGCCAAAGGTCTTATAGCAAAATTCCCGGTGAAACTTTTTCAGCTTCATGGGTTTGTCGTTATTTATTTGCCAGGCGCCGTAAGCCATACCGTACCACATGGATTCCTGCAAATAACGCATGGGCAGCCATACCGTATTGATCATGCCATCAGCACTGCTGTCCAAAACTGCCCTGGCATGTGCATCAACGTTCCTCAGTTGAGGCCGTGTGGGAATGATGCGATTTCGCCAACAAGATATCGACGGTGCCATAATGATGGCGCTGAAACCTTTTTGTTTGAGTTCTTTTAATCCACGGGCAACATAATCCGGATCATAGTTCCATTCAACCAGCACGACCTTTTTATCAAGCTTATCGGCAACCAGGGGCTCTTTTCGCACATGATCGCTCCAGATCATCGGTTTCTTCCCTTTATCATGGGCAATGGCGATCATTTGGTTTACATAATCTGTCCAGGTCTCAGCTTCAGCTTCATCGTTTTTTAGCCCGAGTCCATCAAGATTGACCTCATCGCAGCCAAGATGCAAATACTGTGACGGAAAAATATCTGCGACTTCCGAGATCATTGATCTCATTAATGTGACAGTTTCATGATTTAAAGGATCTACGGCATTGAAAACGACTTTTTCAGATCTGTCCCCAACATATAAATGATGATAATCCGGATGATCCGTGATATAACGCGTGTGGCCGAACACTTCCAGTTCCGGAATGATGTCGATGCCTTTGCCGGCGGCATAAGTGATCAGGGACCGAATGTCATCCGGAGTAAAGGCATGCTCCCGGGCTAGCGTTTCATATCCGGGAAGCGCGACGGAAAGGCCATGGTCGTCGCTAAAATGCAACAGTAGGGTGTTCATATCCCATTCGGCCATAAAATCAACCAACCGGTAGTAATAGTCGTGTTTTTCCAGCAGACGCGAACAATCGATCATAACACCGTTGAGACGGGTGTTGGTCTCCTTGCTTACGGCAAAGGAAAAAAGCAAAAGAACCGGAAGAAGTAAAAATACCTTTTTCATATTGTAACACGGTTAAAATAAGATTGCCATTGATCTCGATTCTTTTTCCACAAAAAATGGAAAAGCACGATCGACACACTGAATATTAAAACATCCAATAGGGTCCCAACAGCGGGTGATGGGAAGTTCAAAGATAGATGTAACAACCCACCCGATTTCCAGCCGGCCCCCAGAAAAAACCCTAAAAAATTTACGCCGTTGTGAATACCGCTGACCAGCCAAATGGAACGAGTTCTGACATAAACGTAGGAAAACAACAGAGCGATCATAAAGCGCGAAATGAAGGCATGAAAACTAAAGGGTTCAATAATATGGTGAATGGCCGCAAAAACCAGGGACACCAATACAACCATCAAAGGCATATACTTTTTTTGGTCGTTGAACTGTTCAATAGGATATGCCCTGAACACCAGTTCCTCCTTTAAGGAGTTCAATGTCAACAGAAACAATATCCATAGTAAAAAATAACCCACTACCACCCAAAGCGATACCCCCGGAGGAATATTTGAAGATAACGACACTTCCGAACCCAGTAAACAAGTGATCCCCACATCAACCGCTTTAATGACGATGCCCACACCGGTACCGATCAATAACGGAAGTATAAAAGGCCTCCGAAAAAGAGATATAAAAGGTTTTTTATGAACAAAACGCATGACTATCCAAATCAGGACAAATTGAGATAATGAATAAAGTATAACGATCGACATAACTTTTAGCGAAGGCTCAAATCCCGCTCCCTGAAGCTGTGAAGGATCGACCCCCATTAATTTTGAAAGGGGCAGTACGCCCAATGCAGTTAGCACAGCAACAGATAATGTGATTACAACGACAAAAATACGCGGGATAAGCGATAAACGATAAGATAATTGTTCGGGTAACATTCAACACCTCCAAATATTGCTTAACGGATATTTAGTAATGTTATTTTTTTAATATCAATGTCTTAAACACGATCTCAACATCCAGCACAAAGGAAAAATTACTCATGTAATAATGAATAAAACGCTCATGTTCTTCGGGAGTGGGCAATGCGGGTTTTTCTGAACGCATAATGCTTGTCATGCCGGGTTTGTAATAACGCTTGCTGCCTTCAGGAATATTCTTCAGGTCACCTACGATAGTCATATCTCCGAGCAGTAATGAATACAGCATAGGATACCAATACAGCCAGGGTTCGCGGCCATTCTTTTTGCGTTGCCATATTCTTCCGCGATCGACATCTTCCGAGAACTTAACGGGCGCAGAACCCGAGAGCCATTTTGAAAGAAAAGCGAAAGGCGCAAGTACGATCAAACCGACTAAAGCGGTCACAATATCCACGGTTCTTTTTGCCAGTTTCCAAATTGGTTTCAGGATAGTATATTCCATTTCAACAACCGGAATATCATCCAGGCTTTCTATGGCGGTTTTCCCGAATATTATATTTTCTTTTTCTGGAATGATCTTGATACTGATCGGGAAATGCGCCATTTCAGCCATCATTGAAATAATTTCTCCCAGAGAAAAAACATCTGATGAAAATATTACATGATCGATCTGCCTGGTTCGTATCAGTTGTGAAAGATCTTTCGTGCTTCCGATGGTCTTGGGATGATGCAGTTCTTTATCGGCAAACCCGACAAATAAATAACCGAGTTCAGGGTGCTGTCCAAGTGTAGCTGCGATCTTCAGACCTTCCGCACCGGCGCCGACGACAAGTGTTCTTCTTGCTGATTCCGCATTTTCCTGAAAATGTTTTGACCGCTGTCTGGATGCGAAAAGACGCCACAAGGGCAACAAGATCAGCAAAAAGGCAAAAGAAAGCAAAAAGAGCAGTCTTGACTGGGCGAATCTTAAAATAAAGAAAGTGAAAAAACCGTTTAAAATAAATCCGGCAAAAAGGTTAACGGCAGCGCGAACAAAATCATATTGTTTCGCTTTGCGGTAAGAGCCGCCAATTCCGAGGAAAAAAAGATATACTATCAGATAACCAAGAAGAATTGGTAAGAAATGGACAAATTCTTCTGAAAAATGCGCAGGGAAGCGGATCAAAACTCCGGCTGTAAGCGAACCGCTGATAAGGATGGTATCTAATAAGGGCAAACGAATGGCGTGAAATATCTTGCCAAGAAAATTCAGTGTCAGGTGTACCACGATCCCGAACCTAAAAAACAAAGTGGTGACAAAAGAATAAAGTGAGGAAAAATGCTTACTGAAAAATATGTTCATCGCTTTATAAAAAGCCAGCAGACTGTCGAAGGGAGCGGATTTTGAGCTTTCACCCTTGTGGTGAATGATGGTTGTGTCTGCAAGGTAATAGACGAGCATGTTCTTCAGCTGAACCCTACGACACAGATCCAGATCTTCGCCATACATAAAGAAATCTTCATCAAACCCTCCCAATTCATGGATCAAATTAGCTCGACAGAACATAAATGAACCGCTAACGGCATCAACCGCATAACTTTCATCCGGGTCAAGATACGTTAAATTGTATTTGCCGAACATTTTGCTTTTTGGGAATAAATTACTCAATCCCAGCAATTTCGGCAAAGCAATGGAAGGTGAGGGAAATGAACGACGGCAAGCCAGCTGTAAGGTTCCATCCGAATTAAGGATTTTGGGACCGGCAATACCAACCTTATTGTTGTTCTCCATGAAATCAAAGCATACTTTTAGGGTGTTTTCTTCGATCAATGTATCGGGATTGAGAAAAAGCACATATTTCCCACGGGATAATTTTAATGCCTGGTTATTGGCTTTTCCAAAGCCCCGGTTTTGATCATTACCAATAAAATGAACTTCCGGAAATTCGCGTTGAACCATTTCACCCGTACCGTCGATAGAATGATTATCAACAACGAATAATTCAACATTCAAACCCGGGGAAGCATTTTTAATGGAATTGATACAATGATGTAAAAAAGTTTTTACATTATAAGAAACAATAATAATGGATATATCAACGTTGGTCATTTTTTTCTGACGGTTTTGATCTTTCCGAAAATATTCCAGAAAACAAGACGCCACACCATCCAAACGGCCTCATAAATGATATTTTTTGACATCTTTGATTGTCCAACCGTCCGGTCAATAAAAACAATGGAATGTTCATGGCATTTAAATCCGGCTTTCCAGGCCCTGAAGTTCATTTCGATCTGGAAAGAATAGCCTCTTGATTTCACAGCATCAAGATCAACGGCTTCCAAAACGCGCCGATTCCAGCATTTGAATCCGGCAGTCCCGTCTTTGATAGGTAAACCTGTCACGATCTGGGTATAAACATTTGCCCCCTTGCTTAAGATCAGTCTGCGCAGCGGCCAATTTACAACGTTAATGCCTGAAACATAACGTGATCCAACTACCCAGTCATGTTTTTCCGCTTCTTCAAACATGGGCACAAGATCTTTTGGATTGTGTGAAAAATCTGCATCCATTTGGGCAATATAATCGTAGCCGTTTTTCAGTCCGTATTTAAAACCCATAATGTAGGCTGTGCCCAAACCGAGCTTTCCCTCTCGTTCGATCAACTTGAGGTTTGGATGCTCTTTTTGAAATTTTTTCAGGATATCGCCTGTTCCGTCAGGAGAATTATCGTCAATAAACAAAATATCCATGCCTTCGATCTCAAGGGATTGGATCTTGCTGACAAGCTTGCTGATATTTGCTTTTTCGTTGTAAGTGGGGATGATGACAAGTCTTTTCATAAAGGTCTCTGCTTATTTGTTTTCAATTCCAAAGGGATAGATCACGGTACGTATCGTTTGTCCCATTCGTAATGTATTGATCCCGTCGTTAATATGTTCCAGATCAAAACGTTTAGTTATCATATGATTAAGAGATATTTTATCGTCTTCAAGAAGATGAATGATCTCGGGTATTTTACGACGGGGCGCCCCGGCTGCACCAATAAGCGATATTTCATTTTCGATGATCCTGCCGATCAGGAAAGGGAGCGCATTTTCGGTTAAACCGCAAAGAACCAGCCGTCCGCCTTTTTTTAGTGCGTTCATGGACTGAAGCAGTGTCCGGGGCGCTCCGATGGTTTCAATAACAATATCGGGTTTTCCGCCAACCGTTTCGATCACGGCTTCTTCGCAGACGTTCACTTTATTGGAATTCAGAATATGGTCCGCCCCCAGTTTTGCCGCCAGTTTTAATTTCCAGTCAAATATATCTACGACCGTAACCTGGGCTTCTCGAAGCTTAGCCATCTGCAGAATACTTAGGCCGAACCCACCGCTGCCAAAAACCACAACTTTCTCACCGGCACGGATATTAATTCGGTCATAAACAACATGATAGGCACCGACAAGAACGTTTGAGATCAGGCTCCCGGCCTCAAAACTGTATTCATAGGGCAAACGATAAGGGTGAAAATCCGGAACAACAATATATTCCGTAAAACCGCCGTTGCGGTCAACGCCTATTCGCTTAATATTTTCACAATGTGTTTCATTCCACGACTTACACGCAAGACATTCATTACAGGTAATAGTGGCCGGCAGGATAACCCTGTCCCCAACCTTGAATTTTTTTACTTCAGATCCGAGTTCTTCGATCGTTCCCGCTATTTCGTGTCCGAGAATGATCGGCGGTCTCATACTTGGCGCCATTCCCTGATCAATGAACTGAATGTCCGTATGGCATATTGAACAGGTATGGATCTTGACCTTAACCTCGTGGGTGCCAACGGCAGGTACCGGGACGTCTTCGATAGACAGAGGTTCATATGAATGATGAAATACGGCAGCGCGCATGTTGTCCTTTCGTTATGATAGCTTATAAATATAAGTTTTTTTCACTCGATTACAAAGAGATAGACCGGGAACCAGGCTAATAATTCTATTTCGAAACACAAGTATTGTTTTTATATTCTTCAAAGAAAACAAATTATATAATCTGATTTGAAAAGGCGGTTACATGAAGGCAAGAAAAATCCTGATCGCAGAGGATGATAAAATAAGCTTTGAATACCTCAAAGAAATTTTAAAAAGCACGAATGCGGAAATATTGTTGGCCAAAAATGGAGCTGATGCCATTGACATATGCCGCCGCTATCCCGATATTGAACTGGTTTTCATGGATATCAAAATGCCGGAAAAAGACGGTGTTGAAGCAACCCATATCATTAAAGAACAATTCCCTCATATTATCATTATTGCACAAACGGCATATGCGCTGAATGATGAAAGAGAAACGATCCTGCATGAGGGATTTGACGATTATATTGCTAAGCCGATTCAGCGAGAAGACGTAATATCCATTGTTGAGAAATACATGAAGTGACTTCGTATCAGGGGGAACAATCAAAAGCTTCTTCGTTTAAGATAAAAAGCGGGAGGCTTCATGACATATCCTGGAACGCAGAGAAAAGTTAAATGGTTGTTTTTCCTTACCGCTCTCATTATGATCATATTGTTAAAAGGAGAGGCAATGGCTGCCGACAAATACAACGAACTCAATGAAAAAGAAAAACAGGTTATTATAAATAAGGGTACCGAAGCGCCTTTCAGCGGAGATCTCTTGAATGAAAAGCGCGAAGGCACATACACCTGCCGTCAATGCGGAGCACCGTTATATTATTCGACTGATAAATTCAATTCAGGTTGCGGATGGCCGAGTTTTGATGATGAGATCGAAGGCGCAGTACTAAGAGTACCCGACGCAGATGGGAGAAGAACGGAGATCGTTTGCGCAAATTGCAAAGGACATCTTGGGCATGTTTTTCTCGGAGAGGGTTTCACGGACAAGGACACACGCCATTGTGTGAATTCTATTTCCATGGATTTTATTCCCGGCGAACTCCAACTTGAAGAAAAAGCGGTTTTTGCCGGAGGGTGTTTCTGGGGAGTGGAATACTATCTGCAAAAACTCGATGGCGTTAAAAGCGTTGTTTCCGGTTATACCGGCGGACGTGTGGAAGACCCGACTTATGAGGAAGTCAGCAGAGGTACAACAGGTCATTATGAAGCCGTTGAGGTGACATATGACCCCAAACTCGTTGATTATGAAACACTGGCAAAGACCTTTTTTGAGATCCACGATCCAACACAAAAGAACGGACAAGGTCCCGATATCGGGAAACAATACCGATCCGCCGTTTTTTACAGTGATGAAAAACAAAAAGCAGTAACGGAAAAATTGATAAGACAGCTTGAGGGGAATGGCTATAAAATTGCAACGAAAATAAAACCGGCAAAAACATTTTATCCGGCAGAAACCTATCATCAGGATTATTATTTTAGAAAGGGCAGCTTGCCTTATTGTCACGGATATGTGAAGCGGTTTTGATTCGATTGACCCAATAATTGACTTAATCTTTTTTTATACCCTTATTAGGTTAAAATGATCTTCCATCCTCTTCAGAATTTTAAATATCTTAATGAGCTTCATACTCTAAACCTCTAAAATTCTGAACATAAATCACCTCTGTTATCTGCATAACCCGCGGTTGATTTAATTTTCATTTGTCAATTTCTGATATTTCTTCTTACATTCCCTCAACAAAATAAGGAAAGCCGATGAAAAAGGGTTTTATTTTATTATTGCTTGTTATGAACATGTCAATGATCTTTGCACAGGAGGACCCGGAGGTTCGTGTTCGCATTATATATACTGAAGACAAGATAGAGCTTAGCTCAGAATCAAAACTTTATGTTTTTAACCAAGATGAAAAACGTATCGTACTGCGTGGCGACAGGACTTTTTCAATTGAATTAAAAGACAGCACGCTTGAACTTATAGACGATAAAGACCGAACTCTCACAAGCGGAACATCATTGCTTATTGAGAACAATGACAAAAACAAACCGATCGGAATTAAACAGGTCCCATTTGGTATCGGTTGGTTTTGGGCCGGCAAAGAAGATCGTATTTATAAGGGCAATATGGAATTTCATATAAATGCCGACAAAAAGATCGATGTTATATCAATTCTCGATATTGAAAATTATCTGCTGGGTGTCGTTCCTTCAGAGATAGGGACCGACGCACCGCTTGAGGCATTGAAGGCGCAAGCTGTCTGCGCCCGTTCGGAAGCATTGATCGGACTGGAAACGGGTAAGTACGCAGGTGAACACCATATGTTAACCGCAGATATATATTGCCAGGTATACAGCGGTATCGGTAAAACGAACGACGCTGTTGAAAAAGCGGTTTTCGAAACAAAAGGGGAAGTCTTAACAGTGAACGATACGGTGATCAGCGCTTACTACGCATCAAATTGCGGCGGGCATTCGGAAAATATTGAGAACGTATGGCCCGAACGATCGGGACACGCCGAACAATGGAGCGGGCTCCCGTCGTCCATGCGTACCGAGAAATCGACCTCCA
>CAYVLJ010000060.1:0-11739 GCA_964452375.1 uncultured bacterium | reverse complement strand
CCTGTTTGCCGGTCTCTCGGCAAAAGGAAAAACATACGTTGTAGAGCCCGTAAAAAGCAGGGACCACACTGAAAAAATGATGAAATTATTTCGAATACCCGTATTTCAAAATAAGCACACTTTATCTGTACATACTTTAAGACGTTCAATTCCGGGTTTTAATTTTTCCGTGCCGGGCGATCCCTCCTCAGCAGCTTATTGGGTTGCTGCAGGATTATTATTACCGAAAAGCAGATTATTTTTGAGAAAAATGTCTATGAATCCGACAAGGACAGGTTTTATAGCTCTTTTAAAAGGTGCCGGTGCCCGTATCGAACTCAGCGAAAATGAAAAAAGTCTTGAACCTATGGGCGATCTTGTTGTCCGTTCTTCAAAATTGTCTCATTTCAACATAAGTGCGAAACAGGTTCCGGGATTGATCGATGAATTACCCTTACTCGCATTGATCGCAACGCAAGCTAAGGGCGTATCGACTATCAAGGGTGCAAAAGAACTGCGCTTTAAAGAAAGTGACCGGATCGCTTCAACTGTTGCCATGTTAAAGAATTTAGGTGCGGAGGTTGAAGAACTTGAAGACGGTATGATAATAGAAGGTAACACGGTACTAAAGGGCGGTACTGTAGATGCCCATGGAGATCACCGCATCGCCATGACCGCCTCGATCGCCGGATTGATCAGTCGGAGTCCTGTCAAAGTGAGCGGTTGGACCACTGTTGACATTTCCTATCCCAATTTCTATCAAATATTGAACAGGATCGGTAAATCATGAGATATGGACTCCTGGGATACAAGATCGGATACTCCTTAAGCCCGATCATTCATCGAATGATTTCTATTGATGATATTGAGTATAATATCATAGATATTGCACCTGAAAGTTTTGGCCGGGATATCAAAGATGCCGTATCCGGGCTTTCGGGATTCAATGTGACTATTCCCTACAAAGAAAATATTATGACCTATTGTCATAAGATCGATGCGATCGCTGAAAAGATAGGGGCTGTAAATACCGTAGATATCCATAATGGCCAGTGGAAAGGATATAATACGGATTACCTGGGATTTATCAGATCGGTAAAAGAGGATATCCCGCAATATCTCGATTATCATCCCGTTATCATAGGTTATGGGGGAGTTGCTAAAGCCGTGGCTTATGGATTGGAAAAAACAGGATTTCCGTCTATCAGCATTTGCGGAGGAATATCCGATCAGGAAAGGCACAGTTTTAGTGAATCTTTAAAAGAAAAACTTAATATAAATGTATTAAATGATGTTCCGGATCTGCCGGTTTTATGGATTAACTGTACACCGGTCGGTGGATCTAAGATCCCAACAATTCCAGAAGGTTTTATTCAAATAAAAAACCGTGATTTTCTATATGATCTGAATTATTCCCCTTTTCCAACATATCTTGAAAAGGAAGTTTCCAAAAGGGGAATCCCGAGTACAAACGGAATGAAAATGCTTGTCTATCAGGCGGCGGAAGCTCAAAAAATATGGAAGAAAAGGGATTTTTATATTGAAGATCCGGATTCAATTATTCATTCCATTGCAGAGTTAAATAACGTATCTTAATTATGGAATAATGACTGGAGAATGATATGGTGAATTTGATCACATACATGACAGGCGGAGAAAGCCACGGTCCCGCAATGACAGCGGTTGTCAAAGGATTGCCTGCCGGTTTTCATTTGGATATTGATCAATTGAATTATCAGCTCTGGCGCAGACAGCAGGGATACGGCAGAGGCGGGAGAATGAAGATCGAGCAGGATACCGTTGCCGTATTGAGCGGATTAAGGAACAGTATGACATTGGCTTCTCCTTTAACGCTTATGGTGCAGAACAAGGATTTCAGGAATTGGCAACATAAAATGGATCCCGTTCAGTCTGACATCTCTGAAAAGATCAAAATTCCACGACCCGGTCACGCGGATTATCCCGGAATCAAAAAATACGGTTTTGATGATATCAGAAATGTCCTGGAACGGGCTTCGGCCAGAGAAACTGCAGCAAGGATCCTGCCCGGTGCCGTTTGCCGACAATTTCTTGCTGAACTTGATATTAGATTATATTCACATGTCATACAATTGGGTGAGATCAAAATACCCCCTATGGAGATAAGTGAAGATATACTGAAAATAGCCGAAACATCGGAAGTTCGCTGTATTGATGAGAAAACTTCCGAAGCTATGAAGAAACAGATCGATAAGGTAAAAAAATCCGGTGATTCAATAGGGGGGATCTTTCAGGTCGTTGTATACGGTCTGCCCATCGGACTTGGTTCTTATGTTCACTGGGATGATAAATTAAGCACTGCTCTTTCGGCTGAGATCATGGGTATGCAGGCAATAAAAGGAGTTTCGTTCGGAGACGGTTTTGAAGGCGCAGCTTCTTTAGGTTCGGACTATCATGATGAATTTATCTTGAATAACGGGAGTATAGAAAGAAGAAGCAATCATGCCGGTGGCTTGGAAGGGGGTATGAGCAACGGACAGGCCCTGATCATCAATGCGGTAATGAAACCGATCCCGACTTTAGTAAAAGCTTTGGACAGCTTCCATATCGACGATATGACAAAAGAAGCCGCTCATAAAGAAAGAAGCGATACCTGCGCATTGCCGGCTGCGGCAGTCGTTGCTGAAAATATCATTGCCGTACCGATCATGAATGCAATTTTATCAAGATTCGGTTCGGACCAATGGGAACAGATCAAGAAACGCTACCTGGAAGACTAACATGCATATATTTCTGACAGGCATGATGGGAAGCGGCAAATCCGTAGTTGGTAAAGCGCTATCGAAGCAATTGGGATATGTTTTTATCGATCTTGATAAAGAGATCGAAACTAAGAGCGGGAAAAATATCAGCAGTATTTTTTCTGAAGATGGCGAAGACTCTTTTCGTGAGAAGGAAACTAAAACGGCGTTTGAATTGAATTTAAAACAACCCTCTGTAATTGCGACAGGAGGCGGTTTCCCCTTGAAGGAGAGCAACCGGATCTGGATGAAAAAACTCGGTAAGGTCATATGGTTGAAAGCCAGTCCAAAAGTGATCTTGGAACGAATTAAAAACGAGGACAGGCCTCTGCTTCCAAAACCCATTGATCCAGGGCGGATCACGGAGATTCTAAATACCAGGATCCCCATATATGAACAAGCAGATCTGGTAATAGAAACAGACAACTTATCAGCTGCAGAAGCGGTTAATGATATCATAGGTAAATTACAATGAGAACCGTAAGTGTAAACATTAAGGAACATCCTTACAAGATACTTATCGATCAGCATTTACTGATGGGAGTGGGCTTGGAACTTGCCCGTTATGCAAAAAGTGGGACAAAGGTCGCCTTGTTTACATCAAAAACCGTTAAAAAATTATATTTGGAACGTGTTGTAAGGTCATTGAAAACAAGTGGATACAATGTTGAATCATTTGTTCTTCCAAGTGGAGAGGGAGAAAAGAAACTTAAAACTGTTTCAGAAATGTATGATGTGTTGATAGAAAATGAATTCGATCGTTCATCTTTTATTATCGCACTTGGCGGTGGGATCGTTGGTGATATTTCAGGATTCATCGCTTCAAGCTTATATCGCGGGATCCCGTTCATACAAATTCCAACAACACTTTTATCGCAAGTTGATTCTTCTGTTGGAGGCAAGGTAGGGGTAAATCACAATGCCGGAAAAAATCTCATCGGTGCCTTTTATCAGCCTAAAACCGTTTTAATAGACCCGACAGTATTGAAAACCTTGGATCCCAGAGAGCTTATTTGCGGTTATGGTGAGATACTGAAATATGGTTTTATTAAAGATCTTTCGTTTTTGGAGCTCTGTATAAATTCAAAAAACATAATTCTCGATTTGAAAGACATTGAATTGGTTTCTGATATTATTCAGAGATCGGTCGAGATCAAAGCTGAGATCGTAGCTGAAGACGAGAAAGAATCCGGAAAAAGGATGGTACTGAATTTTGGCCATACGATAGGGCATGCGATCGAAAAAAGTTGCGGATTCGGTAAATTCCTACATGGTGAAACCGTAATATTGGGCATGATAGCCGCACTGAAATTAAGTGTGGTAGAAAGTGGACTGGATCCACAAAAAGCAAACTGGGCGATAGGCAAGCTAAAAGAGATCAAGTTGGGTAGCAAGTTAGACAATTTAGATATTGAAATGGCTTTAAGTGCCGTAAGACATGATAAAAAAGTTCGCGACGGGAAATTGAATTTTGTTCTGTTAAAAGATATTGCTTCACCTGTGGTAGTGAAAGGCATAGAACTTGAAAAAGTCAGAGAAATCCTGATCTGGTTGAAAAACGAAGTGGATTGAGGAGTTCAAAAATGAGTAAAGAATTAAATAACATAAAAAAGATCTGTGTGATCCACGGTCCAAACTTGAACATGCTGGGTCACCGGGATAAAGAACAATACGGTAATTTGACCCTTGATAAATTGAACAAAAAGATCAGGATGTTTGCAACTGAACTGGGTTTGGAAATATCGATCTATCAGTTCAACTCTGAAGAAAAGATCATTAAAACCCTTCACAGATCAAGAAAACTTTATCACGCGGTGATCATAAACCCTGCGGCATTTACTCATTACAGTTACGCGATAAGAGATGCCATAGAATTACTTACTATCCCCGTGGTGGAAGTACATCTTTCCAATATCTACGAGCGCGAGGATTTCAGGCAAACATCTGTGACAAAAGAGGTTTGCGTTAAACAATTTTACGGCAAAAAAGAAAATAGTTATACCGATGCATTGAAATTCTTGCATGATCTTCTTAATAAATCATCATGAACAATCAGTTAAGCCGATCCTTTTATCAAAACGACATACACAGCATAGCGGTTGATCTGCTCGGTTGCCGCTTAGTTCGATATATTGGAAAAGACAGTTTTCTGATCGGCAGGATCGTAGAAACAGAAGCATATAAACAGAAAAATGATCCGGCATCACATTCTTATAAAGGGAAAACAAAACGAAATGAGGTCATGTTCGGAGAACCCGGACATCTTTACGTATATTTTACGTACGGTATGCACTTTTGCTGTAATGTCGTATGCGGTCCGGCCGGACAGGGCGATGCGATCTTGATCAGAGCGCTGGAGCCTCTTGAAGGAATTGATGAAATGATGAAACGAAGATTTGGTCAATTGAGTAATAAAAAGGCTCAATATCATAATTTGACAAATGGACCTGCAAAACTCTGTAAGGCCTTTGGTATAGGACGCAGTGAAAACGGACTGGATCTTTGTAGAAAGAATATTTGGATCGAAAAAGAAACGATCTATTTGTCGGAACAGATCGGTCGTTCGACACGTGTGGGAATCAAACAGGGTAAAGAATTTCCCTGGCGATATTATATTAAGGATAATCCCTGGGTAAGCAAAACGGATAAAAGCGTCAAAATATATGAAAAATGAAGAAAACAATCATAAAAGATTGAAAATAAGTCCGGAGCAGTTGTGGAATTCTCTAGGTATGATCCAACAAGTGATCACAGCGATTGTATTATTGGCTGTTTACACAACTATCTATTTTATAGTTGAACGCTCTTATGTTGGACACCCCGGACTGACTAATTGGTTAGACGCTTTAAATAAACTGTTTTTAAGTGATGCGCTTCTGAAAGATATTGCTTTAGGGCTTGCTGTCGGAATAGTTTTGGTCATTTTAACAGCATTGTTTGATTTGTTTGTTGCAGCCATTCAAAAACAAAATATTTCAGAATGGATGCATCGAACTGATCATTTGCTGCCGGAAACAAAAGTGCAAAAAAGATGGGCATTGGGGATCTCTGTGGTAGGCTCCGTGGTTGAAGAGATCATGTTCCGGGGTTTTATTTTTATGGCCATTATAAATATCTGGGATCACTGGATATGGGCATCACTGATCATTTCATCCGTTTTCAGTTTGCTTCATGCCGGTGTTCAGGATTTTTGGGCTACGATCTTGATATTTATCATTTCAATGTGTCTGTGTGTTATTGTCGCAATGGGAGGTAGTATATATTTGGTTGCGGTTACCCATATTATGATCAATCTGAGTAACCTTTTCATCTTGCCGATGCTTTTCAATAAAAAGAACTAAGATCATTCAATATACTCAGTCCTCCTCCTACGCTCTGCGACTTTCCATCTTCGCTACCACCTGCGCTTCAGGAAAGCTGCGATGGACAAACAGGCGAACAAACAACCTTAACCTTAACCTTAACTTTCTTTGCCAATTTAGTGCAATAGACTTATATTAAAACCAGGAAAAGGAAACGTTATGAATGAATTCAGATCTTTGTTAAAAACAATGATTGATTTTGTGTTTGACCGGCATCATTACATTTTGGTTTCGGTTTTCATACTTTTCCTTATTTTTCTCATAGTAATTTTGGGAGCAAATTCGGGATCAACCCCCTTTCCGATGTAATATGAAAGTATCCTTCAGACGTCTTGCCTATGATGTGTTTTTCCGGTTTTCACCGATCCTGATCGTGATACTGTTGGAACTCGCCCTGAGATTTTTGGGAATTGGAGAATCCTATCTGCTTTTTAATAAAAGTGAAGACGGACTGTACTACCAATTGAATCCAATATATTATCGTCGTTTTATTTCAGCTAAACAATTTCCTGATGTCAATATTCTCCCCCAAAAGATCCCGATAGATAAACCGGAGAATTCTTACCGCATATTTATTATCGGAGATCAAACTTTATGTTCATCTTTTAGCGATGCAAATGAAAAACCTTTAATTGAAGATTATACCGATGAAGACGGGACTTATTATGATTTTGTACAGCTGGCCGTACCATTTACAAACAGTTTTGCCGTTAAACGACTTTTAAAAAATTCGGTTAAATATGAAGCCGATGCATGTGTAGTTGTTACGGGAGGCAACGAATACTATGGTATCCCCAGAAAAAGTGATTGGTTGCAGGATATTGAGAATTACTGGGGCCTTAACTTCTATGTTTCCATGAAAAACCATCGATTTATACAAGTACTTGAGAGGTTTGTCTATATAAAAAAAGAAAATCAGAATGTATTTCCACCTGAAAATATCGATGATTGGATCATACCGTATGATTCACAAGTATTTTGGGAGCCGGTCAACTATTTTCAAAGAAATCTGTTCAAAATATCTCAAAAGAGCGAATGTCCGATTTTTCTTGTTAGTATGCCGGTCAATATCGTGGCGACGCCTTATCGGTCACTTTTTGTAGATAAGGAATTAAAAGACGAAGATTTTGCCAGGGAATGCGCTGTGCTTGTGGATAATGCAGATCGTTTTACTATAGAAAGATGGATCAACGACTTAGAAGCATGGGAACCCGGAACATCGATTTATTATTATTGCAGGGCAGTCATCGCCGAAAAAGAAGGTAAATACGAAGAAGCTCTGAATAATTATAATATGGCGCTTGAAACGGATGCTTTTCGAGTAAGGATTAATCAGGAAATTTACAATATCATGCTGGAAATAAGTCGCGAACAAAACATTGAATTGATCGATCTTCTGAATCATATGAATACTATATCAGATAACGGATTAGATATTGATAAGTATTTTATTGACGGCATTCATCTTAATCAGCGTGGAAAAGAGATCGTTTTAAATCGCATCAGAGCATCCCTAGAATCATTTTTTAATCCATAAACGACAGGAAATACTATGGCTTCCATTAGCTTTTTAGGTGCAACAGGTACCGTCACAGGTTCAAAATACCTGTTTACTCATCAAAATAGCCGGATCATGGTCGATTGCGGTTTATTCCAGGGATTGAAAGAATTAAGACTGCGCAACTGGTCACCGTTGAAAATGAATATCAATGAGCTCGACGCTATAGTTTTAACACACGCTCACATTGACCATACCGGTTATTTGCCGCGAATGATCAAACAGGGTTATAATAAACCCGTTTATTGTACAGAACCAACCAAAGACCTTTTGAAAATAATGCTGCTCGATTCCGCTCATCTTCAGGAAGAAGATGCAAAATATGCCAATAAAAAAGGTATCAGTAAGCATAGTCCCGCTTTACCCCTTTATTCCACTGAAGATGCTCAAAAAGCGATCTCGCTTTTAAAAGGGATTCCCTATAATACTCCTTTTAGACCAAGTGCTGAAGTTCTAATGACATTTCAGGATGCAGGGCATATTTTAGGTTCGGCGTTTGCCATCGCACGTTGGGAGCAGAACGGAGAGGAAAGAAAGATCGTATTTTCAGGCGATCTCGGCCGATATGATCGACCAATCCTTAAAGACCCTTCACCGATAAGGGATACAGATTATCTCCTTGTAGAATCGACTTATGGCGATCGTTTACATGAACAAGGAGATCCAAAAAATGAATTGGCAAGGATTATCAATGATACGATATCCAGAAGAGGCATTGTGGTCATTCCCGCTTTTGCCGTTGGACGAACACAAGAATTGCTTTATACTCTTCGTGAATTGGAAAGCCAAGGCGCCATTCCCGTTCTTCCCGTATATGTAGACAGCCCGATGGCTATCAAAGCGACAAAATTATATTCAAAACATACCGAGATCTACGACAAAGAAGCCAATGTGCTGAAAGATCAGGGGACTGACGTACTGATGACACAGCGTACCGAATTTACAGAATCCGTGGATGCCTCCAAACGTATAAATGCTTCACAAGAACCCTGTATCATTATTTCCGCAAGCGGAATGCTTACCGGCGGTCGTATCTTACACCATCTTATTCAGCGTTTGCCAAGGAAGAAAAACAGCATTGTTTTTGTCGGTTATCAGGCAGAAGGAACAAGGGGACGTGCATTGCAGCGGGGCAATGATAAGATCAAAATTCACGGCCAGCAGATAAAATCGGCAGCAAGTATTGAAACGATCTCCGATTTTTCTGCACATGCGGATTATGGAGAGATCCTTAACTGGCTGGGTGGTTTTGAAAGAGCACCCAAGCAAACTTTCATTGTACACGGTGAACCCGATTCAAGCAAGAACCTGAAAAAACTCATTGATGAAAAATTGGGTTGGTATACGCATATTCCGGTTTATGAAGAAGTGGTTGAATTGATATGATAACTTTATGAGACATGCCATGGCATGTCTCTACAAATTACAAATAATACTATAGAGCCACACCATGGTGTGGCTCTATGTTTATTTAACACATATGTTATTCTTGGTTTAACGCCTTTTTTACCGCGATCATAATCACCTTTGAACTGGTCGTTGCTCCCGTGACAACATCAACTTTAGGTTGCTGTTTTTCAATGATACGATCAATGGTCTCCAGCGCCTCATATCCGGGGCCGGATGATTGTTCTACCATTGTGATAGAAACGATCCGATTATCTTCAACCTTTACTTTAAGATCCGCAATAACCGGTATCTTACCAAAACGGGCACTATATTCCCCGTCGTTAATTTTCGTCAGGTCGATATTGTCGATTTCGGCATATTCCATATCAACTTCTTTTAACAAATCCTGATATTGTTTATTGAAGCTGATCATGGCTACTACGGCAACGATAACAATTACGATGATAACCCCTAGGAAAATGACTAGTCCCTTTTTCATCTTTCCTCCTGTTGATAAGATGTCCTGTGTAATATTTACATCAAATATAATAAAATAAATTATTTTTTTAAACCGGAAAAAATATCTTCTGCTATTTGATAATACTTGTCTAAACTCATGATCTTAAAAAAGTATTCATAAGTACTGAGTTTTTCATTATCCATAGTAATATTATCAACGAAATTAATCCAATGTTCCTGATTCAGGATATCTTTGATCTTCATATTGATGATCTTTGCCCTGTTTTCCCGGATAATCTGAGAGTACAGTGTTTTATAAACGGCAGAATAGTCCCAAGCCTCCTGCAGGTGGGTTTTGGGATGGAATCCTATCTTTCTTAATATCTTATTCCTTAATCTGCCTGATTGATGCCAGGAATATTTCAAAATAAAGGGTATATAAGTAATAAAGTTTTTGGGTTTCATGTTCACACCGCTGAAGTCAGTGGGTTCAGCGGCCAATTCCGGGTGCAAACCATGGACCAATGCGCGCTGGAATTTTGAAAGATTGAATTTCCATTTTACCGGCACCCTTAAAGCCAGTTCTAGATTCCGTCTGAAAAGCAAAGGAGAAAATGCATTGATCAAGGTGTTTGATGCCGAGTTTGCCACCAATGTAAAATTCAGCCAGTGTGAAAGGTCAAATTTATCAACTTGCATGGAGATGGGTGAATTTTCCATGCCTTTGACAGATCCGGTGATCAATGCATAAAAGTAATTTCTGGAATTTTTTTTGATCTGTTTGATCTCATCAGAAAAAATATCATCTGAATAATCCTGGCTCAGCATCCTGAGGTCCAAGAACATATTTACCGGCAGTGATTTGGGTTCGCGGTAAAAATTAAAAGTGTACATTTCATCCCATAAGCCGTTCTTATAAAAATGTCCATCCATTCCGTTGCAAACCGCATTACCGAACTGCCCCTGTTTTTCCCGCATATACAAAATGCGCCCCAATTGGTGTCCGGGCTCCTCACCCGATCCGAGATAGATCGCACGGTCAAAGTGTTTCAGGGGATATTCAAGATAGTCATCTTCAAGAACAATTCGATGGTGTTCAATGTTGTAACGAGAGGCGATCTCAGCAGTATTTTTGACTTCTTCAAAACCCTCTTTCCCAAATATGGACGTAGAGAAATCTTGCTTCTGCTCAAGAAAAGCAGCTATGTTCTGTCGACAGTCCTGCCCTTGTGTAAAATCAAGATGTACCTTGAAATTCTCACCCAGAAGACGTGCGGTTTCGCTCATATTTTCTTTGGCATCTTCAACCTGATCTTTAAAAGATCTATCGGAAAAAGATCGAGGCCATGCCCAGTAGGGATGGATATCAACACGATCGGAGGATATCTCATGAACCGATGCCGGCATCATCCGATAGGTGTTCTCAAGGAGGCTTCTTTCGGTCAGAACATAATATCTCCACATGAACTCATTAACAGCATTTTTATCTATAATCGGCTTGTTTACAAGAGCGCTCAGGTATGAAAAAGTAGAGTAAAAGAAACAATCGTCATTTTCAGTATAGTACTGCGTTTTGTCCTTGATAAAATCATTGATGACAAAATATGCTCTTTTGTTCATATCGTGGATCTTAATCACGAAATGCCCATCCAGGGAATTAGCAAAGTCATCAATATTGGCAGATTTCTGATAAGTATCCCAAAGACTTTGAATATTATGAAGCTTTGTTTCTTTAAGTGAAAATACGGTTCCTTCAATATGTATCCATCCGCGGTCATCCGAGAGGAAATTTTCTGTGTCGTCCTTAATAAATTGAATGAGAAAGGAATTTTCATCAGGGGAGGAGTATTTAATTGATTTAAAGTACTCTCCCAAATGTTTATTAATGAGCGATTCGGCCGATGAACGGATGGCTTCAAACCTTTTACGGTCTCCATCATTTTTTTGAATGATCAGACAAGATGCCGCCATCGTTTTTCTTCCTCATAAGGTTATTGTCCACTAATGTAAGCAGATTTTAATTAAAAATCCATTAGGATACCAATAACAGCAATTTGGCACATAACAGTGCCGCATAGGTGCCGAGCACGTATCCTGCAATACCCAGCATCACACCCACAGATGCAAGCGCCGGATGGAAAGCAGATGCTACAATGGGAGCTGAAGCCGCACCGCCGACATTTGCCTGTGACCCGACCGCCATAAAGAAAAG
>CAYVLJ010000059.1:0-12055 GCA_964452375.1 uncultured bacterium | reverse complement strand
GAAATTGAAAAAACCCGATGATTGCAGAATGATCGAATACATGGAATCAGGTGACGAGTTTAAACAATTAGGCAATAATTCAAAGCAATCGTTCGTCATTGAGGAATTTGAAAAACACTTGAACGAACTTTTTTCTCAGATTGCTGCAGGAAAATATTATATTACGGAGAAAGACTTTAATGCTGCATGTAAGAATTGTCCACATGAATCGCTATGCAGGAAAAACACAAGGATAAGATCATGAAAGAATTTATTAAGAAAGAGCTCGAACGCGTATTCGATGAGGAAAAACGCAAGGAACTGACCGCAGACGATATAAAAAAATGGATTCGCAGAACACGAATAAAACAATTATTGTTCATTTTTTTTGAGAGTGTAATACTCCTGGGCTTCGGGCTGGGAAATCTGATCAATAACCCGCCGTTGTCTTTTTCTTTCGCTTTGGGTATCCTATGTCTGATCGTTTGGCCGTTTTTAGCCATCAATATTCATCGCTATCTGAAGAAATTGGAATATGGGGAAGAAGATATTGAAGAAATAATCAAAACATTTAAGTCAACTATTTAAGATTTTAAAGTATGAATCGCAAAAGAACTAAAGGTTATTAATTAACTTGCGTTTTCTAATCAGTCGAGCAACTATGCCTTTAATAACACCCAATATTCGTGTTATAAAAAATAAAAAATTATAATTTCTATCAGAGAAGTACATTCTAATAAAATGTATTCGCGCCTTTACTGCATTCATGATAATACTGGGTAAATTTATAAATTCATTAGATAATGAGTGCATTCTCAATCTTTTATAGTAAAAAGTACTGATATCGGTCATTTCTATATGCTTAATATTATTTGAAATACTTGCCATGAACAAACAATCCTCACCGTTTTGGAATAACGTATTAAATCTCTTATTTTTAATAACATTTTGGGGTATCAGGCTTGCATGACATACTGAAAAATAGTGTCTCATTCTCAAAAGCGTTTTTTTGCGATAAAAGTTGTTAGTGAAACATCTAGATAAGTAGTGATTGAGTCGGGGTTCAGGTGAATGATAGAATGACCAAACATTCGAAACGACCAAAGTGTTCTTAGTTGCTTTTGACAAGGTCTGTCGTAAAAAATCTTTTGATATAAAATCATCATCATCAATAAATGTTATATATGATGTGTGTGCATTTTCCAAT
Organism: uncultured bacterium; assembly: GCA_964452375.1. Lineage (GTDB taxonomy): Bacteria > Fidelibacterota > Fidelibacteria > Fidelibacterales > Fidelibacteraceae > M50B103. Next base: position 10,869 of record CAYVLJ010000059.1, on the reverse strand, counting down.
CCAATATTTCTGGCGTTTGATATACTGGCCCATTTTTCAAATAATAGTGTGTAATTTTTAACTTTTCTTTCTTCAAGGAAACCTTGTATTTCAGAATAATATGGTTCTTTAATTCCATTTAGAATGATAATTATATTATATTCATCACTTGATAAGGTTTGATTTATCACACTATCAATACATGTATAGAAAAGTTTATTTGTTTTATGGGTTGGTATTATTACACTAATTTTTTTCATCCTGAATCTTTTTCCGTTAAGTATTCAATTTGTAAACATGTGTCATTTCTTTAGTCATTTTGTTAAGAGAAAATGTATTATTAATACTCCGAATTTCATTGTGCATGGTGATCCATTTTTTATTAATTATTATATTATTTAATTCGCTGACAAAATCATCTACCCTGCCAGAATTTACCAATACACCATTTTTATTATGCTGTATGATCTCCGGAATGCCTCCGACATTATTGGCTATTGTGAGCGTTCCATAAGATGCCGCTTCTAATATAACCATTCCGAATGTTTCCGTAATAGATGTTACCAATAGAATGTGATTATCTTTAAAAGCTCTTTCAAGATTATTGCTATAACCGTGATATACTACCTTACCGGGGAAATTGTTTTCAAGCTTTAGCACAAGTTTTTTTAGAGTACCTTCTCCATAGATATTAAATATTCCTTGAAAGTTTGGGTGTAATTCTAAATAGCGACTTATAATTGAACAAAGTAAAGATATGCCTTTTTCTTCTTCAAGCCTTCCGGCAAACATTATACAAGGTGCGTCAGCTTGAGATTTTGTATCATTATAGAGTCGAATAGGAAGCCCTAAATAAATAACCTTGACTTTTAAAGGATTTACCAAAAAAGCTCTTTTTAAAAATATATCTCTTGTATATTTTGAAACACAAATTGTTGTAGTGTGTGAAAAAGCGGTTAGATCATCAATAAGATGATAAAACCATAATCTGTCCCCTTTATGTTTTCGAATAAATGTACCATGCACGGTAACAATATGCTCAAGTTTTTTTCCCTTTAGACTTAAAATTAATCTGCATATTTTAATAATTATATTAAATCTATAAGCATTGGTATGAATAATATCAATATTTTTTTCAATCAAAAAATCGGTAATTAATCCGATAGCTTTTGAGTCGTATTTTGAATTAATTAAGATTGTTTTGTAAGGAATATTATTTTTACGGCAATATTCAATAACACTTCTGTTTTTTGTTCTTTTATCAAGCGGACACACCAAAATAACATTATAATTTTCACTAATCATCTTTTTAGATAATTGAAGACAATAAGTACTTATGCCTCCCCAAGATGAAGTTTCAGTGAAGATTGCAATTTTTTTCATACTTGATTAACCATAAATATCGAATGTAATAAATGTAAGTAATATTAGCTGTTTATTAAGATTTACTTTATGAGTACAATTTTTTGCACATGTTTCATTTCCCCGAAATTTAATATACACAAGTAAACCCCCGACGGATGGTCTTGAGCATTCCATGTACGGGAATACGTTCCGGCATCGTATTTTTCGTTGATCAGAATCTCAACACATTTTCCGGCGAGATCGTATACCGATAGCCTGAGATCACCCGAATAAGGTAGGGTGAACTTAAGGGTCGTTTCAGGATTGAAAGGATTTGGATAAGCGGGTTTTAATTCAAATGTTGCCGGGGTATGGCCGTAAAAATCATCAACCGATACTTCGGTGGCATTTTCAAAGAAATCAACGATCCGTCCCATAAGATCAATCCGTTTATTCGCTCCCTCAATGGTTTCGAAAGGAAAACCAAGATAAACAACCTTACCTGAATCCTGAGAAGTTCCAAATGTACCCACATAAGCTGTCCCCGCCCGTTTGGTATCGGTATAATACAAAACCGCCTTTGACCCACCGGTACCTTTTACATAATCAGGATAATCTTCACGGTATAAAGCGGTACTTCCGCCATAATTGAAAGATAATCCCTCAAATCTGGTATTGGCCCTGCCGAATACCGTCAGATCATTTGCATCATCTCCAAGAAACTCTGTTTTTAAATAATTCTCATAGAAAGATCTATCGCTTGAGGTGCCTTTATAGGAAAGATCCCAACCGATCTCAGAGCCGCTTACGAATAATTTTCCGCCATGTTCAAGAAAAGTTTTAACCTTTGCCTGTTCAGTGCTGTTGAATGTTTCATCTGAGGTGCTTTCATCTCCACAAAACCAGATCACGATATCATAATTGGATAGATTAATATCGCCATCTATTATTGCTTGGTTATCACAAGTCGTATATCCCCAGTTTTCAGGCAAGGCATTTGCATAGAGTCCCGCAATGGGATGGTGGTTCAAACTCCAACCGTAATCATTTGAGATCCTGTCATATCCGTCAACGATCAGGGCATATTTTCCCAAAGGACTCTCTTTGACAAAATAAGTATCCGAAGAATCACCGATCGTTCCATTATATACCGGGATCAACGTAATCGAACGCTGGCAATAGCAATCTATTGCCAGTAGTTTTATCGTTGATGAATCGGCCGGCAGTTTAAATAAGTTGTAACCGCTGCTTCCTCCGTCAAATTTTTCCAGAACATAGATCGAATCCAAATTCCCCTCATAATCCCAATTAACCATAAAATCACCACTGGTCATATGATCGATCGAATGAATACGTGGTTGCGCCGGCAATTCGTCAAATGCCCTGACAGCAGCATCTGCAACGGCTTGCCGGGTAGACGTAACGCTTGTGGCATCATCAGGATACACGCGGTTCGTTAACAAAATAACGAACAATTTTCGTGTAGGGTCAATAAAAGCCGATGTTCCGGTATAACCGGTATGACCGTAATTCAGATCAGACATTAGCGAACCGGCAGACGACCCATTGATCCCCCAGCCGTAAGCGCGGCTTCCATTAGCAGACTGGAGAGTGGTAAATGGCACCACTGTTGTTGAGTCCACATATTCCCGCCCATCATAGCTGCCATGATTCAGCATCAGCTGACAAAATTTTACAAGTTCTCCGGTTGTTGAGAATAAGCCGGCATTTCCCGAATAACCGTAAAGTCCGGCAGCCAAAGGATCATGAACGCTTCCCTGCAACGATGTTGTTGTGGGTAAACATTCGGCATGCAGACTGTCCGGTGGACAAAACATCGTACGTGTCATTCCCATCGGATCGGTATATATCTTTTTGTAGAATTCCCACATCATTGTATCAGTCGCTTCTTCAACAACTCTCATGGTCATAATAAAATTTAAACAACTGTAGGTGTAAGTTCCCAAAGATTGAGTCATACCAATATTATAGATCTTATTCAGAGTGGCACTGCGAGTGGATTCAGCAGTAGTATAGGCTGGAAGACCGCTATTGTGCATCAGCAAATGCTTAACTTTGATCACGCCTTTACCATTGTTGTTGAATTCGGGCACCCAGTCCTTGACATAATCCTCAGGTGAGACCAGGCCTGAATCAATACATTTCATCATGCACATCGAAGTGGCAAACACTTTAGTGCAGGATGCAAGATCGAACATCGATAATGTATCTACCGGCGTTGAACCGGCATCATAAGTGAATGTGCCGTATGCCTTATGATATAAAATACTGTCTGCGGTTCCGACCGCTACCGTAGCACCCGGAAAAATATGATTCAGTATTGCTGTTTCAATGATATTGTCTATTTGTTCATAGGTATTAGCTGCAAGTATGCCACAACAAAACAAAAGTAAAATAATCCGTTTCATTTTATTTACCCCCAAATTAGTTATTTTTATTCAGTCGAATGTATAAAGAAATATAGTAAAACGAAAGCATTTTGCGGGATAGTATTAATAACGAATATCTACTTTGTATTGGAATTATTACGTGAGGGTTTTTTCTTTGAGGAGGTTTTCTTGACCTTGACCGGGTTTTGGGGAACAAAGATCTTCTCAATACCGATATTCAGATTTTTTTCATTTTTAAGGCATTCGACACTCTTTTTAACAATATGCTCTTCATATAGGATAAGACTCAGATAAAGTAAAAATATGGTGAGTGTTGAGATACACCAAATTTCAAAGATCCCGGACATACCAAATATCAAAATACTTAAAAAACCCCCACCGATGATAACATACTGCCATATGGCGATTATCTTTCTGAGGCGCGGATTCCCCTTGCTGACATAATGCAGGAAGGGTTGCAACCCCAAAATCAGGAATAAAGCATAAAAAATTGCGGTAAGGACATGTACGAAATGCCAAAATGGAAAAGTGTCTTTTAGTGCGGGAATGATCGCGGTTAAAACCATAAAGACAGATGCATAGATCACAAAAGTAAAAGACCGGCGTTGCTTGAAATTTTCAAGTCGAAAAAGCGAAACACAAGCTGTTTGGATCGCCACTCCTGCGACAATAGACCATGCAATAAAAACCTCCCGGTATGTAAAAAAATTTCCGATATTGCTCAAGGTATATTTGAAGGGGTTTTCTAAAGTGCCGTAAATGGCTGTCATGATCAAAGTGAGGAGCAGTCCGCTCATTACGATTGTGCGATTGCGCCTTTGTTTGAAAAGATCACAGATAATCTGCAAATGTGTTTTTCTGAATATTGGATCATCGATCTGACTTTCATCCATGATCTCTTCAAGACATTCAGCATTTTTGGTTTTCTTTGATTTGCTCATAGTGTTCTTTCTCTTCAATTTTTTCAGTAAAAAGCACCCAGCCAAGATACATCAACAATGTTCCTAAACCCAGAAAAAACCAAAGTTCAAAAATACCGGTTTGCCCCTGAAGTATAAGGGATGTCATGCTCCCGATCAAAATGATCAGCTGCCAGTTCCTTAGCAAAGTTTTTAATTTCGGGATCTTTCTTCCAAGCCAGACAAAATAAGGGTGTAGGGCCGTTAAGGTTGACATAACAAAGAAAAAGGTAGTCCATTTATGCAAGACATGTAAAAAAAATAATTTTTCCCTGATTGATGGAATTATGGCTGTAACGATCAAGAAGAACGAAGACAATCCCAATGCAACATAAGCCCATTTTTTGTTATAGTTCGTAAGTTTGAACAATAAAATTGAAGAGGTATGAAGACAAGCGCTGACCACGACAGCCCAGACGATATAAAGCCAGCGATATCCGTAATAGTTACCGATCTTGCTGAAAGTATAGATAAAAGGATTTTTTAAAGTTGCATAAAAAACGGTAAAGAGCATAATAACAGATAAAAGTACTATCAGCCAGGACCTTTCTTTTCGGAGTTTGTTGGCAAGCTCCATGTAAAATGAATGATCATGAACAAACGCGGATGATTTGCTGTCAGTTTCCATCCTGTGTACCTCTATAATATTATAGAATTTTCGAACAATAAATTCAAGGAAGGAAAAATATTATTTAAGTAAGCAGAAACACGCCATGGCGTGTCTCTACTATTTATTGAAAATTAATTTATCTGAGTTATCGTGTTTTTCTTTTCTTGATCGCATCAGATATTGCATATGGGGAATAGGCGATCAAAAAAAGCAACAATGCAACAGCCAATAGTGATAACAAATACCATGGCCATGGCCCTAAAAAGTCAATCAGAGAACCACCTAAAGGGGGATGTTTCAAGAACATATAATTCATGTCCGGATGTAGAAAGTTCAGAGGGAACACGATCAATGCGAGCACAAGTGTCTTCCAAAAAACACGCGGAATAGAATCCCAATGCGGACGCATTTTCAGTATGATCACAGCATACAGAACGCCCAGGATCTCAATTGTATGCGCCGTAAAGAATGTGATCGCCATCGGGTGAGGGAACATGTATTTCAAATCTGGCGTAAGCAGGGATTGTGTTGCACCGCATAAAGCCCAGAAATAGGCCAGTTCCAGGGCCCATTGTTTGCGTGTGATCAAAGCAATACCCACCATGATCATTCCGAAATTACATAGATGCAACGGTAAACTTTCCGCAAGAGAATGACCGAGGATCAGTTTCATCGTCGGTATTTCCAGAAAAAGATGAACGATCGCCAAAATACCCAGAATGCGACCGACCTTATCGGCTTGTTTTGGACTCAGTTTATTTTTTGCGTAGATCAGAAAAGCGGCACTGACAACAAAAATGATGACTAAATAGATCAAATGGTCATTACCGAACATTGGGATGGTTTTTTCATATTTCAACTGTTCAAGTTGCTCTCTCCACATGTTTCCCTCCTGCTTCGAGTGTGTGTGTTCGGGGTTTGGAGTAAAGGGGTTTACTCCTGCATCCGTACTTATGTTTTACATTGTGATCCTGTGTCTATCACAAAAGTGTCGGGTTTTATAAAGAAGAGACGCAGCACTGCTTCGTCTCTTCTTTATTATCAACAATTATAATTACCTATAAGAATTGAACTCATATTCATGATAGAGTTCAATATCATTTATAGGTTTATTTGGAATATCGATCCCGTACACATCGCAAATATTATGGTGTGTAATTTTATTGATCAATAGGTCAGATGCTCCTTTTTCCCGCAAGCGCTTCAATAATCTTGGAATGATCGGAAATCCGGGGATACCTGATGCGTATGGGGGGCCCGTTTTTTCGCTTTTCATATGAGGTGCATGATCCGTTTCGATCCAGTTGATTCGTTCTTCCAACAACATGCGGCAAAGTTCATCACGGGCATCTTGATTTCTAAGCGGGGGATTCATTTTCAGTAACAAGCCATCTCTGTCTTTCATCATTTCGTCGTAAAGCATTAAATGGTGGGGTGTAGCTCCGCAAGTGATCTGAAAAGCAGCCCTTTTTCTTGCTCTTTCGATCTCTACAACACTTTCTGGCAACGAAATATGACATACATGTAAAATCCCCTCAAATCCGGCAGCATGCGCCAGGTCGATCATGTTTTTTATCGAATTTATTTCGGCGGCGGGCGGTCTTGCCAGCGTATGTGTGAAAGGTTCTTCGGGATCCCATAATTCCGGCTTGAAATTTTCCTCATTTTCGCAATGAACGGCTAAAATGCCTTGGTACTTTTCATCGGCAAGAGCGCTGAAAACTTGTGATTGTGATTCATTGTCGGGTATGGACAGATCACCGGTTGATTTCCCGGCATACAACTTTAAACCCACCACCTGATCAAATTCCTTCGTGCATGCGACTGCTTCCCGAATCTGCTCTCTGTTGGAAGTCAGTCCGCAATATAGTCCGTAAAAGACCGGCGACTCCGCTCTCTCGGCACATTCAAGTCTGTGAATAATGTGTTCACGCCGTAAGATAGGGGGATTGGTGTTCGGCATATCGAAAACACCCGCAATGCCAATACGTTCAGCAACGGACAATCCGTGCCGGATGGTTTCCTTATGTTGTTGTTTGCCACCCCGCAGATGGACATGCGGATCGATCATAAGTCTCCAGAAGCAAGAAGCGTGAAATCAGAAGTTAGAAGTCAGAATATTCTGGCTTATGGCTTCTGAATTTCGACTGTCCAGCCGTATTTATCTTCTTTTTTGCCGTATTGGATGCCAAGAAGCTCTTCATACATCTTTTTGGCAAAAGGACCGACCGTATCGTTGTTGATAATGATATCTTTACCGTCGTCACGGCCTATGCGTCCAACCGGTGCGATGGTTGCTGCCGTTCCGGTTCCAAAGCAATCATCCAGTTTACCATTCTCGGAAGCTTCAACGATCTCCTCAAGCGGTATACGACGTTCTTCAACTTTCCAGCCGAGATCACGAGCAATTTGCAAAACGCTTTCGCGTGTGAGGCCGGCCAGGATCGTACCCTGATCCAGAGTGGGTGTGACCAATGTGCCGTCTATCACGAATATCATGTTCATTGTGCCGACCTCATCAACATATTTGTGTTCTTTGAAGTCGAGCCACATGATCTGTTGATAACCCTTTTCTTTGGCTTTTTTGGCGGCGTAAAGCGATTGCGCATAATTGGCGGCCGCCTTAACGTGACCGGTACCGCCAAGAGCAGCTCTGGTAAATTGTTTTGTGGCAAAAATACTCAAAGTTTTAAGATTTTTGCCATAATAGGCATCAACCGGAGTCATGATCACCATAAACCGATAAGTATCGCTGATCTTAACACCAAGGGTAGGATCGGTAGCAAAAATGAAAGGACGGATATAAAGCGATGAACCCAAATGGGGAGGAGTAAATTCCTGATCCATTGTCACCACTTCGATCAGTTCTTCCAATGTTTTTTTCTCATCTTTCATTTCCGGGATAGCCATTCGTTCTGCGGAAAAATTAAGACGGGCGATATTTTTTTCCGGACGGAATAACCTTACAATACCGTCTTCACCCCTAAAAGCTTTCATTCCTTCAAAGATGCTTTGCCCGTAATGCAGGGTAATGTTTGCCGGCGAGATGGGAAAGTCCTCATAGGGGACGATCTCAGATTCTTTCCATGCTCCGTTTTCATAAAACTTTACAAGCATGTGGTCGGTGTAGTATTTTCCGAATGTCAGATTGCTGAAGTCAACTTCTGGCAGCTTGCTGACAGGCCGTTTGGTTACTTTCATGATCCACCTCATTTATTTAGAAAGTTATAAATACGCTGAAAAACGTTTTCGCAATAATCATTGTCCGTTAAAAAATCTTTACCGTCGGTTTTAATGACAAGAACGGGAATTTCCTTGCTCTCAATAAGCTCATTGATCCAACGGTCATAATAAATATTCAGTAAATGCAAGTATTCCAGATCGATACCTTGTTCGTAGTCGCGCCCTCTTTTCTTGATCCTGGAGATCAGCGAGTCTGTGGATGCCTGAAGATATACAATCAGGTCGGGTGCGCGCAAATAAGAGGTCATTTCTTTGAATAATTCCTGATAGTTATCCCAGTCCCTGTCATCCATATTCTTCATATCATGTATCGAGCGTGCAAAGATCTTGGCATCTTCATAAATGGTTCTGTCCTGAACGATTGTATTCTTAAGATTCTGGATCTGCTTTTGCACTTGAAAACGTTTAGACAAAAAGTATATTTGAAGATTGAAACTCCATCTCAGCATATCACCGTAAAAATCTTTCAAATAAGGGTTATCGACCACAACTTCATAGTGCGGATCCCAGCCAAAGCGCTCACAGATCATATTTGTGAACGTTGTCTTTCCTACGCCGATATTGCCGGCTACGCCGATAAAATGATGTTTCATAAGGTTTATCAAAATTACATTCAAATGTAGTGAATTATTATATCTTTTGCAATAAATAGAGTAGTAGGGACACAAGATATTGTGTCCCTACTACTATTTGTTTGTATTTATTTTAAGATCTATTATTCCAGTTGTTTCTTGAACTTGAACGCACCCGTTAATCGCCAGATAAGAACGAGCACTAAGGTGTAAGCGGTTAAGATCGCCCAAGTGATCATCCAGCCTTTCACGAGGTTATCCGCCCAGAACATGGTGGGGAAGTTCATGATGATCAACAGGGGCAGGGCGGGACCGATGGCAATGGCCGAACCCAGGATGTTATCCTCAGCAATAATGGTTTTGAAGTGCGGGTCCATCACACGGATCAGGGTCAATGAGGAATTGATCGTTCCGGTCATTTCGGCAAAAACCGACACAAAACGCTCGAAAGGATAATCGTTGTAGGCGCGATAAGACGCCCAGTAAACAAAGGAAACCGTACCGATGCCTCCAAAGACGGAAATAAGCAATACCGATAACCAATAATGCGAAAGTACCGGGATAGAGATAGCCGCAATGGCAGCAACCACCAGAAAATCAATAGCCACACCGTTGACGCGGTTCATCAACCCTTCATCGATCACGTAGCTCTTATTGATCTTATCCAGGAACCAACGTGTCAGCAAGGATAATAGAATGGCTACAATAAAGTGAAATGACCAGAGCGTATTGGCAAGATCGGGTGGTAAAATACCTGTCAAAAGTCTTGTAACCCAATAGGTTGCAAGATAGACCAATCCGATCATTGCAATTTGAAAAGACATGGAATCAATAGCTTCTTGCGCCATGGTCAGTTTCCCTGCAGATTTTTTTTCATGATGTTCAAGATGAATAATACCGGTACGCACATCGTGGGAAACCTCATCCAGACTTTTAATGGTTTTTAGTTTTCCTTTTTTAATACCCAAACGAATAAGGCCGATACCGCCGAAGAAGGCAAACAAATAACCAATCGCGGCAAATGTCAATCCGATCTGTCCGCCTCCGGCAAAACCGTATTGCTCCCAGCCGTGACCGATAGAATATGCCAGGCCGGGACCCATACCGAATCCCATGGTCAACAGAACACCGATCCCCGGAAAGAGATCGGGTCGAACCGTAAAGATCAATAGAAAAGCAATACCCAGTCCGATCGTTGCCTGGCTCATATATGTCACGATCGAGATCATAGCTTTGCTGTAAGGACCCTTACCCGATTTGGTTTTTTTCTTTCTTAAAACCATGGTGATGAAGGTAATGGCAAGTAAATGGTAAACGTAAATACCAAGGCGGTCACTAGCCAAAGGAATAATTGGCATTCCCGGTAACCCTAAAGTGCGCCAAAGCGCTCCAAGGATCTGCGGTCCCAGGATCAGGGCTGCAAACCCGCCTATAATGTTATTGGGGATTAGAAATTTTCTAAAAAAGGGCACATATCTTCTTAGTAAAGTGCCCACAACAAGAAAGAGTCCGGCTTTAGCCTCAGTAACGATCTCCTGCTTATTGGCATGCATCCGTACGATCTTGTTGACTTTTTCCTTGATCTTTTTGGAAGCATTATAAACTTCTTTGCCTGAAACCACTTTACCGGAATAAATACGGGTATAAAAAAGTTTACCGACAAAAGGATCTGTAAACACTTTAAAACAAAGACCGCAAAAAGGAGCTTTTTCCGATATCTCACGCTCGGTAAAATCTTTCCCGTCCTTGGT
>CAYVLJ010000058.1:0-12071 GCA_964452375.1 uncultured bacterium | reverse complement strand
CATATACCCAAGACAGGCGGCATGTCGCTTTACAGGGCTATAAAACATCCAAGAGTGAAAATTAAGGGACATTTTATTCAAAACCCCTTGTATATTCACCTTAAAGATTCCTTGAAATTTTATCCGCAAAAACCCTTTGTTTTCACATTTGTCCGAAATCCCTGGGACAGACTGGTTTCGGCATTTTTCTACCTGAACCAAGGTGGTATGAATGTCAGTGACCGTAGGGATATGAAACGATATATCAAAAAGTATAAAGGTGATTTCAAAGCCTTTGTCAAAGAGGCAGTTGCCGAAGGTTGGGCATTGGATCAATTGCATTTAAAACCTCAGGTGGATTGGATCTGCGATGATGACGGAAAGTTATTAACCGACTTTACCGGTCGTTTTGAAACACTGCGGGAAGACATTCAAGTCATTTCCGAGAAAACCGGTATTCCCTTTAAGTCACTAGATCACAGGAATAAATCCAAGCATAAACCCTATCAAAACTATTATACCGACGAAACCCTTGAGATCGTTGCAAATGCCTATGCAAAAGATATTGAGATGTTTGGTTATAAATTTGATTCATAGAGCAACAATCTACACTATACTATTGTCAATCTTTTGCCCCCCCCTAAATCGTATTCTATAAAGTATGAAAATGAATCTGCGGGCGGGGCTCAATCCACCTAAATAATAGCGTGACCATATATTAAAGGACCCTGTAAGGGTCCAAGAAAAGTACAGCCATTTTCTGCCCCAAATTCCCTACCCCGGCGGAGTTAAATAAGTATCCTGCGGACACATATGTCCGCGGCCGCAATCGATATTTACTAATTCACATTTCAGACGACTGTTTTTTATAACATAAACCCATTTTTTTATTATATTTAGCATTGATTAAAGGTGGATCATGTTAAAATTGGTTTTCTCATATATTCCCATCCTGCTTCTCATCTTCTTGATGGTGAAGAAGAATAATATGCCTTCATCCAAAGCTTTGCCTTTAACGGCCTTGATCACTTATGCTATTATGCTGATCATTTTCGGTCAGGATCCAAACCTGATCCATGCTACCGTTATCAAGGGATTCCTTGTTGCATGGACACCTATTCTGATCATCGCAGGCGCAATTTTTCTCTTCCGTACTATGGAAGCCACCGGAGCATTGAATACGATCAGAGCTTGGTTGAATAATGTATCGTCCAACAAAGTTGCTCAACTTATGATCGTCGGTTGGGCCTTCCCCTTTTTGATCGAAGGCGCAAGTGGATTCGGAACACCGGCCGCCATTGCGGCGCCCATTCTTATCGGATTGGGTTTCCCTCCCCTGCGTGTTGCTATTCTAGCATTGGTCATGAATTCCGTACCCGTTTCTTTCGGAGCGGTGGGAACGCCGACTTGGTTCGGCTTCTCGGCTATTTCCCTGACAGATGCAGAAACCCTGGCCATAGGATTTAAATCCGCCATTTTGAACGGTTCCGCAGCTTTGATCATTGTTCCCCTGGCATTAATGTTCGTCGTCAAGCCCAAAGAGATATTCCGAAATTGGCTATTTATTCTTCTGAGCATCATTGCTACTGTTCTTCCCTACCTTATCCTGGCAAAATTTTCCTATGAATTCCCCTCGTTGGTGGGAGGTGCTGTCGGATTGATCGTATCGGTCCTCTTAGCACGATGGGGTATCGGTTTGTCCAAAAAAGAGAGTGAACTGCAGGGCTCGGAGAAAGATGATCTGGCGGCTTCATATATCACAATATCCGATAGTGATGGTTCAGCGCAAAAAGGCAATTTGTTAAAGGCGACTTTTCCGCTCTGGGGCACTATTCTTTTACTTATAATCACACGCCTGCCCCAACTGGGTATTAAACAATTGTTAACCTTGACAGATCCTGCATTACATTTAAATTTGGGGACTTTCGGGATCTTTAATTTGAGTCCGGCACTCGTTCTTGGACTCGATAATATTTTCGGTACGTCAGAATCATGGTCTCATGCCTTATTGTATGTACCTTCCCTTATTCCCTTTCTGTTCATCTCACTGCTTACTTTGCTTTTATACAAAGATTGGCCTAAAAGCGGAAAATTATTTAAGGTCACTGCCGCACAAATGAAAGAACCCGTTCTTGCCCTCATAGGTGCGCTTGTTTTCGTTAATCTTATGATGATGGGCGGCGATCATTCCGCAGTTAAACTGATCGGCGATCATCTGGCAGGCATGTTAGGCGGCATGTGGACCTATACAGCGCAGTTCCTTGGTGCGCTGGGTACTTTTTTCAGCGGTTCAAACACCATTTCCAACCTGACCTTCGGCGGTATTCAGGATACCATTGCTTCGGATCTGGCTCTCAATCGTACAACCGTCCTGGCCATGCAGTCTGTCGGCGGCGCCATGGGCAACATGATCTGTATCAACAATATTGTTGCCGTTGCTTCGGTCTTATCACTGGTTAAAGTTGAAGGTTATATCCTGAAACGAACGATCAGGGTGATGCTGGTTTATGGTGTGATCGTTGGGGTTGTGGCGTTGTTTTTATAGTTTGGTCAACCCCTCGAATTCGCTCAGGATTGGTTATAATAGAATCTCATAACCCGGGATTTCATGCCGGGGATTTATTGGTGTAAGCCCTCGACAAACTCGGGGTTGGTAGTTTTGAGTATTCTTTATCCCGGGGTTATACCCCGGGTTAATACTTTGTTGAACTCCTCCATTCGTCGGAGTTTCGTGTCTTGTGAACAAAATTCTCTTCTTTTTATGCAGGGATTTTTGAATAAGCCTTAAAAACAAATGAAGGCTCAATAACCCTGAGCTTATAGAAGGTTGCGGTAACACAGCCCGGGATGGAATCCCGGGTTTCTTAATTCCATACAAATATCAACCCCGACTTTATGTAGGGGTTGACCTGTCAAAATTTTTATACAGATAAATCGAAGGTATAAACAAATATCCCGAAAAACCGGGGTGCTCATAATTCATAATTTATAATTATTTTTCAGCTTCTTCGCTATTTAGAACTTTTCTATTCCGATCAAATTCCGGCTCATGTTTCTCGAGCTCATCACACATCTTCTCATGCAATTCATTTGAAAATTTCCGTCGTTCTTCGATCTTGCTGTCATCATAATCGGGAACAACGGGATCCATGATATGCATATCCAAATTGACCCGCCAAAATGTCATAAAATGAACAAAATGCTTGAAGAAAGGTGTATTGATACCTTCATCGGTCAGAGCCCAGGCAACTTCCGTCCGTTGTTCTTTTTTAATGGGCTTACCATTGACCTTTTTGATCACGAACACGGTGGGCACAACGGGATGTTTGGTTCGGTTGGACGCCACAAAAAGCGCTGATGAAAAAGGACGCAGCCAGGTGCCGTCGGTCGTGGTCTTCTCGGGTGAGAACCAGACATTGATGCGGTTCTCCAACACCTCGGCGGTCTTGCTGATATAGGTTTCGGACATTCCTCCCTTTTCACGATTGACAAAAACCGTACCGCAGGCTTTAGCAACAGCACCGATAAAAGGCCATTTACCGATATCTTCCTTGCCCACAAAAGCCATAGGTGCGACTTTTAATAGCGCTGCCAATTCCACATAGCCCAGATGGTTGCTGGCTATTAAAAAACCGCCTTTTTTGGGCAGCTTTTCCTTACCGTAGACTGTTACTTTAACTCCCAATACAAAACGCAGCATCCAGCCGATCAGCATGGTCATGTGATAATTAATTCTGATGGAGAATTTTCTGCCGAAAATGCTTAATAAATAATATGAAATATAGACTACGATCAGCATGATCAGTGTAAATGTAAAGAAAAAGAGAACTCGAATAAGGGCAAGCAAGTATTTCATCAGACTCCCGGGGTTGTAACTTGACCCATGAACAGGATAATACCGCTTTCATTATGACGGATCAGGAACATAAAGGGGTGATCGGCCCGAAATTCTATCGGCGAAGTTTGCACGGGTGCCGCTGCGGTCAGTTTCATGACCACAGCCGTTGCAGCGGCCGCTTCGGTCTTTCGTTCATCAACTTCAATAAAAGCTTTATGGATCACTGAGGATATTTTTAAGTCCTTTTTCCCGGTCATACCCGAGAAATCAGCCATATCGGTAAAAGCTTCTTTCATTCCCAATGCAGTCAAAGGAGGTTTTAATTCATAATCGGTTTCTAATTTGAATTTCGGCAGATAGACCATGACATCTTCCCATTCTTTGGTCTGATCATGCTTTTCAAGAATATCCATATTCATATTTTCGATCTGATCTTTCAAACCGAGCAAATCTCTGGGCAGCAGGATCATCATTGAGTATTTATTACCCTTATAAGGGATCTCTAGTATCTCCAACGTACCTGTTTTGGAATAGGCATAATGATTTCGCTGGTACATCATTTCACACTGCTGTTCAACTTTGCCGTAACCGTAAAAAGGTTCTTGTCTTGTTAGTTTTTCATTGAAGTAATTCAACCACTCTGCATTAAAATAGACCGCATTGGTCAGGATCATGCGTGTATCCGCTTCAATAACACCCTTGGGTATAAGATTTTTGATGCGTTCATTTGTCTTATCTTCGACCCAGTCATTGATCGTCTTTCTGGATTTTTCGGGAGCTTTGATAAAATTCAACTCTTGCGATTCGCTTTTATATTCTTTACGAACGGTTTTAATATACTCGCTTAGAAGAGGAAAAGTCTCTTGCACCCAAACGGCATTTGCTATATTGATCTCAAAATCTCCGTCACTCTTAGTCAAACTGTCAAGCATTTTGCCATAAAAGTAATGAAATTCATAACGCTGTGGACCAAAATTCACTGCTTCCCGCATCTGCTGTGCGGTTATACCCTCAGCGCCTGCATAGGTCATAGCCAAGGCAGATGATATACTTAAAGGTGAAATAAATTCGTTATTTTTTGAATTTTCGTTCATCAGATTAAATATATCAAATGAGAAACCATTAAGACCGTTTATGATATCATCTGATATGGGTGTAATACCAGCCGGTTGAGGTATACACGCTTCTTCTTGTATTACTCCGGATTCAAGATCATTTACCATTTCTTTTTCTGCACATGAACTAAAGAATACAAGCAGAGCGAACATACCTGAAAATAAGATCTTTTTCATTACTACTCCTTAGATAATGGTGTCTTTCAAGTACTTATTGTCCATCCGGGGATAATCTGTCATGTAGTGCAGACCGCGACTTTCGTTACGTCTTAAGGCCGAACGAACGATCAAATATGCAACGGCTGAAAGATTTCTTAGTTCCAGCAAGGGAAGTGAAACTCGAGTGCGTTTATAATATTCTTCTATCTCTTCATAAAGGGTGGTCATTCTTGTAATAGCACGGTTCAACTGCACTTTTGAGCGGACAATGCCCACATAATCCCACATAATGGTTTGGAGTTCGATCCTATTATTTCTGATCAGCGTCCATTCCTGTTCATTGGTCACATCTGTATCATCCCACTCGGGAATAGATACGTTATTGAGAATATTCTTTTTTTTCTCGATCACACGTTCAGCAGCCCGGTGAGCAAAAACAAGTCCTTCAAGCAAAGAGTTTGATGCCAGTCTGTTTGCTCCGTGAATACCGGTGCAAGCGGTTTCACCGGCAGCGAAAAGATTGTGCATTGAGGTTTGACCGTTCAGGTTTGTCATCACACCACCACAAACGTAATGAGCGGCCGGAACTACTGGGATGCGATCCTTGGTAATATCTATACGCAGATGTTCTTTGCAATAAGTTGCAATGTTGGGGAAATGTGCAAGTATCCGATTCTTTGGTAAATGGCTCATATCAAGAAACGCGCATGATTCACCTCGAGATTTGCACTCTTCATCGATAGCTCTTGCCACTACATCTCTTGGAGCCAGCTCCAAACGATTATCATACTTTTCCATAAAACGTTCACCGGCGCCGTTCCTTAGAATACCCCCCAATCCGCGACAGGCTTCTGTAATAAGAAAAGGTTCCTCACCCGGTTCATAAAGCGCAGTGGGATGGAACTGAATAAATTCCATATTAGCGATTCTGACCCCTGCGCGATATGCCATTGCAATACCGTCCCCGGTTGCGATGCTCGGATTTGTGGTATGTAAGTAAACTCTGGAAGCTCCGCCTGTCGCCAGCAGTGTGTAATCGGAATGAAAAATATTGACATCACCGGTCTTTTCATTCAACACATAAGCACCGAAACATATATTGAACGCGGATTGAAGATTTGACAGCACATGATGATCCGTAATGAGTTCTACGGCCATATGATGTTCATATACATGAATTCTCGGATGCTCATTTATGCGTTCTATCAATGTTTTCTGTATGCTGAGTCCTGTTTGATCAGCAACATGCAAAACCCTATGAAAGCTATGCCCGCCTTCTCTGGCAAGATCATAATTTCCATTTGACTTCTTATCGAATTCCACTCCACGTTTTGCCAGATCATGAATTCTTTCAGATTCCTCGTTCACCATCACGTCAACGGCATCCTTATGACACAGTCCCGCACCTGCAATATGGGTGTCCCTTGAATGATCTTCCGGAGAATCCTCATTCAGCATGACAGCTGCCACCCCTCCCTGCGCCAGGGTTGTGTTTGTGTTATCAAGCGTAGATTTTGTAATAAGACTGACCTCGCCATGTTCGGCGACTTCCAGTGCGAAAGTGAGTCCGGCAATGCCAGAACCGATGACAAGATAATCCGATTTGATCTCAGACAAAATATTTTCCCGTTATGTTTTCGTGTCAGCAATAAATTTAGGGATAAATCTTTTTAATGCAAATACTTATCCTGATGAGTGTACGAGAGTATGAGTGTGGGAGGATACGAAATGAATAATGAATAATAAAGAAAAGCCTGTCATCCCGAAAAGTGAAACGAAGTTGAACTTATCGGGGATCTGTTTTATTGTTTACAGAATTATTATTTCGCTCATTAAAAAATTAAGATCCCGGATAAAATCCTTTGTATTTTTCCGGGATGACATGCAAATATTAACTTTTGCCTTTTGCCTTACGAAGCGCTAATGCGCATCGTACCAATCCTTCCCAACACCAACATCCACTTTTAATGGCACCTTCAGTTCTGAAGCATTTTCCATGATCTTTTTGATGTTTTCTTTAAGAACATCAAGTTCGTCGGGATGTACCTCGAAAACCAATTCATCATGTACCTGAAGTATCATTTTTGATCTGATCTTTTCTTTTATCATCCAATCGCGAATACGAATCATCGCGATCTTGATAATGTCGGCGGCAGTTCCCTGAACCGGCATATTGATCGCTGCACGTTTTGCCGCTTCCTGTAGATTGCGATTCTCGGAATTTATATCCTGAATGGGTCTTTTACGTCCATAAATGGTCGAAACATAACCTTTTTCCTTACATTGAGTTATGGTTTGGTCAATATATTCCCTTACACCGGTATAGCGTTCAAAATATGCTTTAATGATCGCTCCGGCTTCACCGTAACCAATATTCAATTCCTGAGAAATTCTATGCGAACCCGCTCCGTACATGATGCCGAAATTGATGACCTTAGCCGTTCGGCGCATATCAGGCGTGACATCTTTGGCATCAACGGCAAAAACGGTTGCGGCGGTATGAGTATGAATATCGGCGTCTTCCCTGAAAGCCTTTACAAGATTGGGGTCTTCCGAAAGATGCGCCATAATGCGCAGCTCGACCTGTGAATAATCGGCAGCAACTATTAGATGATCTTTTTGCTGCGGACAGAATGCTTTGCGGATCTCACGACCCATTTCGGTCCTGATCGGGATATTCTGAAAATTTGGATTTGAAGAAGACAAGCGTCCTGTAGCAGCTACCGTCTGATTAAAAGATCCGTGAACCCTGCCGGTCTTTTCATTGACCAGCGCGGGCAATGCATCTACGTAAGTGGACCGTAATTTCGATAACATCCTGAATTCCAGTATTTTCTCAGGTAGCGGGTGTTCATTTTTGAGCTTTTCAAGAACTTTTACATCTGTAGAATAACCGGTCTTTGTCTTTTTTACCGGGGTAAGTTTCAGTTTTTCAAAAAGCACCTGTGCGAGTTGTTTCGGGGAATTAATATTAAAAACTCCACCGGCAAGATCATGGATCTCCTGCATGGCCTGAGTCATTTTCTTACCGATCTCACCGCTCATCTTCTTAAGAAATGCAATATCCAGATATACGCCATCATATTCCATATCTTCAAGTACGCGGACAAGAGGTATCTCTATCTCTTTGAACACTTCTGTCAAACCAGCTTGTTCAAGTTTTTTACTAAATATATCATAGAGCTGGAAAGTGATATCCGCATCTTCAGCTGCATAAAACGCGATCTTGTCAAGATCGACTTCAGACATCGGTATCTGTTTGCTTTTCTTTTCACCTATCAGTTCGGTAATGGGCTGCATATGATAATGGAGATATCTTTCAGATAAAAGGTCCAGCTTATAAGAGTTGGTATCGGGATTAAGCAAATAAGCTGCCAACATCGTATCAAACAACTCGCCTTTGACCGTCGTACCATGCTGTTTCAGTACAAGCATATCGAACTTGATATGCTGGCCGACCTTTAGGATCTTATCATTTTGCAATGCAGACTGTAGCATCTTCAGAAATTCCGGTTTATACGGAATGTAATATGCTTTCCATGGAGCAAAAGCAAAAGATAATCCAACTAAAGGAGCAGTCATCGGATCTAATCCATCGGTTTCTGTATCAAAAGCAAAAACCGACTGCTTTTCCAACTTTATTACCAGGTCCTTAACTTTCTTTATCGAATCACAAAGTAAATATTCCTGCTTTGTACTTTTTTTTCCTTCTCTCCCACTCTCCTTTTCTTTTTCTCCGATTTCGTTTTCAAGACCGAGATCTTTAATAAATTTATAAAGTTCCAGGTCCTTCAATAAATCCAATAATTGTTTATGTTCAAAATCGGAATTTACGCTCATATCCGGCCATTTAATGCTCATAGGCACATTGACATCAATGGTTACCAGTTCGCGGCTCAGAAATGCCATATCGGCTTCTTCAAGTAGTTTTTCACGCGCCTTTTCATTCGCAATATCGGGTGCAGCTTTCAATAACTCCTCAAGAGATCCGTATTTTTTCAAATATTTGACGGCAGTTTTTTCTCCAACCCCCTTAACGCCGGGAATATTGTCGGAACTATCACCCATGAGACCCAGAAGATCTATGATCTTTTCGGGAGGGACTCCCCATTTTTCTTCAACCCCTGCCTTGTCATAAACTGTCAGAGGCCTTTTCCCTGTTGCGGGAGCGTACAGGAACACATGATCCGATACCAGCTGCATGAAATCCTTATCTCCGGAGACCATATAAGTATCTTTGCCGTCTTTTTCTGCTTTTTTTGCAAGTGTGCCGATAATGTCGTCGGCTTCATATCCCGGAAGTTCTATCATCTGGATCTTCATGGCAGACAGAATATCCTTAATCCACTGTATCTGTGGACGCATCTCAAAAGGCATTTTTTCGCGTGTGGCCTTATATTCGGGATATTTTTCATGTCTGAAGGTTTTTTCTTTTGCATCGAAAGCAACTGCAAGGAAATCCGGCTTTTCATCACGAATGATCTTGAAAAGCGCATTCAAAAAACCGTAAGTTGCTGAGATATGCCGCCCATCCGAAGTCACCAGTGGGCTACGGATCAATGCAAAATGAGCCCTGTAAGCAATGGCCATACCGTCAATTATAAATAATCTGTCTTTTGATTTTGTCATTTTATCTCATAAGTTTTTTTGAATTTCGGGTTTTTTCATTATTTTTCCAAGGAAAAGCTGATTTGACAATTCTTGACAGGATCACAGGATATTCTTTTAGGTCTTTTGACAGGATTAAAAGATTTACAGGATATTCTTAGGACAAAGATCACAGGAATAATAAATTAGATCTTCATAATACGTAAGACGAAAAGAGAACCACAGATTACGCAGATTTCACAGATATAAATTCTCTTTTTGTAGGTATTTCAACAATTCAACGCTTCAACACTTCAACCTCTTTGGGTAAACATGAAAAATAAACTTAATCTCATTTCTCTGTTGTTCATCATCACGGCTTTCATCTCTTGTTCGGAAAGAACTACTCCCGACCCACCCGTGATAACCGATAAATGGCTTACCGTTTATGATAATGAAGCTAAAGGCATATCGGAATCCTGGTCTACGGAATTCCCAACGACAAATTTTACAGGGTCAACCTGGGATGACTGGCAAATGCCTAATGCCCGTTACCGTTGGCACAAGCAGCGTTTCAGGGTTGGCGAGATCGACAGTACCGCGACCTATACACTCCATTGCAATACTGTTGCTTCTCCAACACTGATCTGGTTGAACGGAATATTTGTTGAACAGATCACATTTGCAGAAAGTTGTAACATTGATATAAGTGGACAACTTATCCGTGACGATTACAATGAATTGGTTATTCGTAACGAGAATACCGAGGATTCATTTGGTATAAACAAGCTGTCAATACTCAAAAATGAAAAAAGTCCATCCTATAAAAAAAGCGAAGTTTTTCATTCAATGCCAATGTATCACGAACTTCCTGCATATGCTGATGATCTTATCATTTATGAGGCATTTTTAAGGCATTTCTCAGGGGGTAATTTTACTGCATTGCAAAATATGAGCTCCCGACTAGATCAATTGGGTATCAATATGGTGCGTCTACTTCCCATTCATCCCATTGGCAGATCACAGAGAAAAGGTTCACTGGGAAATCCTTATGCAGTGCGAGATTATTTCACTACCAATTCCCGCCTGGGTTCAATGACACAATTCTCTTCATTGCGATCTATGCTGCACAGGAACAGAATAAAACTCATGTTGGATGCACCTATTGGATTTTCAGCCGTTGATCATTCCTGGGTCCGTGACTATAAGAATTATTATAAAGAAGATGAAAATGGAAATATGATCCAACCGGCAAATTATCCCAATAAGGATGTTTATGCTTTTAACCTGGAAGATCCCGCATTGAAAAAACGTTTGGAATCATATTTCGATTTTTGGCTTGATCAGGGTGTAGATGCATTCAGATTGGACGAGAGTGAAAACATGCCAAAGGATTTTTTCCAGGAGTTGCGCGATCATTTCACCGAAAAAGGCGAGGATCCTCTGCTTATAGCGGATGGAACAAAAGCCGAGCATATTTTGTTTGGACTTGATGCTGTTGACGGAGACGCACTTTATGAAACCTTTCGGGATATTGCAGATAAAAAATCCGATGCAACCGCTATCGGTAAAACACTTGATGAAGAGATCAAGCGCTATCCTGCCGGGACAAAGATCATACATTATGCCGAGAATCATGATACACCCCGCGCAATGAGAGAACTCGGGGTCAGTGATCATCATCTTGCTCTTTTTACGATTTTTACAGCACCCGGTATCCCGATGATACTTTGTGGAGAGGAATTGAATGATCCGCCTAAATTAAGTCTTTATGATATAACCGATGTCAATTGGTATAATATTCACTGGCCAACATACAATCTGATCTCCAAATTATCAAAATTCCGCATGGAATCTTCCATATTGACCAAAGGTGATTTCCACAGGATCGCAGATACAAAAGCTATTGGAGGATTTTCACGTCGCTACCGCAATGAAACCTGGTTTGTGCTGATGAACTACAGCAACAACGATCAGAGCTATCAAATTGATGTAAAAACGACGATCTTTTCAGACGGCGACTCCGGTGTAAGCAAACCCGGACGCGTTAAACTGAAAGCTAAAGGGTATTGTATAGTTAAGTAACGAGTGACAAGAAACGTGTAGGGAACGGTTTCGGTCGTTCCTTTTTATTTCTTTAAATATCTCTTTTTGATTTTTATATAGTCGTTTTTGAAAAAAGTACATTCCTTGATGCACACCGTACAACCTCGTTGAGTGGAAAAAGGGACGGCGCATTTTTTGTAGTCAATGCAGATTTGTGAACCGTCATCGAGTTTGACGGGATCTTTATAAATGGCCTGAGCCGGACATTTTTTTACGCAGCGATTGCAGGTTTCACAGAAATCCTTGATCCACAGGTGTTCATTTTCTTCAGGTTTGGGTAAATTTTC